>JAZBOH010000001.1:0-2082 GCA_036351055.1 Lysobacterales bacterium
ATACTACGGCAAGGGAGTTTCCTACTGCGCCGTCTGCGACGGCTTCTTTTTCCGGGATAAGACCGTGGTCGTCGTGGGCGGCGGAGACACCGCCTGTGAAGAGGCCATGTATCTGGCCAAACTCGTCAAGCAGGTATATCTGGTTCACCGCCGCGACGAACTGAGGGCCAGCAAAATCCTTCAAAAGCGGGTCCTGGACGAATGCAAGATCGAAATGGTCTGGAACTCCGTCCTGACGGAGATCCTTGCCGACGACAGCGGCGCCAACCAAGTTTCTGTAAAGAACACCCTTACCGGAGAGGAGCGGAAAATCGAAGCCGAAGGCGCGTTCATCTTCATCGGCTTTCATCCCAACAATGAACTGGTTCCGGCAGGGGTTAAAATGAACGCGGACGGATACGTGGTCACCGACGACAAGTGTGAAACCGCCATCCCCGGCCTTTTCGTGATCGGCGATCTTCGGGAAAAATACGCCCGCCAGATCGTGATTTCAGCGGCCGACGGCTCAACCGCCGCCTTGGCGGCAGCCCACTTTGTGGAAACCAAAAAAAGCGCCGAGGCCTGCGAACTCCCCGCCGAAATGAGTTGATTCGTTGAGCGGTTGTATGGTCGATTCGGGGAACATGAAGCGGCTTCGGTGTTGACTTCCTGCGGCCCATGCCTCGGCGGCCGCTGCGTTTGCCACTGAACCGAATTTCCCATTCAACCGTTCAACGAAGCAAAATCTTTTTTCTCCTGTCATTTATACCACTACCTATTGATATTTTTTGTTGACTTTACACAATATCTTGTTATACCTGCGAGAGCAATCGGCCGCTTGCCGGTGGTGCTGATGCCCGTTGACCCACACCGGACCATCCTGAACGTTCCGACTCCACAATGATGGATCGCAGCCTTTCCCAGACAAAACACATCGGATTCATTTCTACCCGCTTTTCCGGGACAGACGGCGTCTCCCTTGAGTCTTGCAAGTGGGCGCAGGTGATGGAAGAAAATGGCTTCCAGTGCTTCTGGTTCGCCGGGGAGGCCGACAGGGAGCCGACGCGAAGCTTCGTCGTTCCCGAAGCGCATTTTCATCACGAAAAAAACCTCTGGATCAACGAACAGATTCTCGGAACCAAGCGGCGCACACCGCTGGTCACCCGCACCATCCACGAACTTCGCTCCCAACTCAAAGTCCAGATCCACCGGTTCATCGAACGGTTCGAGATCGACCTGATTGTGGCTGAAAACGTGCTCACCATCCCGATGCACGTTCCACTGGGCCTGGCCCTTACCGAAGCCATTGCAGAAACCCAACTCCCCGCGATCTCCCATAACCACGATTTTTACTGGGAGCGGGTCCGCTACTCGGTCAATGCCGTCGGCGATTACCTGCGAATGGCCTTTCCGCCGAACCTGCCCAACATCCGGCATGTCGTCATCAATTCCGAAGCCCAGGAACAGCTTGCACTGCGGACCGGGATTGCCTCGACCATCGTTCCCAATGTGCTCGATTTCGATCATCCGCCGTGCCCCAGTCCAAACGGGATTCAACGCTTTCGGGACGCGATCGGGCTTCAGAAAGACGATCGCATGATCCTCCAGCCGACAAGGATCATTCGCCGGAAGGGAATAGAGCATGCGATCGAACTGGTCAAGGCGCTGGACGATCCGAGAAACAAACTGGTCATCTCCCACGAAGCCGGAGACGAGGGGTTCGAATATGCCGAATGGCTGCAGGATCATGCCCGCGAGCACGCCGTCGACCTGCGGTTCGTTAATCAGCGCATTGGCGATCCCTGGACGAAAACCGGGGAAACCGCCTGCCCCTGCACCCTCTGGGACGTCTACCCATATGCCGATTTCATCACCTACCCCAGCCTCTATGAGGGATTCGGAAATGCCTTTTTGGAAGCGGTCTACTTCAAGAAACCGATGCTGATCAACCGCTATTCCACCTTTGTCAGGGATATCGAACCCCTCGGCTTCGACCTGATCGTCATGGACGGCTATTTGTCTAAAACGATCGCCTCCCGGGTCCGGACGGTACTGGAAAACCCCGCACGGAGGGAGGCCATGGTCGGACGCAACTATGCCGTG
>JAZBOH010000002.1:0-32113 GCA_036351055.1 Lysobacterales bacterium
GGAGCCGCCGCTGCCACGGTCGCCAAAGACGTGGACGGGTTACCGGGCGCTATCGAGGGCCGTCTTGTCAGCTCGGATGACGGCAGACCGGTGCAAGGCGCCCGGATCTTTGTCAGCGGTGTCTCGAAGGACGTGCGCAGCGATTCCGACGGCCGTTTCAGCATACAGGCGCCTAGCGGTTTGCGCTCGGTTTCCATCCTGCACTCGGGCTTCAACACCCAGACCCGCGACCGTATCGACGTGCCGGCGGAAGGACGCATCAGCCTGGAGTTCGAGCTGACCCCGGCCGGCTCGGAATTGCCGGAGTACGTGGTCTTGGTGCCGCATATTTCGGGCAGCCTGGCCTCGGTGCTGGAGGAACGGCGCGATGAATTGGCTGTCGCCAATATCCTGGGTTCCGAACAGATATCCAAGGCCGGCGACAGCGACGCCGCCGGCGCATTGAAACGCGTGACCGGCCTGACCCTGGTCGGCGGGCGCTACATATTTGTGCGCGGGCTGGGTGAACGCTACTCGAGCACCTTGCTCAACGGCGCCAATGTGCCCAGCCCAAACCCCACGCGCCGGGTCGTGCCGCTCGACCTGTTTCCCGCGGGGATCATCGACAGTATCGCGGTGCAGAAGGGTTTCACGCCCGAAATGCCGGCCGAGTTTGGTGGCGGCACCGTACAATTGCGCACCAAGAGTGTACCCGAGGCCGCATTTTTCGAGGTCGAGGCCAAGGTCGGCTATAACGACCAGACCACCGGTAAGGACGGATTACGTTACGACGGCGGTTCGGACGATTGGACTGGCTATGACGACGGTACACGGGATATGCCGGACATTCTGAAAGCCGCCACTGCAAACGGCACCGAATTACGTGAATTCAACCGTTTTACCGGGGTCGGCTATAGCAAGGAAGAGCTGGAGGTCATTGGTGAATCCCTGCCGGTCAATTATGAGGTCTACAGCGAGGACATCGCCCCCAACTTTGGTTTCGGCATGGCCGGCGGCAACCGTTTTGACGTCAACGACAAGTTCACCATCGGCTTCCTCACCGCCATGGACTACGACGACAAGTGGGCGACGACGATCCAGCAGCGCACCGACTACGTGGTCAGCGGCGGCGAACTGGTGCCCGAGAACGACTACCGCTATTTCGTCACACTACGCAACGTCGACCTGAGTGGATTCTTCACGCTGGGCACCGAAATAGGCGATCACCACCGCTTGACCTACAACTGGATGCTGCTACGCAGTAGCACGGACCGTACGCAACGCCAGCAGGGTTTCAACAAGGACGCCGAGGGCGGCGACGTACAATTCTCCGAACTGGAGTGGCTGGAACGCCAGTTGGTTGCCAACCAGTTACTGGGCGAACATGATTTCCCCTCGATCTGGGACCTCAAACTGAACTGGAACTACACCAGCGCCACGGCTGAAACAACCGAACCGGACACCCGCACTTACCGCTACGATCCTGATACGCTGACGCCCGAGGAAGACGACCTGATCTTCTCCCTGAGAAACGACAGCAACCAGCGGCGCTGGGGCTACCTGGAAGACAACAGCAACGACTGGAACTTCAACCTGGTGCAGCCATTGCCCATGGGCAACCGGCTGGATTTTGGAGTCCGTGCCGGCCTGGGCAATATCGAACGTGACAGAAACTCCAGCCTGAGGCGCTTCGCCTTCAAGTCCAGGGGACCCGTTTCCGGTGATGTCGATCTGCGCCGCAACCTGAACCCGGAAGACGTGATCTACGACGAAACCATCGCGCCACGCGGGTGGCAACTTGGGGAGGTGACCATCGCCACCGACGCATACACGGCCGACCAGACCATCGACTCCTCCTATTTCGCGCTGGACTTCGCCCTCGACGAATGGCTGCGCCTCGGAGGTGGCCTTCGCCGTGAGAAGTCCAAACAGTCGGTGATGACCTTCGACCAGTTCGACCCGGACCGCAACCCGGTCGTTTCCGAACTGCGTACCGAAGACCTGTTTTCTTCGCTTTCGACCACCCTGCTTTTAGGCGACCACCAGATCCGGGCCGGTTACGGAGAGACCACCAACCGGCCCGACTTCAAGGAACTCTCGGAAGCCCTGTTCAAGGATCCCCTGCTCGACCGCCTGGTCAAGGGCAACCCCGACCTGATTCCGGCCTACCTGACCAACCTCGATCTGCGCTGGGACTGGTATTTTGACCAGGGCGAGTTCGTTTCGCTGGGTGCGTTTTACAAGGAATTCACCGATCCGATCGAAACCGTGATCCTCGCGGGTGCTTCTCAGATCACCACCTACAACAACGCGGAAGCTGCCGAAAATTTCGGTATCGAATTCGAGTTCTATACCAGCCTCGATTTCATCGGCAGGTGGTGGGGCGAGGAAGCCTGGTGGGCGAAGTGGTACATCAATACCAACTACGCGTGGATCGACTCAGAAATCACACTGTCCGAGGAAGATGCCAACGTGCTCACCTCGGCCACCCGCCCGCTGCAAGGCCAGTCGCCTTACGTCTGGAACTTCCAACTGGGTTACGACGACCTGGACCACGGCATCAACACGGCCCTGCTGTTCAACATTTTCGGCGAACGCATCGTGGACGTGGGCACCAACGGCGCACCCGACATTTACCAGGAGCCCAGGCCGGTACTGGATTTCGTCTACTCACAAAAATTCGGCGAACACTGGAAGTTCAAGTTTCGCGCCCGCAACCTGCTGGACACCGAGGTCGAGATTACCCAGGGCGATAGGACCCGCCGTTCATTCACCGTCGGCCGCGAATATACAGCCGCCCTGGAATGGTCGTTCTAGGTTTCCTGCAGGAGCGGGCTTATCTGGCAGGCGCCGAACAAAATCAGGAAGCGGAGTCTTTGGCGGCGGCCATTTGGGCCAGTTCGTCTTCCTTGGAGAGGTGGCGGATATCGCGGCCGTTGACCAGGTAAAAAATGTATTCGGCGATATTCTCACAGCGGTCACCGATACGTTCGAGTGAACGCGCGGCCCACAGGATATCCAGGATACCGGGAATCATCTTCGGGTCTTGCGCCATGTAGGTAATCAACTGGCGGGTGATGGATACGTACTTGGTATCCACCCTGGTGTCGAATTCCACCACCTTGACGGCCGTCTCGACATCGATGCGCGCGAAAGCGTCAAGGATGGTACGCAGCATTTCGCGCACCAGGTCACCCATGTGCTCCAGTTCCTGGCGCACGTCTTCGGACATCGATCCTGCCAGTTCATCGTGGACCATCCTGGCGATGCGTTTGGACTCGTCACCGATCCGCTCGAGGTCGGTAATCGTCTTGATCACGGCCATGACCAGGCGCAGGTCGGACGCAGCGGGCTGGCGGCGGGCGACGATGCGTGTGCATTCTTCATCGATTTCGACTTCCAGCGCGTTGACGCGGTAATCGTTTTCTTCCACCACTGCGGCGAGTTCAGAGTCGCCCGTGACGATCGCGAGCACGGCTTTTCCCAACTGCTCTTCAACGATGCCGCCCATAAGCAGCACCTTGTTGCGCACGTCTTCCAGCTCAGCATTGAACTGCTGCGAAATATGTTGACCGAGGTTCAAATCGCTCATGGTAGCTCCGTTAGCCGTAGCGGCCGGTGATGTAGTCTTCCGTCCGTTTTTCCGCCGGGTTGGTGAAAATCTGGTTCGTTTCGCCGTACTCGATCATTTTACCGAGATACATGAATGCCGTCTTGTCGGACACACGCGCCGCTTGCTGCATGTTGTGAGTAACGATGATAATCGTGTACTGCGTTTTCAACTCGTGGATCAGCTCCTCAATTTTCAACGTGGAAATCGGATCGAGCGCCGAACAGGGCTCGTCGAGCAGAATCACCTTGGGCTGCACCGCGATAGCGCGGGCGATCACCAGGCGTTGCTGCTGGCCGCCGGACAACCCGAAGCCCGGTTCCTGCAGCCGATCCTTGACCTCGTCCCACAGCGCGGCGCCTTTCAGGGCCCACTCCACGGTCTCGTCCAGCACGCGCCGCTTGCTGATGCCCTGTATGCGCAGGCCGTAAGCCACGTTTTCGTAAATCGACTTCGGGAACGGGTTGGGCTTCTGGAAAACCATGCCGACCTGGCGCCGCAATTCGGCCACGTCGATTTTCTTTTTCAGGATGTTCTTGCCGTCGATGATGATCTTGCCCTGGACCACGCAATGGTCGATCAGGTCGTTCATGCGGTTGAAACAACGCAGTAGCGTTGACTTGCCGCAGCCACTTGGGCCGATAAACGCCGTGACCTGGCGGTCCGGAATGTCCAGGTTGATGTTGTCCAGCGCTTGCACGGTACGGTCGTAGTAAAGATCAAGATCCTTGACCCTGACGGTGACTTTTTCTTCAACGGGCACGGGGCCTGCCTTATGGGAATCGTTCACGATTCTAGTCCTTTGTATTTCTCGCGCAGGCCGTTACGGACGTGGATCGCCACCATGTTCAACAGCAGGATGACCACGACCAGCAGCAGGGCGGTTGCATAAACAAGCGGCCTCGCGGCCTCGACGTTCGGGCTCTGGAATCCCACATCATAGATGTGAAACCCAAGGTGCATGAACTTGCGTTCGGGGTGCAGGAAGGGGTAATTCCCGTCCAGCGGGAGCGAAGGGGCCAGCTTGACCACGCCCACCAGCATCAACGGCGCCACCTCGCCGGCAGCACGCGCGACGGCCAGGATCAGGCCGGTCATGATGCCGGGGCTGGCCATCGGGATCACCGTTCGCCACAGCGTTTCCCACTTGGTTGCGCCCAGCGCCAGGCTGCCCTCGCGGATGGCGCGCGGGATTCGGGACAGGCCCTCTTCGGTGGATACGATGACCACCGGCAGGGTCAACAGGGCCAGGGTCAGCGAGGCCCAGAACAGTCCGCCGGTGCCGAAAGTCGGCGACGGCAGGGCTGCCTCGAAAAACAGCTTGTCGATGCTGCCGCCGAGGGTGTAAACAAAAAAGCCCAGGCCGAAGACGCCGTAAACAATGGATGGCACGCCGGCCAGGTTGTTCACTGCAATGCGTATGGTGCGTGTCAAAAGGCCTTGCCTGGCATACTCTTTCAGGTATAAGCCGGCCACCACGCCAAAGGGCGTCACCACGACCGACATCAGCAAAACCATCAGGATGGTGCCGAAGATAGCGGGGAAAATGCCACCCTCGGTATTGGCCTCACGCGGATCATCGACGATAAACAGCCAGACCTTGTGGAAGTACTGGCCCAGTTGCTGAAACAAGTCCATGTCGTTGGGTCGCCAGGCGTCTACGATACTCGCCAGCGACAGCTCGACCTCCTGGCCGTCACTGGTGCGCATGATTACCGAGTCAAGACGAATGTCCCGGTTCAGCTCGACCAGGCCCTCCTCCAGGACCCTGTACTCCTCGTCAAGTTCCTGCCGCTCGCGCTCGATCCCGGCAAAGGCCTCGGGGTCGCTGACGCCTTTGAGCTGCAGCTTGCGCTCTGCCAGCCGCAGGCGCTCCATGCGATAGTTGACGCTGCCGATAGCCCCTTTTTCCAGGTCGGTGATCTGTTCACGAAGATCAACCGTGTGCACCAGCATTTCCAGGAACGTCTGCCAGGGGTCTTCGACCTCGATCAATTCCCCGGCTTTTTTCAGTCCAACCACGCGGCCCATGAAAGCGCCCCATTCCTGGCGTTCCAGGATGACCAGGTCCGCGGGCGTTTCCTGGTTCTCGATCCGGTAGGAAAGGATCCAGCGGAAGTCTTCGCCGGTCAGGTCCCGGTTCCCGGTTTTCAGCAGGATCCGCTCAAAGGTTTCGACACCCTCCGGCACGTCCAGGCCGGATTCGGTAAGGCGGGATGCGAGCACATCCTCCCGGGTACGCACCTGTCCACTGATGACGTGCTGCCGCCCGTCATCCTCCAGGTAGGTGAATTCCTGGATCGCGGTCGGCCAGAAGTGCCCCATGCCGCGCACTGCGATAATCATCAACAAGCCGACCACAAGGATGATGCTGGCGGCGACCGCGGCGGCGTTTATCCAGACCCAGGGCGTGCCGCTCTTGACCCAGTACTGGAAGGACTCCATGTCCCCGGCTTTAACTCTTTTCTTGAACGAGGTCATCCAGGCATCCTCACAGCGAGCTGTACTTTTCACGCAGGCGTTGGCGTATCAGCTCCGCACCCGTGTTGACGACAAAGGTGAATATGAACAGCACCAGGCCGGCCAGGAAAAGGATCCGGTAGTGAGAGCTGTTGACCTCCGATTCCGGCATTTCGACCGCGATGTTCGCGGCCAGCGTGCGCATGCCCTCGAACAGGTTCCAGTCCATGATCGGGGTATTGCCGGTGGCCATCAACACGATCATGGTTTCGCCGACGGCACGGCCCAGGCCGATCATAAGTGCTGAAAAAATGCCCGGGCTGGCGGTTGGCAGGATTACGAACACCATGGTCTGCCAGGGTGTTGCGCCGAGAGCCAGCGAGCCCTGCGACAGGGATTCCGGCACACCGAAGACGGCATCCTCGGCAATCGAGAAAATTGTTGGGATGACCGCGAAACCCATCGCGCAACCCACCACCATCGCATTGCGCTGGTCATAGGAAATTCCGGCCTCGTTGCTCAGCCAATCGCGCATGTCGCCGCCAAACACGGTCGCCTGAACCGGGTCCGCGATCCACATCGCCAGGGCGCCCAGCCCCAGCAGCGTGGGGATCAGCAGGAGAGGCTCCCAGCCCTCGGGAATATTCATCCTGTCGCTCAGGCGGGACTTGTGCCACGCCCAGGCAAATACCACCAACCCTGGCGGAATGATCAGCATCATCAGGAACAGGTCGGCCAGGTGTTCCTCCATCCACGGCGCAAACCAGAGACCGGCCAGGAAACCGAGGATCACGGTCGGCAGGGCGGCCATGATCTCGATACCGGGCTTGACCCACTTGCGCAGCTGCGGCGACATGAAATACGCCGTGTAGGCCGCGCCCATCAGGGCCAGCGGGATGGCGAACAACATCGCGTAGAAAGAAGCCTTGATGGTGCCAAAAACCAGCGGGGTCAGGCTGAATTTGGGTTCGAACTCGTTGGTCGATGCGGAAGACTGCCAGATGTACTCGGGCTGTTCGTAGTTTTCATACCAGACTTTGCGCCAAATCGAGGAGAAACTGACCTCGGGGTGTTCGTTTTCCAGTTGCAGCATCTGCAGGCTGCCGCCGGCGCCCTCGATCAGCAAGCCATTGGCGCGCGGCGCCAGGGCAATGCCGCGCGGTTGCAGCCCCCCGAGGTCTTCCTGCAGAATCCGGCGCCCGGCGGTGCTGTGGTAAACCGAGATGTGCTGTGCCGTATCCAGCGCCAGGAAACCCTTGCGCCGTTGCTCGGGGACGATTTTCGCCACGGGGCTGCCGGAACCTTCGAACTGGCGAATCAACTGCAGCTTGAAGCGATTGTTCTCGTCTCGCACGGGGAACAACTGGCTCACGCCGCCATTGCTATCTCCGGCGAGCACGGAAATGCCGCCCAGCAACATGGCCATGCTGGTAATCGCACCCTGCCCGGCCTGCACGACCTCGCGGGCCTCCAGCGCCGGCAGTGTGAAGCTGTAAACCCGGCCCTGGTTGTCTCCGATGTAAAGCCAGCGGTGGTTGCCGCTGACGGCGACCGTCGTGGCATTGAAGCCAACGCTGGTCTCGTGGAAATCGTTCTCTACGGTTACCTCACCCGTGATGAAATTTTCTGACTTGGAAGCATAGTTGACGCGCACCCGGCCACCCGGACCGATTGCGGCAACCACGAACTCGTTTTCACTATCGGAAAAGGCCAGGCCACTGATCGCGGGGAACGGAAGTTCCAGCAGCGACCCCTCTCCATAGGGAAAATCCACGACCGGCTTGATTTCACGGGAATCGACACCGGCGGAAAAGCTGGTCTCGTAGCGGTGCCGGAATACGTAGACATGCCCGTCATTGGTTGCAACAGCGACTTTGCCATCCTGCTCAACCGACTCCGTGACGGTCGTGATCCGGCTTGTTCCGGTCACGGGCAGGCGCACCTTTGTCAGTTCGCGGCCGTCCGGCACGTGGAAAAAGCCTGCCTCGCCGTCATCGGTCAGGCGCAGGCCGATTTCCCTTTGCTCCTCGATCGAAAAGTAGACCGGGTTGTTCTTTTCCCAGGCCGGCATGCTGCGGGCTTTCTCGAGTTGGGCGTGCGCCGGAACGAAAAGCGGAAACACGACCCAGAGCAGGTAGAAGAAAATCAGGACAACGGCCCAGATGACACCCACACCACCGATGGCGATAAGCCAGCGGACGGCAGTGTCCTTGCGGGACCTCCAAAGGTGAAACTTCTCTGACCGCACGGAATCCGCGATCGCATTTCTGCCGGTAACGACGTTCATACGCGCATGCTATTGGCTAAATATTTCAGTTTGATTACAGGCGCGAAAACAGCTTGTTCCCGAGGCCGGGGGTTGCAGCCGGCTTTTCGAGAATTCTTTCTGTGCTGCCTTGATGACAGGAGTATGACAAAGCATGAGCGAGGTCAATTCGGGCAGCCTTTGGGGATTGACCCGGGGGTCCTCCGACCGCACAATCGCTTCCCATAATGATTCAGAATCCAAGCTGCACACGTCCCTGAACGGAATCCGTTTCCTGAAGATTTCCTGAGCCCTGGTTAATAAAAATGATGTCCGCCGTTCGCTGTGCAGCAGCACTGTTTCTTGTCGCCTGCCTGGGTCTTTATTCCGGCAAGCTCTCCGCCGGCGACGACGCCGTGGGCGCCTGGGCGGCATTCTATACATCGGGCGTGCTTCACTGGGGTGAAGAAAAAGGCCCCTGGCGCTATGGTTTTTACGCCGACGCCCGCTATACGGACCGCCTCGGCGGCGTCACGCAGTACACGCTTTTGCCGGGCCTCGGGCTCAGGATCAACAGCCGGCTCACGTTCTGGGCCGGATATACCTATTTTCGTTCCGAAATCGATGACGGCCCCAGCTACAACGAGAACCGGCTGTTCCAGCAGGTGAGCTGGAACATGGTCCATTGGCAGCACAGCACATTGTCTTCGCGCACGCGACTGGAGCAGCGCGCACGGGAAGAACTGCACGGCACCGACTTGCGGCTCCGCCAACAGTTCCGCCTCGACCGGCGTTTCAAATCGAATCCGGACCTGAAATTCATCCTCGGCGACGAGTTTTTCTACCACCTGCGCGACACCCGGTGGACCCGCAGGGGATACGGGCAAAATCGTTTTTACACCGGATTCGGCTGGGACTTCCACGCTTTCCTGGTGGAAGCGCTGTACATGCACCAGCACTACCCGGTCCGCTACCTGCCGGACCGGGCCAACCACCTCCTTGTGCTGAATTTCAAGATGTAAGGCGTCTCGCCTGCCGGCCCCTACTCATGCAGGAACTCCGCCCATCTGTAGTGCCAGGCTGAGTCACTCGACCGGAAAGCGCCGGCATACCCGGTATCTTTGAAAAAATCGCCGAACAGGTCGCGGTCAAGCCCATGGTCGCGTAGGTACCAGGTGTAGGGACCCTGCGGCGGGATAAAATTGTAACCCGCCCCCGTGTAAAGCCCCGGGCTGATGCCGCTTGTATTTCCTGTTCCGGCAGCCATGAAGTCAGCTAACCACCAGGGCGGACTGCTGTCGTCGTCGGAAAACCAGTCGTGATTGGTCCAGGCAATCACGTTGTCGAACGTCAGCACGCCGGATTGATTTTGCGGAGTCCCGGCGGCCAGGAAGGTGGCCTCGTCGTCGATATTGATGCCCCGTTCGTAACCGACGATGACCAGGTTTGAGAAGCGCCCACCGCTGCCGGCCCGGACATTGACTGCCTCGTGACCGAAGTTACCTACCAGGGTTATGTTGGAAAGGGCCGGCATCGACCTCGGGGTGGCGTTGGGGCCGTTGTAAGCGAAATCACCATCGCCGTTCTCCCCCTCGATGCCGCGTTCACCCCAGCCCCCGGCAACATCCCGTTGCCAGACCAGGGCGTGCTGGATCTGGCCCCGGTAGCCGTCCGACCAATCGATCCCGTCATTCTGTGCTTCGGTCACCACCAGGTAATCCAGGTTCACGGTTCCGCCATGAAGCTTCAGGCCGTCATCAAGGCTGCGGTGGATCTGCACGTGGTCGATGACCGTACCCCGGCCGACGCCTTCCAGGCTCAGCCCCGGTATGTCCTCGTCCTCCTGGTGATCGACCACCCCGCCGGCATACTGGATCCGCACGTAGCGCAGGATGCCACTGTCATCATCGTCATTGGTCCCGCCATAAGCACCCGTATCGCCTTCGCTGTCGTTCTCGCAGGGCGGGCTGGCGCAACCGTTGATGGTCGCGGCGCCGTTGATGATCAGTCCGCCCCAGTCACCCGCATGTGCGCCCTCTATGGTCGAAAAATACCCCCCCATGACAATGGGGGCATGGGGCTGCCCCTCGGCGATGATTTTGGAACCCCGGCTGATCACCAGGGCCGAGCCGTCAAAGCCCCTGATTCGCGTTCCGGCCTCGATAGTCAACGTCGGCCCGTCTTCAGGAACCGGCTGGCCCTGCTCTGCCTTGGCCCCGATATGCACGATGCCGTTGAGTTCCCAGTTGATCTCGTTGGTCAGAACGATGTCGTGATCGAAGGTATCCGATATCACGCAGGATCGCTCGCCCATGCCCGGATCAGCCCACTGCGGACATTCGGTAAATTCACGCTGGTAAATACAACGCCCCTCCCTGGCCCCGCCAACCAGCTCCAGGAAAGGGTCGAAGTCCTGGCTGAATTGGTGCAAGTCACCCGAAAAAGTGAATTCAGCTGAATTGCAGCTCTTGAAAAGGATTCTCAAGAACACGATGTGGTCGTTTACCACCACCGGGTTGCCCGCATCCGGGCCAAACGTGCCGCCTTCGATCAGCTGCAGGCTCATATTGACCTCGTGCTGGCCGTCCCAGACCAGGGCATCGCCCGTAACCCAAATCGGTTCATTGATGTTGTCGTAAACAAAACCGGCGACAAAAAGGACACCCTGCTCCGGTCCCGTTTTCAGGTATTGGAGTCCCCAGCCGCGGCGGGCATTGAGCCCCGCCTCGTACCAGTATCCCTCGACGCCCTCGTCGATTTTGAACGCGTGAACATCGTTATTGAGGCCTGCAAATGTTGCGAATATGACTGCAACCACCAGGCCAATGCTTTTGAAAGTCATGCTCTGATCCTCAAGAAGAATTGCCCATTTTTGATGGCTGCACAGTCGGAGCCGGTAATGGAGCAGCCGGATGGCTGTGACAGCAAGGCCGCGCGGGAAATGCGACCATATTCAATTAATAGGAAAAAACCGGGGAATTTTCTAGTGCAGTGAACCGGAGACTTTTACTGTCTGGCCTTCCTCGAATTCGACCTTCGCAGGTAGGTCGAATGGCAGGTGGATCTGCTCCAGGCCCACGCGCATCAACAGCAACCTGAGTTCCTGCTGCAAGAGAGGGTAGATTTGTCGCGTCAGGCTGGCGTGGTGGGTGCTGAATTCAGCGAGGTCCATCGCTTCGCCTTCGGTCTGCTGGTAGATCGCCTCGACCCCCACCTGGGCCAGGAACCGGGGGGCGATGTCATCACCCGAGTCCCCCTTGCAGCTCAAAATGGCGCTGACCTGGTAAGCAGGCAGCTCCTCCCCGCTATCGGCCTTCATCAGGCGCGGGGCCAGTTTCAGCTCGACCTTGGCTTCGCGTGAACCGGTGCCCTTGGGCGAGGACAGCAATTTCGCCTCGAGCTGCGAAATTTGCACGTGTTGCAGGATGAATTGGTCGAGCAGGTTCACCCGGTCAAGATGCGTACTGGCCGGTCCATTTTCAAGGACTAGCTTATCAGGCCGGTATCGGCCGCCAGCCAGAAATACCAGCTTGCCGCCGAACGGTAGGGTGCGAGGTGTGCTGTCATCTTTAGGACTTCGGCGGGCGCCGGCAGGGATTCTGCGCCGTAGACATACTGGACGCCCTTCTGGATGCCCAGGTCGGTAGCCGGCATGACATCGGGCCGGCCCAGGTTAAAGATCAGGTACATCTGGGCCGTCCATGGACCGATGCCTCGAACCTGGCACAAGCTGCTGATAACCGCAGCGTCATCGAGCCGGCTCATCCGCCGCCCAGAAGGCAATGTGCCGTCCATGGATTTGTCCGCGAGGTCGCGCACGGCCAGCGCCTTGTTCCGCGACAGGCCGACGCCCCTGAGGTCTTCCATGGCCAGGCGGGCCAGCTGCGAGGCCTCGGGTACGCCACCCTTGAACAGGGATTTGAAGCGGCCATGTATGGTCGCGGCCGCCTTTCCGGAAAGCTGCTGATAGATGATAGCAGACGAAAGCGCGTCGAACAGGTCCGTGTCCCTGGCGACCTTTAATTTGAGGGGACCGCATTCATCCACCAGGCGGGCAACGAAATCACACCGGTCTTTCAGGTGCCTGACCGCCTTGCGGCGGTTGTAGCGCAGCCGGCTCACCCGGAGGTTTCTGCCTTTTGCACCAGGTCTTCCATGCGCTTGGCCAGGGAGTCGTACTTGTAGCGGGCAATGCGGAAGGCCCAGCCGCCGGTTCTGCGCTTGATTTCCTCCGCCCGTTCGCGGGTTTCGCTGCCGTCCCCGGCAACACCGCTGTCGAGTCGGGTGGTATAGATTCCCGCCTCGAGGCGCAGCCAGTGTTGATCATCACCATCTGCAGAAACCAGGGCCACCAGCTCAGCCTGGAGGTCGAGTCCGTCCGCCGTCACCAGCCGGTAGCGCAGGGCGCCGGTCCAGTCGATATCCCCCGCGGGAGCGACCGCGTCCAGCTGCAGGGAAGAGAATCCGCCGGCCAGCGAATTGACGGTCCAGTGCGACTTCGCTTCGGAACCCTCGGGAATGCCCTGCAATTCAAAATTTTCGTCGTCCGCGGAAACTTTCTTGGCCACCACGGTCTCACCGTCCGGGTGACTGATCGACAGCTCGACGACCTCTGAATCAGAAATATCCACGATCTCGCGGTCGAGCCAGTCCGTGAGCGTGACCGGGATGTCCAGTTCCCGGTCGATCAGTATGCTCTGCGGCGAACCGGCGATGCGGACATACTGCCCTTCCCTGCCCTGTGCCGTGTTACCCGAGATGACAGCGGGCAAACCGGTTGATTCCCTGAACCCGATCCTCGCGGAGCTGTCCTGCACGCCCAGGCGCTCGTAATAATCCGGGTTACTGGTCTTGGGCTCGATCACTTCTGCACTGACCAGGGCAGACAGCAGTTGCTGGACTCTTGGCCAGTCGGCGCGGTAGCCGGCAGCCTCCTCTACCTCCCACTGTGAACCTTTACGGCTGACCGTGGCCACGGTATCGCCGCCAGCGGAAATTTGCAGCCAGTCGATGTCGTTCACCTGGTTTTCCAGCTTCGGCAACAAGGCAACCTTCTCGAAAGCGCTCTCCTGCCCGGTCTCGCCGGGCAACAGGATGGCGACCAGTGCCGCCACGATGGTCAGCCCGAGCAGCCATGAAAAATGTTTTTTACTCATGCACCTGCCTCCGTACTAGGTGGCTGGTCCTGGCGCCGCCGGCGGCGCGTGGCGTAAATCAACGCGACGACCATCACGATGGCCGGAACCAGCACGATGTTGATCAACTTGATCCGTGTATCCAGGCGGTCGATGTCACGCCGCAGATCATGCTGGACCTGGCGCAACTCGCGCCGGATCTCCAGCCTGCGCTCCATGAATCGCTGGATCTCGGCCTGTTGTTCGCCGCTGATCACCATCAGCTCACCTTCACCCTTGGCAGCCTGGAGTTCGGACAACCGGGCTTCGGTTTCCTCCAGTTCACGCTGCAGGCGCTCTTCGGTGACTCGGAAAGAACGTTCCGCCGCAACGCGGATTTCCTCGACACGGTCAAACGGCCGGGCCGATGTGGCACGCGTGCGGATGCTGATCAGGTCCCGGTTGCCGAGCATATTATCCACCGCGTTGACCGCCAGTGAGCCGTTGTCGGCGAAGGCGGTCGGACCGAACAGCGGCTGCACCTGGACCCACAGGCGGTCGGTCAACAGGTCGGTATCCGCGAATAGCAGGACGTTGATGCCCTGCTCGCCGGCCTGGGCGATATGCCCCTGTTCATCGCCCTCCGGCGCAGCGATCGATGCCGCGGCGGGACCCGTCACCCGGGCAGCCAGCACATAGCGCTGCCCGGTGGGATTGAAACCGTTCAACAGTTCATTGGGATTGCCCAGGAATCGCAGACGGGACGCGTCCAGCGGCGCCGCGTTTTCGCTGCTCTGCACCAACGTCTCGAACGCGGTTTCCGCGCCCTCCGCGGGCTGGAACCAGCCGGTGGATGAGAAATTGACGATTTCGAGGTCGGCGCTGACGATATCGTCGCTGTTCATGCCCTCGGCCGGCACCGAGAGGATGCCGATGTGGCGGGTCATACCCGTGCCGATGCCATACTGCACGTCGCCGACGATACGCGAGATATCGTAGCTCACGCCCCAGGCATCGAGAAGCGAGCCCAGGCCGGAAGCGCTGCCGATTTGCATTTGCGCCATCGGGTCATTGGGATCGGGGCGGTCGGACTCCGCGAAGGGGTCGAGAAAAGCGACCAGGTTGCCGCCGCCAAGCACAAACTGCTCTACCTGGTACAACATGCCTTCGCCCAGGCTGCGCGGGTGAACCAGCAGCAGTACGTCGACATCGTCCGGCAACTCGCCGGCCGATGCATCGATTTCGCGAATTTCAAACAGCTGTTCCAGTTGCTGGTGAACCACCCAGGCCTCGGTCATGCCGGCTGCCGGGTCGTAGCCTCCCGCCATGGGCAGGGACGACAGCAGGCCAAGCACTTTTTTCTGCGGGTTGCCCAGGGACGACACCATCTTGGCCAGGTCGTATTCCAGGAACTTTTCCTTTGAGGGCTGCAGGAAAGGCATCACCTGGACCTCGTCCAGAGAGTTACTGGCCGCGATACCGAAATACAGCGTATCACCCGCGGTATTGATCGGGGCGGCCTGGAGTCCGAACGCGGCGGCCTGGTCTTCCTGCTCGGAGAACGGTTTGGGGTCCACCTGCTGCACTTTGAGCCTGCCATTGCTGTGATTGACAAATTCTTCGAGCAGTTCGTTCACGCGCTTGGCGTAAGCGCGGATTTGCGGAATGTCCCGGCTCGCGTCCTGCGAAAAGTAAAAGTAGAGCGTCACGGGTTCCTCCAGGCCATCGAGGATACGGCCCGTGCCTTCGCTGAGCGTAAACAGCCGGTTTTCGGTCAGGTCGAACCGGAAACCCTTGAGCGCCGCACCCGAGATCATGCTGATGGCCACGAACAGGACCAGCAGGAGGGCCAGCGCGCCGAGTGAATAATAGGATTGTTTTTTCATGTCCGCCTCCTCAGTCCGCTTTCCTGAGCTCGAGAACGATGCTGTTGGCCATCAGCCAGAAGGTGATCACCAGGCCGAAATAAACCAGGTCACGTAAATCGATCACCCCCCTGGAAATGGTTGAGAAATGGGCCAGGAAACTGAACTCGGCGATGACGTCCAGCAAGGACTGTGGCGCCCAGCCGGAGAACAGGTCCATGACCATGGGCAAGCCGCTCAACAGGAAGGCGAAACAAACTACCACCGACAGGATGAACGCCACCACCTGGTTCCGCGTGACGGCCGACATGCAGGCGCCGATGGCCAGGAATCCACCCGCCATCAGCCAGCTGCCGATGTAACCCGCCACGATCACGCCGTTGTCGGGGTTGCCCAGGTAGTTCACGGTGATCCACACCGGGAAGGTCAGCAACAGGGCGAGGCCGATAAACAGCCACGCGGCCAGGAACTTGCCCAGCACCGCCTGCCAGGTCGTCAGCGGCAGTGTAAGCAGCAACTCGACGGTGCCGGCCCGCCTTTCCTCCGCCCATAGCCGCATTCCGATGGCCGGCACCAGGAATAGGTACAACCAGGGATGGAACTGGAAAAACGGATCCAGGTCCGAGCTGCCGCGCTCGTAGAAATTTCCGATGTAGAAAGTGAACACGCCGGACATGACCAGGAAAATCACGATAAACACCCAGGCTACCGGTGTTGAGAAATAGCCGGACAGTTCCCGGCGCATGACATTGATGACAGCGTTCATCAGGACACCTCCCCGCGGGTCACCTGGCGGAAAACCTCGTCCAGCCGCCCCGCCTCCAGGCGCAGTTCACTGACGGCCCAGCCGTGTTCGCGAACCGCGTCCGATATCACCTCGAACAGCCGCTCACCCTCCCTGGGAAAAACGGTCAGTTCGCCTTCACGCAGCTCGACCTTGCGTGACTGGGGCAGCTCGCTGAGCTTGCTCGCCACGCTCTCGGGCTGCTCGACAACCAGGGTGACGGCCTCGTGGTAACGGGAACGCGCAATCAACCCCGCCGGCGTATCGTCAACCAGCATGCGGCCGTCGGCGATGATCATGGCCCGGTTACACAGGGCATGGACTTCCTCCAGGATATGCGTCGAGATGATGATGATCTTGTCGCTGGACATGTCCCGGATCAGCCTGCGCACCTCGTGCTTCTGGTTCGGGTCCAGCCCGTCGGTAGGTTCATCCAGGATCAGCACCCGGGGGTCGTGCAAAATGGCCTGCGCCAGGCCAACGCGCCGCTTGAATCCCTTGGACAGGGTCTCGATAGGTTGCTCGGGCACCGCGCTCAGGTTGAGGCGTTCAATGGATGCAGCCGCTGCGCGGATGGCCTCTTTGCCCTGGAAGCCCCGCGCCCGGGCGACAAATTCCAGGAACTTCCGGACCGTCATTTCCCCGTAGGCGGGGGCGCCTTCAGGCAGGTATCCCATGCAGCGGCGTGCCGCCAGGGAATCGTTGACGATGTCGTGGCCATTGACCAGCGCGGTGCCCGACGTAGGCGTCAGGAAGCCGGTCAGCATTTTCATGGTGGTGGATTTTCCTGCGCCGTTGGGCCCCAAGAACCCGAGCACCTCGCCGGCCCCCACCTCGAAGCTCAATTGATCGACTGCGACAAGGTGGCCCCAGCGTTTGCTCAGCTCCCTCGCCTCGATATTCAAACCGCTCATGAGTACTCCTCTGTCTACGTGCTTTTCGGATTGCATTTCTGCTTTCTGCAATTCCGCGTTGCGCAAAATTTCAGGCCAGTCCGCACAAATTTCAAGCCCGCCCTTTCTTCGCCTGTTTATTAACGGTATCTTGGCTGCTCGTCCGAACCAGAATCACGGCCCAAATTGAATTCAGAACACCACCAACCGGTACTGACCGAACTGGATCACATTCCCGACGGTCTGCTCGAGCGCGAGGCCACGTCACTGTACCAGCAGTTGCCCGGGCCGACACTGATTCACCTGCGCGGACGCATCAAACGGCCCCTGGTGGTGGGTATCTTGCAGCACGGCAACGAGATTACCGGCTGGGATGCCCTGCGCCGGCTGCTCAAGAGCCACTACGAACGGGACGAATTGCCGCGATCGCTGGTGATCTTCATCGGAAACCCGCAGGCCGCCAAGCATCGTTTGCGCCACCTGGACGACCAACCGGATTTCAACCGCTGCTGGCCAGGCGGCAATGAAGTGGACAGTGCCTACACGCGATTGTTCCGGCGCGTTCATGATCGCTTGCTGGAGCTGCGCCCGCTGGCCTGCATTGACATCCACAATAACACCGGCCTGAACCCGCACTACGCAGCCGTCAACCGGATCCGCTCCGACTACCTGCGCCTGGCGTCCATGTTTTCAAGCAAGGTCGCCTATTTCACGGTGCCGATGGGCACATTGTCCCACTCGATGTCGGAGTTCTGCCCCTCGCTGACCCTGGAGTGCGGACAGGCGGGTGAAATCCACGGCACCGACCACAGCATGGCTTTCCTGGAAGCCTGCCTGCACCTGGAAGAAATTTCGTTGCGCCCCGTGGACGCCGACGCAGTGCACCTGTTCCACATGGTGGCCACCGTGAACGTCAACCCGGACGTGTTGTTCGGTTTCGGTAACGTGCCCGCCGATGTGGCTTTCCGGGATGAACTGGATTTGTACAATTTCAATGAATTGCCCCCGGGTACTTCCTTCGGCACCCTGAACACCCCGGACATACGCCCCGTGCTCGCAAGCAACAACGAGGGCGATGATGTAACCGCCGACTTTTTCGACTTCAGCCGGGGCAAGGTAGAAACGAAACGCGAGGTGATGCCGTCCATGCTGACCCTGGACCGCCGCGTCATCCAGCAGGACTGCCTGTGTTACCTGATGGAGCGCATCCACTTCGAAGACAACGAAGAAGTCACCACCCTCGACCCGTTACCCGAAGGCATCGAGCGCTCCGACTATGTCTGGTGAGTACACCATGCTGAGCGCCGTTGCGCGCAGGCGAAGAAGCCCTGACGGAATGCCATAGCTCGTGAGACACTGGTATTACTTTTGTCACTGGCGCAACCACGCTAGAGTCC
Organism: Lysobacterales bacterium; assembly: GCA_036351055.1. Classification (GTDB taxonomy): domain Bacteria; phylum Pseudomonadota; class Gammaproteobacteria; order Xanthomonadales; family SZUA-36; genus JABDPF01. The sequence continues at coordinate 18,348 of JAZBOH010000002.1, forward strand.
GCGATCATAAGCGCAGTGAATTAAAGAGGATTCCGTAATGAATATGTGGACAGCGATTGTCCTGATTGTCATAGCCGCCATGGCCGGTGAGGCCTGGCGTCATCACGTGCGCGCGCGCAGCGCGTCACCGCGGCAGGAAGAACTGGAAGAACTCAAGCGGAAAATCGATGCGCTGAATGCCGATCTGCGTCAACGCGTGGAAACCCTCGAACGCATCGTCACGGATGACAAGGCGGACCTGAAGAGGCAGTTCGACAGGCTGGGTTGAAAACCGGAAAAAATCAGGGTCAGAGTAAAAAAGCCGGGCTTTGTCCCGGCTTTTTTACTCTGACCCCGGTTTTTTGACCCTGGCTGTCAAATCAAACCCAGTTCCAGGGACTTGAGCACGGCCCGGGTCCGGTCCCTTACCCCCATTTTCGACAGGATATTCGACACGTGGTTTTTTACCGTGCCCTCCGCCACGTCCAGGGAATTGGCGATCTCCTTGTTGCTGTATCCACCGGCCATCAGGCGCAATATCTCGGTCTCACGGTCGGTAAGCGGGTCCGGTTGCTCGAGGCTGGAAAACTCGTTGTGCATATGCTCGAGTCCCTTGAGCAGACGCTGAGTAATGGCGGGCTTTACGATCGAGCCGCCAGCCGCGACCGTTTTCACCGCATTGACCAGGTCAGCCAGCGCCACGTCTTTCAGCAGGTAGCCGCGGGCGCCATAGCGGATACCGGCCAATACCAGTTCGTCGTCATCGAAGGTGGTCAGGATGATGGTCGGTGGAAGGGCGTCGCTGCCGGACAGTTCACGAAGAACGTCCAGCCCGGAAAGGCCGGGCATGCGCATGTCCAGCAGCACCACGTCCGGGTGCGCCTCGGGTATCATGCTGATGGCCTCGGCGCCGTCGGCCGCTTCGGCAATCACCTCGATTTCATCCGACAATTCCAGCAGGCTGCGTACACCCTTGCGTACCAGGTTCTGGTCGTCTACCAGCATTACTTTGATCATCTTTTTACCTTGTCATGTCAGGGTTTCAACCGGCACCCAGGCCTGCAGCCTGAATCCGGCACCCGGTTTTGATTCGATCTCCAGGCCCCCGCCCAGTTGCCTGAGGCGTTCGGCCATGCCTTTGAGCCCGTTGCCCGGCTCCACTGTCTTGACTCCCTGCCCGTCGTCGTGCGCATTCAGGGACACTTTTTCCCGGTCGTGCTCCAGGATGATCCACAGGTTATCAGCCCGCGCGTGGCGCACGCTGTTGGTGATCATTTCCTGTGCGCAGCGCAACATCACCTGAGCCCGCACCGGGTCGGTCAGCGCGACATCGAGCGGAAGTTCGAGATGGATCCTGGGTTCCGGCATGCCGCTGACCAGGGTCCGCAATGCAGCAGACAGGTCAACCTTGTCGTCCAGGCGCATTTCACTGACCACCTCGCGCACGTCCGCCAGCAAGAGCTTGGCCAGCGAGTGGGCCTGCTGCACGTGTTCCAGCGCCTTGCCCTCGACCAGGTGGGTCGCCACCTCCAGGTTGAGGGTCAGCGCGGTCAGGTGATGACCGACCAGGTCGTGCAGTTCCCGGGCGATACGAACACGCTCGGCTATACGCGTATTATCCGCCAGCAGGGCCTGGGTCGCCCGCAATTCCGAGTTGACCTTGCGCACTTCGTCCCTTGCCTCGTTCTGCCGCAGCGCCACGACGCCGCTCATGAACGCGAACAGGGAAACGGCGAGAAACAGCCCGCCGGTCAGCGCCGCGTCGCCCAACGGGTTGTCACCGATGTTGTCCAGCACCAGCACAAAGAGAACGTTCTGGGCCAGCAGCCAGGCCGCCGCACCGGCCAGCGGCAGCATCCAGGGCAGCAGGCCGCCGATAATCAGCAGCAGGATGCCGCCGAGCGGGGTCTCGGACATCGTGCTGACACCCAGGGCCGCCACCGTCAGCACGGAGACCGTCAGGATCCGATGCGCCAGGCTGGTCCGGACCGGCAGTTCCCTGACCTGGTTCCAGTACGTAAAACCAAATACCAGGTGCAGGATCCACCAGCCCAGGTATTGCTCGGAACCCAGCGGTTCCGGATACAGGGAGTACATCAGGACCAGCGGGATCAAGGCGCACAGCCAGGCAAACAGCCCCGCGTAACGCAGCAGTTCGATCGGAGGGTACCTGTCTTCGAGTAAACCCATGCCTTGACGCTTATCCACCCGGAAAGAATGGGCTAATATTACCCCAGACGACCCCGGGCCATATCTCTCATAAGTCATGCAACAACAGAAGCTACCCGTCGTGCGCTACCGGGACAGCAACCCGTCCGGCATCTCGCGCCTGCTTTCGCGCTATGGCATGCAGGTGCAGGTCGCGGCGGATGGAGAAGACATAGCGGGTTCTTTCTGGGGCGAAGAGGAAGCGGGTCTGCTCGGCAATCGGCTCGTGTTGCGCCCGGATACCCCCCTGCACTCCATCCTGCACGAAACCTGTCACTACATCTGCATGGACGAAGAACGGCGCAGCGGGCTGGATACCGATGCCGGGGGCGACTACGACGAGGAAAACGCCGTGTGTTACCTGCAGATCCTGCTGGCCGATGAAATCCCCGGCTTCGGCAGCGACCGGGTGATGGCCGACATGGACAGCTGGGGCTACACCTTCCGTCTCGGCTGCACCCGCGCCTGGTTCGAAGGCGACGCCGAAGATGCCCGAGAATGGCTCACAAAAAACGGCCTGCTGACACCCGCAGGCCGTCCCACGTTCAAACTCCGGATGGGGTCAGAGTAGCTCAGCTACTCTGACCCCGGTTTTCATCAAGTAAAAACCGGCGCCAGCAAGCCCGAGTACCAGGCGGTGGCAGCCGCGGCAAGCAGCCCCCCCACCACCAGCCATGGGATGTAACCACGCCGGGGTGAAACGGCCTGGTCCGTCAGCACTTTCTCGGGCCGCAGGCCCGGCGCCTGCAATACCCAGCGGCAGTTGGCGATGCGGATTTCATCGCCGCTGCCAAGAGGGGCGCTTTGCACAGGTTCACCGTTCAACAACGTTGCCGACGAGGGTGCAATGCTGTTGAGCACCAAGCCACCCTGGCCGTCTTCGATGATTTCCGCGTGCCTTCCCTCGACACCTTCCCGGTCGATGCGCAGGTCGCAATCATCGGCCCGGCCGATCAGGGTTCTTTTACCCAGCGTGTGCGACTGGTTGATAACCGGGCCTGACGCCCCTTTTAATCGGTAGACACTCAATTTTTTTCCTCGATAACCGGAAACCGGGGTCAGGGTAGCCGAGCTAGCCTGCCCGCTTCAATAGGGCGCCATCACTCACGGTCACAAGTTCCCGCAGCAAGCTCGTGGCATAAGCGCCGGCAGGCAGTTCAAACTTGAGGCTCAGGACATCGCCGTCCAACTCGCATTCCAGTCGACGCGGCCGCAAACGCAGGCTGCGCCTGGCGGCGTCCACACCGGCGGCGGCCAGGGCCTCGACCAGTTTGCCATCCGCTTCAAGCACCGCTGTCTCGAGGGTGGCGGCCTCTCGCTGCGTGCCGGCTTGTCCCCTGCCCGGCAAGGGACCAGTCGGGTGGATATCAAACTCGGCACAGCGTTGCAGGAGTACCGGGTCGGGCAAGGTGCAGGGAAAGACTGACCGGCTACCGTCGAGCATGGCGAGATCACCGTCCAGCAAGTGGTTCCAGTTACCCTGGTCCACACGGGCAGAGAGCACCTGGTTGAACAGGTAGCTGCGGGCTGAAGAGAGGTAAATGCCGCGCTGGTTGCGCCTTATGCGGCCGCCGCGTTCCAGCCAGTCCCGTGCGCGTTGCACATTTAGCCCCCCGTGGCCGAAACGTTGCAGGCCGAAATAATTGGGTACACCCAGCAGGTCCACCTTTTCGATTCTTTCCAGCAGGTCTCCCGTCTCTCCCCGGAGTTCCCGAACCACGATATGGAAGCGGTTGCCGGCCAGCGCACCACGGCGCAGTTTGCGGCCATGGCGCTGTGCTTGCAGCACCGTGACGTCCTTTATCGCCCAGGACATCCAGTCATCGCTGGCGGCCTCCTGCAAACCGACCGAAAACCACTGGGAAGTCACGCCATGCCGGTCTTTCATACCGGCGAAACCCACGTCCCGGGATTTCACCCCGGCCGAACGGGCCAGCTGATCCGCCACCCAGTTGGTGTTTGCCCCGCGCTTCTCGATCTCAAGCCAGAGGTGGTTACCTTCGCCCTCCGGCTGGACCAGCGGTAATTCCTGTACGCGGAAGTCTTCCGGCGAACGGCGGATCACACCGCTGGCGCCAGCTTGGCCCAGCAGCCAGGCCCAGTTGGGAAGCGCCGTTGCGGGGCGGGACATTCAGGCTTTCCTGATCAGGGCGACGGCCTGGGCGGCAATGCCCTCCCCGCGCCCGCAGAAGCCCAGCTTCTCGGTGGTCGTTGCCTTCACGGAGACCGCATCGCTTGCGATACCCAGCAACGCGGCGATGGCCTCGCGCATGGCCTTGACGTGGCAAGAGATCCGGGGTTGTTCGCAGACGATGGTCAGGTCCACGTTGACGGTCTGCCAGCCGGCATCACCCAACAAACCGCTCACGCAGGCCAGCAGCTCCCGGCTGTCAGCACCGGCCCAGCGCTGATCCGAAGGCGGGAAGTGCTGGCCGATATCGCCCAGCGCCGCCGCGCCCAGCAAGGCGTCACACAAGGCATGCAGGGCGACGTCGCCGTCCGAATGGGCGGCCAGGCCCTGCTTGTGTGGAATGCGCACGCCGCCCAGCATCACATGGTCACCGCTGGTGAAGGCGTGTACATCGAGGCCCTGTCCGATGCGGAAATCCAAGATCAGGCCTGCATGCGCTGCTGTTGGAGGATAAATTCGGCCAGTGCGAGATCACCCGTTCCCGTGACCTTGATATTGCCTGGGCTGCCTTGCACCAGCAGGGGACGGATACCGGCCTGCTCCATCGCGGCCGCCTCGTCGGTCGGGCGCAAACCGGCGTCCAGGGCTTTTTGCAGGTTTGCCGCCAGTTCCCATACGCGGAACATTTGCGGCGTCTGTGCCGCCCAGCAGTGCGAGCGGTCGACGGTCCTGTCGATGCAGCCATCCGCGCCCGCCCATTTCAGGGTGTCGCTGACCGGAACGGCAAGGATGGCGCCGTGTTCGCTGGCCACGGCCTGTTCGACCAGGCGGTCCAGGCACGCCCGCGGCAGGCAGGGCCGCGCCGCGTCGTGCACCAACACCCATTCGCTGTCCGGCTCGGACGCCATGATGGAGCGCAGGCCGTTCAGTACGGTTTGTGCCCGGCTGTCACCGCCAGGCGCGGTTCGAACCGCCGGCCAGTCGGGCCGGACGAGTTCGTCGAAAATACCGTCATCAGCCGCCAGGGCCACCGTGATGGAGGCCACCGCGGGGTGTGACGATACCGCCTCGATGCTGTGTGAGATCACGGGGCTGCCCAGCAGGTGGGCATACTGCTTGAGCGTGGTTCCGCCAAAACGGACGCTGCGGCCCGCTGCCGGAATCAGTGCGTGAACCGGGGGCAAGTCGCTTTTCATGCTACTGCTGCTCATCCGGCTCGCGCCTCTGCCCGGGCACGACCTGGTAGAACTCCTCGTTCTCCTTGATCATGCCAAGCTCGCTGCGGGCACGTTCTTCAATGGCCTGCAAACCCTGCCGCAAGTCCTCGACCTCGGCCTGGAGTTCGCGGTTGCGCTGAGCCAGGACCTCGTTCTCAGCGGCCTGTTCTTCGACCCGGACTGCCAATCGCTGGACATCCCGGAAGCCGCCTTCACCAAACCACATTTTTACCTGCAGCAAGGCGATGACGACGACCAGGATGACCAGCAGTGTTCGCAATGGCCTAGGCGCTCCAGTTCCTGATGTTGCGGAAGGCGCCAGCGCCGGCAAACTTCGCGTCCGCACCCAGCGCGTCCTCGATGCGCAGCAACTGGTTGTACTTGGCCACGCGGTCGGAACGGCACAGGGAACCCGTCTTGATCTGGGTCGCGGTGGTGGCGACGGCCAGGTCAGCGATGGTCGCGTCCTCGGTTTCGCCGGAACGGTGTGAAACCACGGCGCTGAAACCGGCCTTGTCCGCCATCGCGATGGCCTGCAGGGTCTCGGTCAGGGTACCGATCTGGTTCAGCTTGATCAGGATCGAGTTGGTGATGCCCATGTCGATGCCGCGCTGGAAGATCTCGGTATTGGTGACGTAGAGATCGTCGCCAACCAGTTGTACGTCGTCGCCGATCAACTTCGTGAGAACGTCCCAACCGTCCCAGTCGCCCTCATCCATGCCGTCCTCGATGCTGATGATCGGGTACTGGCGGGCCCAGGAGGCCAGGTACTCGGCAAAGGCGTGTGGCTCGAAGGTCTTGCCCTCGGATTCCAGGTGGTACAGCCCATCCTTGAAAAACTCGGAGGAAGCAACGTCCAGGCCGAGGCCGACCTGCTGACCAATTTTGTAACCGGATTTCTCGATCGCTTCGAGGATCACCTCGACGGCCGCTTCATTGGACGGCAGGTCAGGGGCAAAACCACCCTCATCGCCAACGGCGGTGTTCATGCCCTTGCCGTTGAGCACGCTCTTGAGTGAGTGGAAAATTTCCACGCCGCAGCGCAGCGACTCGGAGAACGAGTCGAAACCCCATGGCAGAACCATGAATTCCTGCATGTCAACGCTGTTATTGGCATGTGCGCCGCCGTTGATGATGTTCATCATCGGCACGGGCAATGCCAGTGCGCCGGGCTGTTCAAGGCGGCGCCACAAGGGCCGGCCTTCTTCGGCGGCCATCGCGTGGGCGGCGGCCAGGCTGACGCCCAGCAGCGCGTTGGCGCCCAGCTTGGCCTTGTTCGGTGTGCCGTCGAGCTCGATCATTTTGCGATCTAGTGCTTCCTGGTCGTTCGCGTCGTCGCCGGTGATGGCGGCGGCGATGGCTCCATTGACGTTGGAGACGGCCTGGGTGACACCCTTGCCGAGGTAACGGCTCTTGTCGCCATCCCGGAGTTCAATCGCTTCACGTGCCCCGGTAGAGGCGCCGGAAGGCACTGCGGCGCGCCCGAAGGCGCCCGATTCAAGCAGGATTTCGGCCTCGAGGGTCGGGTTTCCACGGGAATCGAGAATCTCCCGCGCGTGTACGGTTTTAATATGACTCATGATATTTCCTTAAATTAGCAGGGCCTGTTTACAGGCCCAGGTTTAAATCTGTTTCTTGCTCACGAAATCGAGTTCCTTGAGCAAGGATAATAAATCCTCGATCTGCCCCAGCGGCATCGCGTTGGGGCCATCGCTCAGGGCCTTGTCCGGCTCGGGGTGTGTCTCCATGAACAGGCCGGAAACACCCACGGCAACGGCGGCCCGTGCCAGAACCGGCACGAACTCTCGCTGACCACCGGAGGATGTGCCCTGACCGCCAGGCAGTTGAACGGAGTGGGTCGCGTCGAACACGACCGGGCAGCCAGTATCCCGCATTACGGCCAACGACCTCATGTCCGAGATCAGGTTGTTGTAACCGAACGAGACGCCGCGCTCACATACCATGATGTTCTGATTGCCGGTGCTTTTTGCCTTCTGCACCACGTTGTCCATTTCCCAGGGGCTGAGAAACTGGCCTTTCTTGATATTGACCGGGACGCCCGCGGCGGCCACGCGGTGGATGAAATTGGTCTGCCGGCACAGGAAGGCCGGGGTCTGCAATACGTCCACGACGCGTGCGACCATGCGAATATTGGTGTCCTCGTGCACGTCGGTCAACACCGGCACGTCGATCTGGCGCTTGACCTCGGCCAGGATCTGCAGGCCCTGTTCGACGCCCGGTCCCCTGAAACTGTCACCGGAGGAACGGTTGGCCTTGTCGAAAGACGATTTGTAGATAAACGGAATTTCAAGACGCCCGCAAATCTCCTTCAGCGTTCCCGCCGTGTCGAGCGCCAATTGCTCGGATTCGATGACGCAGGGGCCAGCGATCAGGAAGAACGGATGTTCGATACCGACGTCAAATCCACACAGTTTCACAGTTGAACTACTCCAGCGGGCAATTCGCCCTGTTTTACCCTCAACGCGGCTTCGATAAAACCGCTGAACAGCGGATGGCTTTCGCGCGGCGTCGAGGTGAATTCCGGGTGGAACTGGCAGGCCACGAACCACGGATGGTCTGCGACCTCGATGATCTCCACCAGGGTCTCGTCCATCGACAGGCCGGCCAGCACCATGCCATGTTTCTTGAAGGTCTCGCGGTAACGGTTGTTGAACTCGTAACGGTGCCGGTGCCGTTCGCGGATGATTTCCTTGCCATAGAGCTTGCGTGACAACGATCCCTCCTGCAGGCGGCACTCCTGGCCGCCGAGGCGCATGGTGCCGCCCAGGTCGGACTCTTCATCACGCTTCTCGACCTTGCCCGAGGCGTCGATCCACTCGGTGATCAGTCCGATTACCGGATACTCGGTATCCGGGGCGTTTTCGGTGGTGTTGGCGCCATCCAGTCCACACACGTTGCGGGCAAACTCGACCGCCACCGCCTGCATGCCGTAGCAGATACCCAGGTAGGGGATACCGTTTTCACGTGCGTAACGTATGGCGTTGACCTTGCCCTCGAAACCGCGCTCACCAAAACCGCCCGGGACCAGGATGGCGTCCACCCCTTCCAGCTGTGACAGGTCGCCATCGGCAAAGTCTTCCGACTCCATGGGTACGATGTTCACCTTGATACGCTGGCGTAAACCGCCGTGCGTGATGGCTTCGGACAAGGACTTGTAGGCGTCGGCATGGTCAACGTACTTGCCGACCAGGGCCACGGTGACCTCGTGGCGGGTATTGACCAGGCGATCGGCCACTTCTTCCCAGTCGCTAAGGTCCGCCGGCCGGGACGTTTTGTCTTCCAGGCCAAGGCGCTCGATAACGATATCGTCCAGGCCTTCCTCGTGCAGCATCATCGGGATGTCGTAAATGCTGTTTGGCGCATCCAGCGCGGTAATGACCGCTTTCTTCGGCACGTTGGTGAACAGCGCAATTTTTTCCCGCTCGTCTTCGGTCAGCTCGATCTCGGAACGGCACAGCAGGACATCGGGCTGGATACCGATGGACCGCAGTTCCTTGACCGAGTGCTGGGTCGGCTTGGTCTTTTTTTCTTTCGCCGCGCGCAGGTACGGCACCAGGGTCAGGTGCATGAACAGGGCATTGCGGCCGTATTCGACACCGAGCTGGCGAATGGCTTCCAGGAACGGCAGTGATTCGATATCGCCCACCGTGCCGCCGATCTCGACCATGGCCACGTCGTAGCCTTCGGCTGCGCGCACGACCCAGTCCTTGATCTCGTTGGTGATATGCGGAATCACCTGGATGGTGGCGCCAAGGTACTCACCCTTGCGCTCCTTGGCGATCACGTTGCTGTAAATCCGGCCGGTGGTGGCGTTGTTCAGCTGGCGGGTCGGCGTACGCACGAAACGCTCGTAGTGGCCGAGGTCCAGGTCGGTCTCGGCCCCGTCATCGGTCACGTAGACCTCGCCGTGCTGGAATGGGCTCATCGTGCCCGGATCGACGTTGATATAAGGATCCAGTTTAATCAGGGTGACTTTAAGCCCCCTGGATTCGAGCGTTGCAGCGAGTGCTGCGGCTGAAAGTCCTTTTCCGAGAGAAGAAACGACGCCGCCGGTTACAAATATGAGAGATGCCATGCCAGAACTGTGTCCTTTGGGAGCTGGTTTATAGTTGAAGTTCTGGAAGCACATTGTACTGGATGCAGAAGCTACTTGAAAACAACAAAGAAACAGGTGAACATCCATCGCGAAATGACAAGCAACTATCGCGCAGAAGACATCGAAGTCCTGACCGGACTGGAGCCCGTAAAACGCCGCCCGGGCATGTATACGGATACCACTCGCCCCAACCACCTGGCGATGGAAGTCATCGACAACAGCGTCGACGAGGCCCTGGCCGGCCATGCCCGCCAGGTATCCGTAACCGCTTTCGAAGACGGCTCGGTGGAAGTCATCGACGACGGCCGCGGCATGCCGGTGGACATACACCCGGAGCAGAAAATCCCGGGCGTCGAGCTGATCCTGACCAAGCTGCACGCCGGCGGCAAGTTCAACGACAAGAACTACCAGTTCGCGGGCGGGCTGCATGGCGTTGGCGTCTCCGTGGTCAACGCACTCTCGCAAAAGCTCGAAATCTGGATCAAGCGGGACGGCGTCGAGCACTACATGATGTTCGCCAATGGCGACCGCAAGGTGAAACTGAAGGAAGTCGGCACGGTAGGCCAGCGCAATACCGGAACCCGGATCCGTTTTTGGCCCAACCCTTCCTATTTCGATTCGCCGGGTTTTTCCCTGAAACGACTGCGCCACCTGTTGCGCGCCAAGGCCGTTCTCTGCCCTGGGCTGGTGGTCAGCCTGACCGTCGCCAAGACGGGAGAAAAGGAAGAGTGGTGTTACGAGGACGGACTGACCGACTACCTGGTCAGTGAACTGGAGGACTACAACCGCCTGCCCGAAAACCCGTTCAGCGGCGCGATGAAGGGTTCTGATTCCGAGGTTAACTGGGCGCTCAGCTGGCTGCCGGACGGCGGTCAGTTACAGGAGAGTTATGTCAACCTGATCCCCACGCCGCAGGGCGGAACCCATGTCAACGGGCTGCGCACCGGCCTCGTCGAAGCCATGCGCGAATTCTGCGAGCACCACAACCTGTTACCCCGCGGCTTGCGCCTGACCCCGGACGACATCTGGGAGAAAATCAGTTTTATCCTGTCGGTAAAACTGGCCGATCCGCAGTTCAGCGGGCAAACCAAGGAACGGCTCTCTTCCCGCGGCTGCGCCACCTTCGTTTCCGGCATCATCAAGGATGCGTTCAGCCTGTGGCTGAACCAAAACGTGACCGATGGCGAGGCCATTGCCCAGCTGGCGATCAGCAGCGCGCAGAAGCGCATGAAGTCGGCCAGGAAGGTCGTGCGCAAGAAAGTGACCTCGGGGCCCGCCCTGCCCGGCAAGCTGGCTGATTGTTCGTCCCAGGACCTCTCCCATACCGAGTTGTTCCTGGTTGAAGGCGATTCCGCCGGTGGTTCCGCCAAGCAGGCCCGGAACCGCGAATACCAGGCCATCCTGCCGCTGCGCGGCAAGATCCTGAACACCTGGGAAGTCGAATCCGATTCCGTGCTGAGCAACCAGGAAGTACACGATATCTCGGTCGCAATTGGCGTGGACCCCGGATCGAACCAGATTTCGGGTTTGCGTTACGGCAAGGTGATCATCCTGGCGGACGCCGATTCCGACGGCCTGCATATCGCCACCCTGCTCGCGGCATTGTTCCTGAAACACTTCACGGCGCTGGTGGAGACCGGGCACATTTTCGTGGCCATGCCGCCGCTATACCGCATCGACGTTGGCAAGGAGACCTTTTACGCCCTGGATGACGAGGAGCGCAAGGCCCTGCACGAACGAATCATCGCTGAAAAGAAAAGGGGCAAGGTCACGGAAACGCGGTTCAAGGGCCTGGGTGAGATGAACCCGCTGCAACTGCGGGAAAGTACCGTCGACCCCGATACACGCAGGCTGGTCCAACTGACCGTGGAAAGTCACACGGCAACCACTAAAATGATGGACATGCTGCTGGGGAAAAAGCGCGCTTCGGACCGCAAGGCCTGGCTGGAAGACAAGGGCGACCTCGCCACCATCTGAACAGGGAGTAGCATGTGAACAACAGGGATGAGACCCAAACCATCATCTTCGATCAGGTTTTTCTCGACCCCCGTAAGCTGATGACGGGGAACCTTTGAAACCCATTGCCTTCCTGAGCCGGGGTTTCCGCCCTTTTTTCCTCGGGGCGTCGGTTTTCGCCATGCTCGCCATGGCGAACTGGATGGCCGTTTACCTGGTCCACTTCCCGCTCGAACTGAACGGCGTCAACCTTTTCCAGTGGCATGCCCACGAAATGATTTTTGGCTACGCCATGGCTGTAATCGCCGGTTTCCTGCTTACCGCCGCCTGGAACTGGACCGGGCGGAAAACGGCCAGTGGCACCGGCCTGGCCGTGCTGTTCTTGTTGTGGCTGCTGGCCCGGGCCCTGATGATGAAAGGCACGGGCTTGCTGGCCTGGGCAACCGCGGCGGACCTGGCCTTCATGGCGGGGCTGGCCTTTGCCGTAGGCAAGCCGGTGATCCAGGCCCGGCAGACCCGCCAGGCGCCGGTCCTGCTACTGCTCACCCTGCTGGCCGCCGCCAGGCTGCTGTTTTTCCTCGGCGCCGAGGGCATGGTGCAGGATGGTGTGCGCATCGCCGTGCACGGCGGCTTGTACCTGGTGCTGGGCATGGTGTTGTTCATGGGGCGGCGCGTGATCCCGTTTTTCACCCAGCGCGGCGTCGGGTACGAGGTGGAACTGCGCAACGAGCGCTGGAATGACATCGCCACCGTTACCGTGTACCCGCTTTATATGTTCACCGAGATCCTGCTGCCCTACAGCCTTGTGGGCGCCATCCTGGCTGGCGCCCTGCTGATCCTGAACACGCTCAGGGTCATGGGCTGGCATACCATGGGAATCTGGCAAAAACCGCTGCTGTGGGGCCTGTTCCTGTCGTTTGTCATGATCAACCTCGGTTTCCTGTTGCGCGCGCTGATGCCGGTCACCGCCGTGCCGCCTTACCTGCATATGCACGCTTACGCCGTCGGTGGGGTCGGCATGATTACCCTCAGCATGATGGCGCGTGTCACGCTGGGTCACACCGGCCGCGACATCCACCAGGCGCCGCGGGTGATGGCGCTGATCCTGGTCGGGATGCTGCTGACAGCGACCATCCGGATATTCCTGCCCTTGATCGACAGCAGCCATTACGGCTTGTGGATCGGGGCTGCCGGCGCGGCCTGGATCGCCAGTTTTTTCCTTTTCACCGTGGTTTTTTCACCGATGCTGCTGCGCCGACGGGTCGATGAACAGGCGGAACCCAAACCGGCAAAACCGGGGTCAGAGTAAAACCGGGGTCAGAGTAGCTAAGCTACTCTGACCCCAAAAAACACTGGAACATAGATGACTGATTTAACCCTTTCCTTTTCCGACCACGAAAAGATTCCACTCAAGGATTACGCCGAGAAAGCGTACCTCGATTATTCGATGTACGTGGTTCTCGACCGCGCGCTTCCGCATGTCGGGGACGGCCTGAAACCGGTCCAGCGCCGCATCGTTTACGCGATGGGCGAACTGGGCCTCAGCGCCACTTCGAAGCACAAGAAATCGGCCCGCACCGTGGGCGACGTCATCGGCAAGTTCCACCCGCACGGCGACAGCGCCTGCTACGAGGCCATGGTGCTGATGGCGCAGCCATTCTCCTACCGTTACCCGCTGGTTGACGGCCAGGGCAATTTCGGCTCGCCGGACGACCCGAAGTCTTTTGCCGCCATGCGCTACACGGAGTCACGGCTGACCGGCTACGCCAGGAGCCTGCTCAGCGAACTGGGCATGGGCACGGTCGACTGGACACCCAATTTCGACGGCACCATGAAGGAACCCGTCATGCTGCCGGCTCGGCTGCCCAATGTTTTGCTCAACGGCAGCACCGGTATCGCGGTCGGCATGTCCACCGAAATCCCGCCGCACAACCTGCGCGAGGTGGTCGCGGCCTGTATCCGCCTGCTGGAGCAGCCCAGGTCGACCGTTGCCGAGCTGTGTGAACACGTCAAGGGGCCGGATTTCCCCACCGACGCCGAAATCATCACGCCTTCAGCGGAACTGCGAACCCTCTATGAAACCGGTAACGGTTCGGTCAAGATGCGCGCCGTGTGGGAAAAACAGAACGGCGACATCGTGATTACCGCGCTGCCGCAC
>JAZBOH010000003.1:0-50076 GCA_036351055.1 Lysobacterales bacterium
GCCGGTCGCGGCACCGACATCGTGCTCGGCGGCAACCTCGAGGTGGAGCTCAGCCAACTCGGAGACGACGCCGACGATGCCGCTATCGAGGCACACAAGGCCGACTGGCAGCAGCGTCACGAGCAGGTGTTGGCCGCCGGTGGACTGCGCGTGATTGGTACCGAGCGCCATGAGTCGCGGCGTATCGACAACCAGCTGAGGGGCCGTTCCGGCCGCCAGGGCGACCCGGGTTCATCCCGTTTCTACCTGTCGCTGGAAGACAACCTGATGCGCATTTTTGCCTCCGACCGCATGTCCCTGCTGATGCAGCGCTTCGGCATGAAAGAAGACGAGGCGATCGAGGCCGGCATGCTCAACCGCGCCATCGAAAACGCGCAGCGCAAGGTGGAATCGCACAACTTCGACGTGCGTAAACACCTGCTGGACTACGACGACGTGGCCAACGACCAGCGCCGCGTGGTTTACAGCCAGCGCAACGAGCTGATGGAAGCCGATGAAATTGGCGACACCATCCGCGAAATGCGGCACGAAGTGTTCGAAGACGTGGTCAGCCAGTTCATCCCGCCGGGCAGTATCGACGAGCAGTGGGAAGTGCCTGCGCTCGAGCAGGCGCTGGAAGGCGAGTTCGGCATCGATGTCCCCGTGGGCGAGTGGCTGAAAACCGACGCAAACGTGCACGAGGAAGTGCTGCGTACCCGGATTGTCGACGAAGTCGACAAACACTTCGATGCGAAGGAAGAGTCAACCGGCCCCGAAGTGATGCGCCACTTCGAAAAAGCCCTGATGCTGAACGTGCTCGACCAGAAATGGAAAGACCACCTGGCCAGCATGGACTACCTGCGCCAGGGCATCGGCTTGCGCGGCTACGCCCAGAAACAGCCCATGCAGGAGTACAAGCGCGAATCGTACGAGATGTTCACCCAGCTACTGGACAACATCAAGCACGAGGTCATCCGTGTCCTGGCGAGGGTACAGGTCAAGGCCGAGGAAGATGTTGAAGCCGTCGAAGAGCAGAGGCGGACCGAAGCGCCGATGCAGTTCAAGCATGAACAGGCGACGTCAACGGGCGTTGGTGGTGGCGCTGCCGCACCGGAAGGCGAAGGGCAGCAGCCGGTCGAGCCGTTTGTCAGGGAAGGAAGAAAAGTAGGGCGGAATGAGCCTTGTCCCTGTGGATCGGGGCAGAAGTATAAGCATTGTCATGGGAAGTTCAGTTAGTAGACCGGATTCTGTTCGGCTTGAGTTCACTATTCTTCTGAATACTACTTAGGTTGACGGCATGCGGTATGCGCGCACCGAGTGGTCGAATTTTACTGGCTAAACGCAAAGGTTCACATTCCGACTAGGCGCGCAATGTAAACCACACACCAAGTCTCCACGCTGGGTGCATTACCAGTCATCCACTCTTCGACCTTCAGGAGCTCAAACCCGGAGTCGACGAGTAAGGTCTCAATTTCAGGCTGAAACAAGTACCTCATCGGGTGCAATTCTGAAAACTCGTTCCAGGTCTCTTTTTCTTTCACGAAGACTTGGAAACTCACGTCTACACGGTGCAATTCAGGAAGTACTTTCGGTTCGGCAATTCTCACGACTATGAGGTCGCCATCCTCAATGCGCCTTATCCTTAATTCTGGTTTTTGGTGCACTACCGCTGGGCCATGCCAGCAATCGAAGATCATCAGCCCACCAGGCTCCAAGTGCTCATGAATATTTTTCAGAGCTGCGCGCAACTGGTTTTCCTCGGTTAAATAGCTGAAGACGTGGAAAAGAGCAGTTACCGCTTGGAAGCGCCTGCCCAGTTGGAAATTGCATATGTCACCGACATGAAACTCCATTCCGGAGTGGTGGGCTTTTGCCAGTGCAACCATGGCTTCCGACCGGTCTACACCTACCATGTCGAACCCTTCGTCGAAGAGGAGTTCGGCATGGCGACCAGTTCCGCAACCGATGTCCAGCAATTTGCAGGGTGCTGAACCGAACCGGTCAATGAGTTTGGCTACATAGCGGGTTTCCGCAGAGTAGTCTTTATCTTTGTTGAGCAAGTCGTAGTATCGGGCGTAAGAATCAAAGACACTCATTTCAAAATATCCCGTACTACTTCGGCCACCCGCGTAAGATCTTCGTTGCCTGTGCCGAGGCCACTTGGAAGGTAGAGGCCCCGGCGTGCCAGTCGCTCCGCGACAGGGCAGGTCTCGTCGCCGGCCAGACCCATCTTTACCAACACAGGTTGTTCGTGCATAGGCCAGAAAAAAGGACGGGCGCCTACGTCTGCCTGTGCCAGTCGTCCTATCATTTCAGCAGCGTCCAAAGAGCAGGAATCCCTCAGAACGATGCCGTACACCCAATAGATGTTCTCGGCGTAATCCGTTACGGGGAGCGGCAGTTGCAGATGTTCCTGATCACAGAACGCATCATTGTAGAACTTTCCGATCTCACGTTTTCTTGCAACCGACGTGTCTAGCCTTTCCAGTTGCGCAATCCCAAGGGCCGCCTGCAGGTTAGTCATCCGGTAGTTCCAGCCTAGTTCCTCATGCACAAACCGTTGGCTAGTCTGGAAACATAAGTTTCGTTTGCTGCGACAGCGCTCGGCCAGTTCTTCATCATCGGTGACAATCATCCCCCCTTCACCGGTAGTCACGTGCTTGTTGGGGTAGAAGCTGAACGTGCTTAGGTCACCGAAGCTGCCGCACGCTCGATCAGTGTAGGTTTGACCAATCAGTTCTGCGGCGTCCTCGATAAGCCGTAGTCCATGATGGCTAACCAGGTCAAGGAGGGGATCCATATCGACAGGAAGGCCGTAAATGTGGACGGCCATCACGGCCCTTGTGCGGGCTGTGATTTTTTGCTCAACCTCGTCAATGCGCATATTCCAGGTTTCAGGGTCGCAATCGACGAACACCGGTCGCGCGCCTGCCCGCACGATTTGGTGAACACAGGAAATGATTGTGAAAGTCGGTACAATCACTTCATCACCAGGGCTGATTCTCAGGACATCGACGGCAATATCCAGTGCCGCTGTGCCATTGCATACAGCGATGCCGAATTTCCGCCCCACGTGACTCGCCATCTGCTGTTCGAATTCTCGGACGAACTGACCCTCAGAGCTGATCCAGCCGGTTTCGATGCATCGGCTGAGCAACTCCTTTTCACGTACCCCGAGATTGGGCAGGTTCACTGGTATCATGTCACTGCACTTTTAAACACGACTTCGGATGCGTCGACACCTTCAAAACGGGTTTTGTCCTCGTCACCCGCATAAGGCCCCTGTTTCACTTCAATTATTTCAGTCTCTTCCAACACCTCAAAGCCATGACCACCACTGGCTAGGAGGATGATGTCTCCGGCTTCCAGGATGGCACTCTCAACATAAACTGCATCATCCGAATATAGATCGACCCTGAGCTTGCCGGATCGGATGATCAGAACTTCCCGTGTGAAATGAACTTTCCGGGCGACCGGGTTGTGGACATGCGGTGGAATCATATGTCCCGTGGGCCGCCTCATGTAGCCAATCTGTTGGGAGTAATCGTCAGGTGTGAAGAACTCGATACCGTCTTTTTCAAAAGACTTACGGATAATCAGGGCGAGTTCGATGCCGTTATAGTTGATTTTATCGATCATGCTCCGCTGTGAACTTTAAGGGTGACAAGTACCCGATTATACCGCCATGGCCTTCTGTATTTCCTGTCATTGCCTTCCACGCAATATCCCCAGTCTCGACTTGTTCGCCAAAATGCTCTTTGTTGTGAAAAATTGAGGTCTGCATTCTCTGTTTGTAATGTATAGAATCTAGTCTTTCAATCTATAACGGAAATAATCGATTACCACCGCTATTGACCCTCTTGTCACTTCAGTAATACAGGAAACCAGCGCTTAACTGAATGTCTAATTTTCATATCTCCCTGAAGTGGTCTTTTCTGGGCGAAATTGTTTCAAAAGCAATTTCTCCGTTGATCCTAATTGTTCTTGCCCGCCTACTTACGCCAGAAGACTTCGGTGTCGTTGTGGCGGCAACCATGGTCATCAGTTTTTCTCAGTTTATCTGGGAGGCAGGGCTTGGGAAAGCCATCATTCAATACCAGGGAGCGAGGGATCCTGCGGCAAATGCGGCATTCTGGATAAATGTATTGCTTGGTGTAATCGTTGCATTGGGCTTGATGTTTAGTGCAGGGTTTATTGCAGAGAGCGTCTTTAGAGACAGCCGTGTTACAACTGTGCTGCAGGTTATGTCTTTACAGGTCGTCTTCTCTGCAATTGGAGCAGTGCACTCAGCCTTGCTTCAAAAAGACATGAAGTTCAAGAAGCTATTTTGGGTCCGCATTGCCACAACGCTTACGCCTGCGCTTGTCTCGATACCGATGGCAATTTCCGGCTGGGGTTATTGGGCTCTAGTGGGTGGTTCTTTGACCGGTCAGCTATTGCAATTTTTTACACTTTGGGTTGTGAGCACGTGGCGCCCGAAACTCAGTTTCGATTTTGGAATCGCAAAGGACTTGGTGAAATTTGGTCGTTGGGTTGCAGCAACAGCCGTATTGGGGTGGTTTTTCAACTGGGCTGACTCTTTAGCGGTTGGTGCTTTTCTTAGTTCCAAAGAGTTAGGACTTTATCGCACGGGTAACGCGTTCGTTCAGATGATATATTCCATCATATTCGGTTCCTTGTTGCCTGTGCTGTACAGTCATCTCGCAAACTTCTCTAAAGACCTTGAAGCGATTCGAAATATCCTGATCCAGGTTATTCAAATGATGACCTTTCTTTCATTGCCTCTCGCAGCGATCTTATTTGCAAATTCGGAGGTCATCGAAACCCTGGTTTTTGGATTCCAGTGGAGTGGCATTGGTCTGATAGTTTCAGTCATGAGTTTAGTACACGGCATAGCGTGGATTGTAGGGGCTAATGGTGAGGTATTTCGCGCAATTGGATTGCCAGCTATCGAAACCAGAATTCTAGCGATTTCTGTGTTGATCTACACTATTGGTTATCTAGTAAGCATTCAATTCGGTTTTGAGACCTTTATTTGGGCGCGGCTAGGGTTGACTCTTGTTGGAGTTATGCTGCAATTGTGGTTTCTTGATAGAGTATTGGCTATCCGCATGGCCCCAATTATCAAATACGCGTCAACT
Organism: Lysobacterales bacterium; assembly: GCA_036351055.1. Taxonomy (GTDB): domain Bacteria; phylum Pseudomonadota; class Gammaproteobacteria; order Xanthomonadales; family SZUA-36; genus JABDPF01. Next base: position 5,121 of record JAZBOH010000003.1, read on the forward strand.
CTATTTGCAATATGTGCATTTTCTGTCTTGGTTGTTTTCCAGCTTGATTTACAACAACGTCGATTCGGTATGTTACTTGAGTCTACTCTGAGTGTGGTATTGGTGATCGTGCCTTTGCTATTTCTTGAAAGAAGAAATTTGTTGCCAATTTTAGCTGAAATCATTCGTAAATCGATTCGTTCCAGTTAAAGCAATTCTGACAATATAAGCCGGATGATCATTACATGGTCTTGGGCGACAGCTTTATTGAAAACAAGGAGGAAGTTAAATTGTTATTTGACAACTACTTTGGAACATGTGTTCTATGAAAAACCGAAGTGTCAGAGGCAGAACATCAAAGAGGCCCAGAATTGCCAGCGGTTGAATAGAAGCATTGGAATGTACGGCCGCCATGATCGGGAAACCTTGGAAGACTGAAAGTTGAAGAGATGAACAATGAGTCTTGTTAAAGAGGCCAATTCATGAACTTGGTGGATAACACTAAAGAACATCGCGAACAGCGAGAACAGGAAGAGGAATATTCCTTTCCCTACCACTTTGCATCTAGGTTCCACCCGTCATTCCAGACCGGGTTTATCGATTATTGGGCGATGAACTATAACCTTACATTAGAACTTGTGATAGACCTGGTGTCTCGGGAACACCCATCGTCACTAGTCGACATAGGTTGCGGCGAGGGTCGTCTGACGCATGAGTTAAACCAGGCATTTCCAGAAATGACAGTAGTAGGGGTCGACTATTCACCTCAATCAATTTGTCTCGCAAACACGCTGGTCCCAAATGCCAAGTTTCATCAGACCGATATTACGGGTGAGCACTCGCTCGGGAAATTCAAGGCAGCAGTTCTTATGGAGGTTTTCGAGCATATCCCCGATGCAGAGTTACAAAATTTTGCTCGTGCGACCGCCGAATTAGTGGCCGCTAATGGATTACTTATCGTTACAGTACCTCACAAAAACAAACCTCTGGAATACAAGCATTTTCGTCACTACACGACACAGACACTGGATGCATATTTCGGTCCCTACTTTAAGTCCGAGAGAGTGTATTTTCTTGAAAAAACTGGGTGGTTAAACAGGCTTCTAAACAAACTTGTTGCCAATAGAGTCTACGTCCTTAACAGTCCGCGACTGCTTAATGCTATTTATCAAACATATAGAAACCAGATTTTTCGATGCAGCGGTGAAGACAAATGTTCTCGTATAGCCGTTTGCTATAGACGTTCGGAATAGGAATTTGCACAAGAAAGACAACTTGACCCTATCGGTCATCATTCCCACTCGCAACAGGGCGGACTTTCTCGAAATCGCCTTGGAATCAATAGGACAACAAAGTGCGTCCAAAGACAGGTTCGAGACACTGGTCATCGATAATGGATCGACCGATCACACCCGTGCCGTGGTTGATAAAATTAGGGGTAAAATCTCCAATCTCAAGTATTTCCACGAGCCTCAACCCGGACTGCACTCAGGTCGCCACCGAGGCCTGAGGGAGTCGATGGGAGATGTACTCGTTTACGCCGATGACGATATTCGCGCTATGCCATCTTGGCTATCCACGCTGAGTGAAGTCTTTGCCGATCCACGCGTTGCTATGGCGGGCGGCAACAACTATCCCGATTTTCTGGGGGCTGTGCCCGCCTGGCTTGAGAGGCTTTGGGCAAGACCAGTTTATGGCGGGCAGATGATAGGCCAACTCAGCATACTTTCCCTGCCTGAGGGTCGGCGTGAAATGGACCCGCTTCTCGTGTGGGGATGCAATTTTTCCATTCGGCGGCAGGTCCTGCTAGATGCAGGAGGATTCCACCCCGATGCGATGCCAAAGGAGCATAGCTGGTTTCGCGGGGATGGAGAGACACATGTGTCGCAGTATGTGAAAGACAACGGACTCCGTTGTATCTTTGATTCTGGTGCAAGCGTGTACCACGCGGTGACGCCGGAACGTATGACGATCGCTTATTTCAGGCAGCGTGCATTCAACCAGGGAATTTCGGATTCCTACACCGCCCTCCGGAAGTCCTCGCGGCCGAGCCGTGTAACCGCCTGGATGCGATTGAGCAGAATGCAGCTGGCAAAGAGGTTACGAGGCTTGTTAGGCAGAGAATTCGAGAATTCGGTTCTCGAACAGGTTAATGCCGAACAGATGAGAGGCTATATTGAAGGCTTTAGATACCACCAGCGCCTTTATTTCGAGATGCCGGAGGTACGGGATTGGGTTGACCAGCCAAACTATTGGTGACCCAATCTGAAATTTATCAAGTGCTCAGTTTCACGTTTCCCAGTTTTTCCCATTTCTGAGCTCGACAATTAATCTTTTTCAATCGCCCCGCTATCTGGAAAATTCGCGAGATGAAAAGATGAAGACACCCTTCTCAAGGCTGTTTAACATTGTATGACTGCCTTATTCATCAAAGTGTTATTCTCCATTTCCTTATGAAAACAACAAAGACAGATTTTGTGGCCAGGCCTCAGGGAAAAGTCGGCGAAAAAATCATCGGTCAGATTACCCTCATCCATCCTGAGGGTAATTTCAACAACAACCCGCACCTGTCAACAGTAATCGAGATGTTGTGTGAGTCGGGTTGCCACATCGACATTCACGCTCTCAGAAGAAAGTGCTTTCAAGGATCACCCCATCCCGACGCGCAAGTAAACATGCCGAATAAATATTTGGTTCGCATGGTTCTTATACTATCCCGCTTTTATTGGGGCCACTTCTTCGCATACCTTCTTTGCCGGCTACAATTTTCACGAATCCAGTCGGGTCTCATTATTGGGGTAGATGCTGATGGTGCGGTAATTGCGTCCATACTTGGGAACATTTACCAGATACCCACAGCTTTGTTTTCCTATGAGATCTTCGCTTCCTCGGAGATTGGTGAATTGCGAAAGGCACCCGAAATCCGAGCCTGTCAAGACATTGAATTTGCAGTTGTACAGGACCGAAAGAGGGGTGAGATTTTATCGAAAGAAAATGAAATCGACCCCGGGAAACTCATTTATATGCCCGTGGCTGCCAGGCGTTCGTTGTCTACGACACCGGGGTGGCTTCGAAAGGAGTTGAAGATTGGTCGTGAAAAGAAAATCGCGCTGTTCATCGGTTCGCTTGAGAAGTGGAGCGGGTTTGACCGCGTCTTGGACACACTACCCCTGTGGCCTTCGGACTGGTGTCTTGTGGTGCATGACAGGTATGGCATGAGTGGAGCTGAGGTTAGTCGGTATTCTCAGAAAAGTACCGGAAACCTCTTTTTCTCCACCCGTTCTTTTTCTACCAATGATGAATTGGCCAGGATCATGGGCGATGCAGATCTAGGCATTGCGCTATATTGCCCGGACTACGAAACCCCTTACACCGGGTTAAATATTGAGAACATCGGCCTTTCATCGGGGAAAATCGCCACTTTTCTACGATTTGGCGTGCCGGTCTTAGTCAATCAAATTGGTGAGATGGCTGATCTCATTGTCAGCGACGAACTGGGATACTTGGTCTGTTCGCCGGAAGAAATTTCAACCGTGTTAAAAAATGCAGGAAAGAAGGAAGTTGAAGCCATTGAGCGTTGTCGTTCATTTTTCGATAGTCATTTGTCCGTGGAGTCGACTTGGGTTGATTTTTTTGGGCGAGTAAAGCAAGTCCTGCGGCAGTGAATCCAGAAAAGATGAGCAATGCAAATTTGCAATTGAGAACAGTCAGTGGGATCAAAGCGATAGGAGCCTACTGAAGCATAAGTTGATGTGACCCAATTTGGATTTCTAACGGTAGTAGGATTAATCAAAGTTGCCTGCCTGGCGGAAGATTTCCGAAATCTACATGCTGGCTTTTTGTTGTTTCAAGATGCATGAGGTCGGTTCAGTTGAATACCTTTTAGCATCGCAAATTCTGAACTCACCCTGACCTTTTCTTCACAATTGCCAGCAAAGACAATGTTGGATATAGGTGGTGGATCTGGCTCGTAGTCACGGTGTAGGCGGGGCACTCCACTGGAAGAATCGAATCTTTATCGAGTGTCTAAAATGAAAACGCCATTTGCTGCAGAACTGAGGTGGCTAGGTTTCGACTGGGTGAGTACAATCACTTTCAGGGTGAATTTGCCGTGCTAGCCACCTTCGCACTGTCGAGTAAAATTACCGAACCAGCCGATTATGAGCATCAAACAGACCATTAGACGAGCTATAAACAGACTCGGATACGACATTCAGCCGATTTCTACAGCAAGTGAATTACAAAAGCCAATTAGCCGAACAAGAACAACATTGAAGGAGGCATATGATCACTTGCGCGAAATTGGATTTCGGCCAAAAACTGTTCTGGACATCGGCGTAGCCACAGGTACACCAGAGCTCTACAGCGCCTTTCATGACTCTTATTTTCTTTTGGTAGAACCTCTCGACGAATTTGATTCGAGCATATCCAAAATTCTACGTGATTATCACGGCTCTCATGTAAAAGCTGCCGCGGGCCCAAAACCTGGTCAAGTCACTTTCAATGTTCACAACGACCACTTGGATGGGTCTTCGATATACAAGGAGAGTATGGGAGAAGCTGCTGATGGTTATGAACTGACCGTTCCAATGGTCAGAATAGACGATGTCTTGGAAAAAGAAGGTCTACTTGGCCCCTATTTAATTAAAGTCGATGTCCAAGGCGCTGAGCTTGACGCTCTCGAAGGGGCACGTGACGCGCTTTTGGACGCTGAGGTGGTTACGCTCGAAGTGTCACTGTTTGGGTTTATGAAGGGTGCTCCGCAACTGCACGAAGTAGTTGCATATATGAAGAGTCACGGTTTTGTCGCCTATGACATCGTTTTAGGATGGAACCGCCCACTAGACAACGCTCTGGGCCAAGTTGATATAGTTTTTGTGAAAGAGAATGGAATTTTCCGTTCTAGCCATGCTTTTTCAACTGATGAACAGAGAAAAATTTTATTCGGTTCGTAGAGACTAGTGAGTAGAGCCTGATTCTACGCACTCTCTGACAGTTGGCCCTGCAGAATGATTCAAACGTAAGTCCGGGTCACCAATTTTCTCTTGCATCAGCTTCGGGTCGTAAGGCACAGGAGTCTGAAAATCAGCAAAGCTCCGTTATATGCAGGCACTCGGAGCTGAAAATTTGACTCTTTCCTTTCAGCGGACAAGCGCTATGTCACCTTCAACGATTAGGGTGCGATCAATGGGAAGCTAAATTTACAGATAGAACGTTGCTTAAAAATTTCCCCAATGACATTAACCGTGTAAACCATGTGTCCGGAATAATCTGTAAACTACATGTCAATAAGCACAGGCAATACTTATAACAATCACGCTGTTATTGACATCCATATAAGTTTGCGACAGTTAAAGCGGTATATAACATTTTTGTCAAAAATAGAAACCTGAGTTATGAGCAGTGAAGTCTAATACCGAATGGAAATACTGGGGTGAAAAGGATCCGCTTTTTGGAGTGGCTGCCTGGAAAGGCCGTGATAAGGGCGGAGCTAACCCATGGAGTGAAGAAGACTTTATTCGACTAGGTGAGCTCGATTGGGAAGATTTTCGAAATCGGTGGCAACGATTTGGGCTGGATAATGGACATTGCATTGAGATTGGTTGCGGAGCAGGGCGAATAACACGTTGCCTGGCGAGGGACTTCAAAAGAGTGGATGCAACTGATATATCAGAATCAATGATAAAATATGCCCGAAAATTAGTAGGCGGCACGAACGTTAAGTTCCATTTGGTTGAAAATTGCCAGATTCCAGTGGAGAGTGCTTCCGCAACTGCAGTTTTTTCAACTCATGTATTTCAGCACTTCGATGGTAAGAGTGACGTTTTGTCCTATTTTCAAGAAATCTCCAGGGCTCTGCGCCCTGGCGGTAGCATGATGATTCACATTCCTTTGTTTACTTGGCCTGAGGGCACTCCGTTACTATCGAAAGGCTTATATAGAATTGCAAAGTATGCTCAGCAGAGCAAAGCCGATATCAAACGTCTGTTTATACGAAGCGGAAAACCGGTATGTCTGATGCGAATGAGTTCATATGAAACTGGCTGGCTTGTTTCAATTTTGACGAACCTTGGTTTCGAAGAAATCGAATTGATGAGCTTCGCGACTCAATCAAATAACTCGTCACATCCATTTGTACTTGCAAAGAAAATCAGTTAGTTGCTTCGACTTAGCATCATAACAATCCATTTGAATGACCATGCCGGTTTGGATAGAACCATGCAGTCCGTCAAGCCGTTTTTAACTGATGAAAGAATAGAATGGATTTTGGTTGATGGTGGTTCAATCTGTTCGACAAGTGATGAGCGCAGATTGCTCGAATACGCGTTTTCCAAAGCCAGTTCGTTTGTTCATGAAGCTGACAACGGGATTTATGATGCTATGAACAAAGGAACGGGGATGTCGCACGGTGAGTATGTCCTCTATCTCAACGCGGGAGATCTATTGCATGAAGAGTTCAATTTGGACATCTTGTTTCAAGAGGTAAATGACTCATCGCCTGCAATGATCTGGGGAAGCTGTATTGAACGATACCTGGATGGCCAAGAAATTGAAATCAAGGCGCGTGCTCCTTCCCTTTCATGGTATGGAATCCCGGCCTACCATCCCGCAATTTTCTTTAAAAGGGCCTTGCTAGGCAATTCTCCCTACGATACCAGCTTCAAGATTGCTGCTGACTATGACCTCATTTGCAAACTGGTGAGGTCAGGGGGTGAAATTCATCGCACTGCATTAAGAATAGCCATATTCTTTCGCGGAGGACTCAGTGACACTTCTAAAAGCCTATTACGCAAAGAAGAGCACACAATTCGCATGCAGAGATACAATCTATCCCGATCTTTTTCTATGATTATCATGACGGTAAAGACGGGGTTGAGTAATGTTTCAAATGTTATTTGGCTGCGTAGATTACTAAGGCGCCTATGGTAAGGGAACAGTTGAACGCCAGTCCGAAAAGTGTTCTTTTTCTAGTTGATCGTTGGGTTCCAGGTGGTGTAAAAAAGCACATACTTGAACTCGCGGGCCAACTTGTGGGTTCAGGGGTAACCTGTGCCATCGCTGCTTGGAAACCTTCAAACGTTGAGGCACCAGAAGGTTACGAGTTCGTGGACTTACCCTTGCTAGAGGAGAATTCTTCAAAGTCACTGTTGGGCTTGTATAGGTCCAGCAGGCTCCTAAGAAACTTTTTGATAGAGAAGGAAATAGAGATTCTCCATGCCCACAGTAGATATGTGACCCTTCTCGCTTTTTTGGCTTCATTACGGCTGCCCGTCAAGATCATTTATACCGTGCACAATATCTTTTCGGACATGCGATACCTTCCATTTTATCCAAAATATGTAATCTGCTTGAACGAAGCTGGAAAAGTTGATTTCCTTAAGAATTGGTTTCTACGGTCCAATCAAGTAATTTCTGTGATTCCAAATGGAATTGATTCAGTTCCAGAGCCGGGCAACTCTCATTCTACTGCTCCTTACGGAACTTTCGCCTTTGTAGGAAGGCTTGAGAAATGGAAAGGAGCGGACCAGATTCTCTATGCAACCTCATTGCTCGGTGATGTAGCAATTCGAATTCTATTAGCAGGTTCTGGCCCCGAAGAAAAAAAACTATTTGCCTTGGCTGAAAGGTTAGGGATTTCCAGCAAAGTAGATTTTCTGGGACATCTAGATGACCCAGGACCAATTTATGAAGAATCAATAGCACTCATTGTTCCTTCTTTAGAAATGGAGGGATTTGGCTATGTTGTGCTTGAGGCATTTGCCCACGGCCGTCCCGTGATCGCCAGTGATTTAGATATTTTTAATGATACTGTTGTTGATGGGAAAACTGGATTGCGATTCCAAGTGGGTAACCAACAGTCTCTTGCAGAAGCAATGCTGCAAGCAATGAATGATCGGGAGTCACTATCCTCCATGGGGAGCAATGGGTACAGGCTTCTTCTAGAGCGATTTACCCTGAAAAAAATGGCAGATTCAACGCTGGACGTATATCGCAATTTACTTTCAGACCATAAAGAACAAAGCGCGTGATTCGCTAGGCTTAATATAGTGACTATCGGAAAAGCGGAAAAGTCTAAAACAGGATATCGAGAGTTTCTTTTTGGTCTGCCTTTAGATTTGGAAACAAGTGAGGCATCTGTTCTGGAGCGCATTCAAGCCGGTAACTTTTTGCTAACCTACTTAAACCCATATTCTTACACTGTGGTATCAAAATATGCGGGCTATGAGGAACTTCTGCATAATTTTGACTGTGTAGTATGTGATGGGGTTGGTGTTCAGATTGCCGCAAAAACTGTCTTCGGTGTTTCCACTCCAATCCTATCGCTGGATTATAGCGGGATAGGACGGAGCTATTTGCAGCTTGCTTCTCATACCAATATGTCACTGTGCTTGGTTGGGGGGCAAACTGATACTGTGCAAAAAGCAGCACAAAGGATAGGGACCGAGTTTCCAGGAATCATGACGATTGATGCTTTTCGCGGATTCGGGAATGGACCCAAAGAAGCTGAGGAATATATCTTAAGTAAAGACACTCAAATGGTCCTGGCTGGTTTAGGCATGGGAATGCAGGAGAGATTTGTGCAGGGACTGGTTCAATCTGGATGGCGTGGAGTGGGGTTATGCGTCGGTGGATTTTTCGACAAGTTAGCCGACCCTCAATTGGAGTATCAACCGTGGGCCGAACGCATAAAAATGAGGTTCCTTGGAAGACTTGTCAGGGAGCCACGGCGACTTTCTCGAAGATACTTCATAGACTATCAGCGGTTCATTAAACTGTATTGCAAATATCTGATTACTCGGAAAAGAGATAACTAAAATGATAAGACAGGTTAATGCCCACCTGATCATTCTAATCGCATTTCTTGTTTCTTATTGGCTAAGGTTCGATACGCTAGAACTGCCACAGGGTTATCTGCTGGCGTTACTCCTCAGTCTTTTTCTTGCATCCATTGCTCTTCCCGCATCCGGCGCATTTCGTGCCGATTTTGAATGGCAGGTGATGCGCCGTGTAAGGCGTTTGCTTGCAGGTTGGACGTTTGTTTTGCTTGTGCTGGTCAGCATCACAGTCATGACAAAATCAACGGACTATTTTTCCCGTATATGGTTTGGACTTTGGTCCATCATTTCCACATGCGGGCTAATCGCAGTATCGTTTCTTTCGCATTATTTTCGTATTCGGAATAGAAATAGGAACAAACAGACCAGCTCAATCGCGCTCGTCGGGTCAGGTGAAGCAGCGATAAGACTAGAAAAACATGTTCTGAATGACCCTGCATCTGACATGACCATTGCCCAACGATTCGGTCAGGCCTGGACAAGCGAATCAACTTGGCCAATTTCAAAGCTAGCCAGTTACATTGAGTCCAATGATGTCAATGCTGTGTGGATCGCTGTTCCTTGGGAAGACAAGAGTACTTTAAGCGAAACCCTTCACGTACTGAGAGAGTTAGTAGTGGATGTCAATGTGATTCCAGACCTCGATCAGTATCGCCTGTTGAATCAAACAGTAAGCGAATGGGCGGGACTGCCAGTCATCAGCCTTGCCGGCACCCCGATGACGGATGCAGAGGCGCGTTTAAAGGTGATCATGGACTGGTTGTTGGCCTTGGCGCTACTACTACTGCTTTCACCTCTGTTACTGATTATCGCCCTGGTCATTCTTGTTTCTGATGGTCGCCCGGTTCTATTTCACCAGAAACGCCATGGTGTGGGTGGAAATTCTGTCGATATTCTGAAATTCCGAACTATGAGAAATAGTGTAGGGAGCGGCAAGTTTCGTCAAGCCGAGAAAGACGACGAACGTGTCAACGCCGTCGGTAGATTTTTGCGTAAGACCAGCCTGGATGAGTTGCCTCAGCTTTTGAACGTGCTACGAGGCGATATGTCACTGGTAGGCCCAAGACCGCACCCGCTGGAACTCAACCAGGAGTACATGTCGCGCATTCCCAAGTACATGATGCGCCACAAGATGAAGCCTGGTATAACTGGTTGGGCCCAGATCAACGGTTATCGTGGTCAGACAGAGACCGAAGAAAAGATGGCCCAACGAATTGAGCATGACCTTTGGTATATACAAAATTGGTCGCTATGGCTGGACCTTAAAATACTGTTGATGACACCCCTTGTAATGATTCATCGCAATGCGTATTGATGATGCTGATGGAGCCATTCTAAGAGATCTGCTCACCCACGTGTGCTTGCACTGGCTAAAATTCTCTCGTGAATTACGTCTACCTGCTCCTGCAGTTTCTGCAGCGTGCCAGTGTTGTCGATCACGTCGTGCGCCAAGGCAAGCCGATCCACGCGGGAAGATTGAGCGTCCAGAATCGCCCTGGCTTGTGGCCGATCGATTCCGTCGCGAATCATGACGCGTTCGATTTGCGTTTCTTCATCCACATCAACTACGACCACGTGGTCCACAAATGACCAACGTGCAGATTCCGCGTAAAGCGGTATGACCAGGATGCAGTAGGGTGTATTCAGGTTGGCTAATCGGCGCTCCGCTTCCTCTGCAATGAGTGGATGCAAAATGGATTCGAGACGAGCTTTTAAATTCGAATTGGCAAAGATCGCCTTGCGCATTCGATCGCGATCGAGGCGTCCAGACGAATCCAGAAACCCGGGGCCGAGTTCATACTTGATGCGTTGCAAAGCAGCTTGCCCGGGCTCAACCAATTCCCGAGCAATGATGTCGGTATCGATAACCGGGACACCCAGGCTTGCAAAGTGATCGGATGCCGCAGTTTTTCCCGAAGCAATACCACCCGTCAGAACAACGACAAAAGGCCGCTCAGCTGGAGCCGGTGACTCAGACAGGCACATGGCAACCGCTCCACATCAACCGAATCCTGAACCACCTAAATACAAATCGATAATCCACTCGCCCCAGATCAAGGCGATCCAGCCCGCTGTTGCAATGAACGGGCCAAATGGCATCGGCTTGTCTTTATTTAACTTGCCCGTTGCCATCAGCACGATGCCCACGATGGCCCCCACGACAGACGAGAGCAATATCACCAACGGTAGCATTTGCCAACCCATCCAGGCACCCAGGGCGGCAAGCAGCTTGAAGTCGCCGTAGCCCATGCCTTCCTTACCGGTCAGCAGGCGAAACGCATGATATACCGCCCACAGCGCCAGGTAACCGGCCATGGCGCCGATGACACTGGAAGCCAGGTCTGTGTGTACGGACCAGAAGGAAAGCAGGATGCCGCCCCACATCAGGGGCAATGTGAAGTTATCCGGCAATAACTGGTGGTCAATGTCGATGCCCGTCATGGCTACCAGGAAAGCTGTCAGGACCAGGGCGCTGGCGGTTTGCAGGGTGGGGCCGAAGTGCCAGGCGACAACGGTGAACAGAATGGCCGTCATCAGTTCCACCAGGGGATAACGTATCGAGATTTTTTCCCCGCATGACGAGCATTTGCCCCGCAAAAAGAGATAGCTCAGAACCGGGAGGTTTTCCCAGGGACGTATGCCGTGACCGCAATGCGGGCATTTCGACCGGGTTGCAACAATTCCCGGTGGTCGTTCGGGTGCTTCACCTTCAATTTCCAGAAGTTCCGAGCACTGGCTCCGCCAATCAAACTCCAGCAGGGGGGGGATCCTCAGGATGACGACGTTAAGAAAGCTACCTACCAGGGAGCCCAAAAGAAACACCCCTGTCAGGAACAGGGGTGTTGATTGAAGCACGATATCCATTTCGTGTCCGCCAGTTTGGTCGTATCAGATAACGGCCGCCATCTTGAAGATCGGCAGGTACATGGCGATAACCATGGCGCCCACCATGACGCCAATAATGACAATAATCAGTGGTTCCAGCAGGCTGCTAAGCGCATCTACCGCGTTGTTGACTTCTTCTTCGTAAGCTTCCGCCACCTTCACCAGCATTTCATCCAGGGAGCCTGCCTCTTCACCGATCGCGGCCATTTGGATAACCATGGAAGGGAAGAGGCCTACCTGCTGCATTGCCATCTGCAACTGGTGACCTACGGCAACGTCTTCGCGGATTTTAGCGGCTGCCTCATCGTAAATCTGGTTGCCTGTGGCACCGGAAACAATGGCGAGAGCGTCAACCAGGGGAACGCCGGCGGCGAATGTGATAGCCAGAGTACGACAGAAACGGGCAATTGCAGCCTGTTCGAGAATGCTACCGACGATCGGGATTTTCAAAGACAGACGGTCCAGGGTGTGTGCGAATTTTTTTGACCTCTTCTTGGCCATGATAAACCCGACGATAAAAGCAATGGCGGCCAAAAGGAGATAAATTCCGTATTCCTGCATCCAGTGCGATACGCCGACAATCATCTTGGTGAATGCAGGCAGGTCGGCACCGAAGCTCTGGAAGATATTCTCAAACTGTGGAATAACGTAAACCAAGAGGATCGCAGATACGATAAGTGCTACCGCGATGACTGCCGCAGGATAATAGAGTGCTTTCTTGATTTTACCCTTGATGCTCTCGATACGTTCTTTATGGGTCGCAATATTGTCCAGGATGGTATCAATCACGCCTGCGCTTTCGCCGGCCTTGACCAGGTTGATGTACAACTCGTCAAACTGGACCGGATACTCCGCCAAGGCTTCATGCAGGGCGCTTCCGGATTCGACTTCCGCCCGGATTTTGTCAACGACCGTCCTCATCCGAGGGTTCTTAACGCCGCCGGCAATGATCTGCAGCGCCGAGACCAACGGGACACCTGATTTCAGCATGGTCGCCAATTGCCGGCTGAATACGGCAATATCCTTGGTGCTGATCTTGCTGCCCGCTCCCCCAAACAAGGGTTTCGGCTTTTTCTTGACACTGATGGGGGTGATACCCTGCCGCCGGAGTTCCGCACGGACGAGATTCGGGGTTGACGCGATCTGTTGCCCCTTGAGTTTTGTGCCGCGCTTGTCCCGTCCCTGCCAGAGATAGACGGAAGGTTGTGTTGTTTGAGTCGTAGCCATAACCTAGTCCTTGGTTACACGATTAATTTCAATCAGGTCGGTAATTCCCATGGCAACCTTGTTCAGTGCCGACTGCCTCAGATCGAGGATCCCTTCCAACCTGGCCTGTGTACTGATGGCGATCGAATTTCCTTCCTCGAGAATGATACTTGCTATTCTCTCAGAGATCGGCATCACTTCAAAAACACCACTTCGCCCGCGGTAACCCTCGTTGCACTCGCTGCAGCCACCCGGCTGGTACAGTTTCAGGTCATCCAGGTCCGCTTCATTAAAGCCTGCCTGCAACAGGGCTTCTGGCGGTAGATCAAGCTTCTTTTTGCATTTGTGCAGTGTCCTGATCAGTCGTTGCGCGACGATCAGGTTCACCGCCGAGGTAATGTTATAGCTTGGAACGCCCATGTTCATCAAGCGGGTGACGGACTGGGACGCGTCGTTGGTGTGCAGGGTGGACAGTACCAGGTGGCCGGTTTGCGCGGCCTTGATCGCGATTTCAGCGGTTTCCAGGTCACGAATCTCACCGACCATGATTGTATCGGGGTCCTGGCGCAGAAAGGCTCTCAATGCACGCGCAAAAGTCATGCCCTGCTTGACGTTTTGCTGTACCTGGTTGATGCCGTGCACGCGGATTTCCACCGGGTCTTCAACGGTGGAAATATTGCGGCCTTCGTCGTTGAGCATCTGCAGCGCGGTGTAAAGCGTCACGGTTTTACCACTACCGGTTGGTCCTGTGACCAGGATCATGCCGTAGGGTTTCTGAACCGCCTCCAGGTACCTCTCCTGCTGGGTCTTATCAAAACCGAGCTGTTCAATACCGAGTTTTGTTGCTGCTGAGTCGAGTATTCGCAGAACGACTTTCTCGCCAAACAGCGTGGGGCAGGTGCTTACCCGGAAATCGATGCTCTTGTTTCGTGACAGGTTGAGCTTGATGCGGCCATCCTGGGGAACGCGTTTTTCAGCGATGTCCAGTCCCGACATGACTTTCAGCCGCGAGGAAAGCCGACGCGACATCTGGACGGGCGGGGCAGCAACATTCTTCAGTACGCCATCCAGGCGGTAACGGATCCGGTAACGGGCCTCGTAAGGCTCGAAATGTATGTCGGAGGCACCCTTGCGGATGGCATCCAGCAGTACCTTGTTGATAAAACGCACGACCGGTGTTTCATCAACGTTAATTTCAGACCCGGGCTCTTCCAGGGAATCAACATCTACGTCAAAGCCGACGTCTTCCAGTCCGTCTTCGTCAAACTCATCGAATTCCGGGCTGGTTGCCTCCATCGCCCTTTCGATGGCCGCGCCCAACTGGTCGGAAGATACGAGGATGGGTTCGACATGGAAACCGGAACTGAAGGCAATCTCATCGATGATCTCGTGATCGGTCGGATCACTCATGCCGATAAACAGCTGGTTGCCTCGCAGGTGCAACGGCAAGGCCTGGTGTTTATCGATCAGGGATTCACTCAGCAGGCTGACGGGCGCCAGGCTAAGATCGAAAGAACGGATATCGATCAGCGGTATGCCGTATTCCTCGGCCGCGGCGGCGGCCAGCTTCTGTGGCTCACCCGCCTTGTTCTTGATCAGCCAGGCAAGAAGTGTCTTGTTTTTCTTGTTGCTTTGAACACAGGCGTTTTCCGCCGCAGACTGGTCAAGGATGCTTTCTGCAACCAGTCTGCGTGCCAAGCCCTGGAGATTACTGGCGACTTTCAACTCCGTGTTCATACGTGGGTGATTCCTTTTCCCATGATTGCATTATAGCAGTACATTATCTACAGAGTGCAAGTTGTTGTGAGATAAGAATAAAAAGATGTTTTTTACTGGTCTGTTTTCTTGTCTTTAACTGGAGGGGGCCTGATACCGGTATGTTAATTCTTCCTTAAACAAAAACCCCCCGCTGAAGCGGGGGGTTTTGATTACTCTCAAATCGAAAATTTATGTGCCACGGCAGGTCGCGGGAACGTGCCGGTCCAGGTGAGAGGAAGTACAACGCCAGGCATAGCGGCCGTCGCCAGCAGCATACTGCCCCGTCAGAACAACATTAGCGGGTGATGGAGCGCCCGTGTCCTGCGTAAGGATAGTAATCGTGGGGGCTGTGCAACTGCCGCCAAAAGTTATGGTGTTTACGTAGGTGCTGGAGTTGAATGCATAGCCAAGTCCGTCATACGTGATCGCGACATTAGGATCAGTCTGGCAAGATTCTGCAATAGCGAGCTTGGCATTGGCGCCGACACTCATCGCTTCACCGACCTTCGTACGAATGGTGTAATCCTGGTAGGCCGGAATGGCCAGCGCCAGCAAAATGGCAATGATCGCGATAACGATCATCAGTTCGATCAGGGTAAAACCCTTTGAAACGCGTTTCATGTTTTTCACAAAAATACCCTCCTGGTATGAATATGGTGCATGCCACCATTTAAAAATCCCTTTAATAAACGGGATGCGTAAAATATCTTGCAAATCCTATGCCAAATAATTTTAGCCATGAATTACATAGGTTTATATAACTAGGCTAGCGTGAAGTCAAACGTTTATTTGAGCCAATGGTCACTTAGTGACAAAAAATGTCAGTTTGTGACGTGATCTGGCGATACATAGACGGTACAAACCTTGGCGTTCTGCCAAATTCTTGGCGCGATAATACGGGGTGGTAATTTCTCAGCGCGCTCCTGCATTGTATTCAACTCGGAACGACCGAGGAAAAGAAGAAATACCGAAATTAAAAGTGTAAACACGAGAGCCCAGAAAGGTCTGAAAGAATGCCCCTCGCATGTTTCGGTTAACGGAAACGACCCCAGCAGCAAACCGCATACGAGAATGCCCGTTACCTGGCTGGCGGGCATGATTAGAACCCCGCTCAGGCAGGCGTGAATCATGGCCGTAAGAAAAGAAACCAGCAGTAGTGCCGGGAATAGTGATTCATCTTTCTCGCCATCATCAACTTTTCTAACCGCACGTGTTGAGACAAGAAATAGCCATGCGAATACAAGCAACATGGCCGTTGCTGCAATCAATCCCCACTCGGCTGCGAACTGAACCGGAAAACTGTGCGGGTGACCGTACCAGTGGCTGCGCGTGCAACTGTAGTTATAAGGTCCGATACCCAGAAGTGGGCTCTTCTTCACGTCCTCCAAGGCGGTCGTCCACATCCAGAATCGACCGGAGGTATGCATCATGGGTCTTCCCAGGGATTCTGCAAAATAACGACTTTTGCCTGTGTCCGGGGTGGGATTTGCCTCACCATTCTGAATTCCAGGCGCGCCGAAGCTAACTAAAACGACAATATAGATCAGGGCGCCTGCCAAGATGCCTGCTGACTGCCATTTGACCAGGTATGAACGTATCGAGGGGAGGAATACCAGAGCGAAGACAAATGAACAGAACAGGGCAACCAGGGTGCCACGTCCTGCCGTCATCAGGAGGACGTACCAAAGCAGGGCCAGCGCCAGCAGGCTCAACCAGCGGATTGAACGCCTGCCGGGAAACAGTATCGGTAAGGCCGACACAACGGGTATGGCCCAGCTCTGAAATTGGTTATAGAAACGCGGCTTTGAGAAGTGCAGCAGGGCGATTTCATAATTGAAGTCCATCCCGTTGGCATGTGCAGCGGCAACACCGATCAATTCCTGGAAACCCACGGCTATAACGGTCAGGGCCATCAGGCCAACAACCACCTGGCTAAAAACATGCCCGGTTTCCAGCCGGCAGGCTGCTACCACGAAGACAGCGAAAAACAGGGCATACAACAGTGCGATATCGGAAAAGGAATTTGCGAGGTGCATGCCTGATTTTGAATTCACGATAGCAGACAGAACCCCCAGTACAAATATCACCGTCATCGCTGCCAAAACGAACCGGGGAATTCTGCCGAGAAGTTGAAAATACGTGCCGCGAATTTTCTTGTTCAGGACGGGAAGCATAAAAAGCGCCAGCAACAACCAGAACTGCATCATGCGCTTTACATCGTAAGGCCAAACACCCTGGATAAGCGTTGTCGTCGAAGTAATCAGTAGGTAAATGGAAGGGAGCAGCGCCCCAAAGATTCCGGGGACTACCCGTTGTGCAGGTCCAATCGACGAGCCCGAATCAATCAATTTCAAATTTCTTTAACTTGTAACGGAACGACCGGAAGCTGATCCCCAGCAATTCCGCTGCCCGGGTCTTGTTGTATCGCGCCTTTTTCAGGGCGTCTTCGAGCATTTTCTTCTCGATATTCTCTATATAGGTATCCAGCGACTCGTCGTCGGACTTCTCCTGGGAAGCGCTTTCCGCGCCTTCCTGGCCGCGCACTTCGACGTGCTCCAGCATCAGGTCCTCGGGCTTGATCGTGGTGCCGTCGCTCATGGTCATCGCACGCTGCAGGATATTGATCAGCTCCCTGACGTTGCCCGTGTAGTTGTGTGCCTGCAGGGCCAGCATGGCTTCCGGGGTAATTTCCGGCGCTTCGTTGCCGTCGCCGCTCCATTGCTCTGCGATATCGGCCAGGAAGCGCCTGGCCAGCACGGGGATGTCGTCGGTGCGTTCGCCCAGGCCGGGCATATGCAGCTCGATCACGTTCAGGCGGAAATACAGGTCAGAGCGGAACTTGCCTTCCTCCACCAGGGGTTTCAGGGCCTTGTGGGTGGCGCTCAATATACGTACGTCGACGGCCACTTCCTCGCGTGCGCCGATCGGCATCACGGCCTTTTCCTGGATCACGCGCAGCAGCTTGACCTGCATATGCAGGGGCAGGTCGGCCACTTCGTCCAGCAACAGCGTGCCGCCGTCGGCCGCCTGGAACAGGCCGTCCTTGTGGTCGTTGGCGCCGGTAAAGCTGCCTTTGCGGTGGCCGAAGAATTCGCTTTCCATCAACTCGGTCGGGATGGCGCCGCAGTTGACCGGGATGAACGGTCCATCGGCGCGCGGGCCGAGGTCGTGGATCAGGCGGGCCGCCAGTTCCTTGCCGGAACCGGAGTCGCCGCTGACCAGCACGGGTGCCTGGCTGCGCGCCAGCTTGGCGATCATGGTTTTGCATTGCTTGATGGCCGGTGAAGAACCGATCAGGCGGTCCAGCGCTTTGTCCGGAACCTCGAGTTGGACGTCACCGCCCTCGGTCGGCGCCCGCTGCACGCCGTCCTTGCGTAATTTCAGGGCGGTATTGACCAGCTTGCGCAATACCGCGAGGTCGACGGGCTTGGAAACGAAATCGAAGGCGCCCAGTTTCAGCGCGTACACGGCGTCTTCGATCTTGCCGTGCGCCGTGATCATCGCGGTGGGCAGGTTGGGAAACTTTTCCGCGATTTCTTCCACCAGGTCGAGGCCGTTGCCATCGGGCAGGCGCATATCGGTCAGGCAGAAGCTGAATTCCTCGCTTTGCAGCGCACGCCTCGCCTCGCCCAGGTCTTCGACCGTGGTGACTTCCAGGCCCATGCGGCTCAACGTCAGGTCGAGCAGTTCGCGGATATCCGGTTCATCGTCAATGACGAGTACTTTTTGTATTTCCTGGTTCATCGCTCTCTCATATTAATAGAGGGCCGCTTTATGTGCCCTTTGCCCCTCGTCCGCGGCTGTGCCCTTGGCCAACGCCATCCGGATATGGAAATATGCGCCGTCGCCCGGTTCGGAGTCTACCGTAAGTTCGGCCTGGTTTGCTTCGCAAAGTTGCCGCGCAATATACAGGCCCAGCCCGGAGCCTTCTTTGCGCGTGGTGTAAAACGGCTCGAATATTTTACTCAATTGTTCCTTGTTGATGCCCGGCCCGTTGTCCGCGATGGTGATCACGCAAAAGCCCGATGCCGTGTCGGT
Source organism: Lysobacterales bacterium (assembly GCA_036351055.1). GTDB lineage: Bacteria > Pseudomonadota > Gammaproteobacteria > Xanthomonadales > SZUA-36 > JABDPF01. The sequence continues at coordinate 23,825 of JAZBOH010000003.1, forward strand.
CCGAAGCCTGAGGCGCACCCGCGGCGTCATGTTGCCGCGGCTGGCGTGGTCGACGGCGTTGTCCAGCAATTTCCACAGGCACTGGTGCAACTGGCTCTTGTCATACAGGACAAACGCATTATCGGTGTCGAAGGCGGCGGCGAAATCGAGCGAGTGGTTGACCTTGGAGGTCTCGAACTCCATCGCGAACTCGGGCAGGAACAGGTGCAACGGCACCACGTCCGGCTGCGACTGTTCGCGCCGGGACAGTTGCAGGATGTTCTCGACGATACCGTTCATGCGCTTGGCGTGGTTCTGGATGATATGGATCAGCCGCATCTCGGACAGGCGGATCTGCGGAGACTCTTCCAGTAGCTGCGAAGCATGGTTCAGCGCTGACAGCGGGTTGCGGATCTCGTGCGCGATACTGCCGGACAGCTTGGCCAGCGAGTTCACGGAAAGCTCCACCGCGCGGCGCGCGACCACGTTGTTATCGGTCAGGAAAATCATCGCGCCCAGGCCGGACTCGGCGGGCAGGGCGACGAAGCTGGGCAGAATGTTGGCCTGGCTGGGTTCGAGCACCACGGGTTTAGGATCCGAGGTCGGTTCCCTTTTCCAGTCGGACAGGGCCTGGTCCAGCCTGGGTGAAAGCTCCCGCAAGGGTTTTTCGCGGGTCTTCGGGCTGCCCATGGAAAACCAGGCCGATTCGTTCATGATGCGGATCTTGTTGTTTTCGTCCACCGCAATCACGCCGGTGCGCATGCGCCGGATGATCAGTTCATTGGCCTGCTCGAGTTCGGTCAGCGCGGCCTTGCGTTTTTCGGCGATCAGCCGGTAATCGCGTGCCCAGTAGGCCAGCTGGTTGGCGAGGATGGCGGTGACCAGCGCGGTGCTGCCAAACAGGCCGGCCTGCACCAGCCCGCGACCTTCTGCAGACTCCATGAAGAAACCCCACGATGCGGTTCCGATCATGGACAGGCAGGCGAAGGAAGCCAGCAGCAGGGCGTTGCGCAGCGGCAGGATGATGGCGGCGGCGCCGCAGGTAAACACCAGCAGGATGCCGATGCCATCCTCGATGCCGGCTGTGAGAATCACCAGCAGGCTGAGGAAAATGGCATCGGTGCTCAGCGACAGGTTGGCCAGGCGGTAAATGTCGGTATCCGAGTCCCGTGCCTTGAAAAGGTACAGAAGGGCAGCGAGGAAGTAACCCACCAGCACGATGCTGGCCAGGAACGGACGGCTGCCCATTGCCGGAATCATATTAAGGCTGCCGAAGTGGGCAATGCCCAGGATCAGCGTGATGATCAGCCGGTAAACGTCCAGGTAATTTACGATCTTCCTGGTCAGCGACTCCGGTAGTGGCCAGGAAGTGTATTCAACCGCTCTTTTCATGATTGGTTTCTCAGAAAAGCATTCCTTTGCCCGCGGGGAGCAGCTTTAGTTTCCACACTCGCAGCGAGTATACCATCCACTGCTTTCCGTCTTTGATTTCATTATGAAATAGGGTGAAAATACCCTCCTTCTACCGCGCGAGGCGGCGGAACTCATCCTCAAGGAGAAAGCATGAACTTTCACGAATACCAGGCGAAGGAATTATTCGCCTCTTTTGGAATTCCTGTGCCTGCCGGCATCGTGGCCGCCACTCCGCTGGCCGCCGTCGAAGCGGCACGTGAACTGGGCGGTGATATGTGGGTGGTCAAGGCCCAGGTGCATGCAGGCGGCCGCGGAAAGGCCGGCGGCGTAAAAATTGCCCGCAGCCTGGAAGAGGTTCGTGCCGAGTCGGAACGCATGTTGAACATGAAAATCAGCACCTACCAGACCGGTGGCCTCGAACTGCCGGTGGACCATGTCCTGATTGCCGAGGCCGTCGATATCGAGAGCGAGTTGTACCTCTCGGCCCTGATCGACCGCGTCCACCGCTGCGTGACTTTCATGGGTTCCGCTGCGGGCGGTGTCGATATCGAAAAGGTCGCGGCGACCGAGCCGGAGAAGCTGATCACGATACAGGTCGACAATACGGCCGGCCTGCAGCCCTTCCAGGCGCGCAAGATGGGTTTCGGCATGGGGCTGAATGCCTTGCAGGTAAGGCAGCTGGGCAAAATCATGGATGGCCTGTACCGGCTGTTCCGTGACAAGGACCTCAGCCTGATCGAGGTAAACCCCCTGATCATCGACAAGGAAGGCAAGCTGCTGGCGCTCGACGCCAAGATCAACGCCGACGGTAATGCGCTGTTCCGCCACCCCGACCTTGCCGCGATGCGCGACGAGGCGCAGGAAGACCCCACCGAGGTGGCCGCCAGCAAGCACGATCTGAATTACGTCACGCTGGACGGCAACATCGGCTGCATGGTGAACGGCGCCGGCCTGGCGATGGCCACGATGGACGTGATCCAGCTTAACGGCGGCGAACCGGCCAATTTCCTGGACGTGGGTGGCGGATCCGATGCGGCGCGTGTCGCAGAGGCCTTCAAGCTGATCCTGTCCAGCGAGCACGTCGAGGCCATCCTGGTGAATATCTTTGGCGGCATCGTCCGGTGCGATGAGATTGCCCAGGGCATTATTGCCGCTGTCAGCGAGGTCGGCGTGAGCGTGCCGGTCGTTGTGCGGCTGGAAGGCACGAACGTCGACAAGGGCAAGAAACTGCTCAACGAAAGCGGCCTGGCGATCATTGCCGCCGATGATTTGAATGACGCGGCGCAGAAAGTCGTCGCGGCCGCTGCCTGAGGAGCGAAACCCAATGAGCGTACTCATCAACAAACACACCAAGGTCATCTGCCAGGGTTTCACCGGCAACCAGGGCACTTTCCATTCGAAGCAGGCCATTGAATACGGCACCAACATGGTCGGCGGCGTCACGCCCGGCAAGGGCGGCCAGACCCACCTCGGTTTACCGGTCTTCGACACGGTGGCCGACGCGGTGGCCGAAACCGGCGCCGACGCCAGCGTGATTTACGTGCCGCCACCGTTTGCGGCCGACGCGATCCTCGAGGCCGCCGATTCGGGCATTCGTGTCATCGTGGCGATTACCGAGGGCATTCCCGTGCAGGACATGATGATGGTCAAGGCCATCATCGACAGCCGGCCCGACACCTGGCTGATCGGCCCCAACTGTCCCGGTATCATCACGCCGGGCGAATGCAAGATCGGTATCATGCCGGGTGCGATTCACGCACCGGGCAAGGTTGGCATCGTTTCGCGTTCGGGCACCCTGACCTACGAGGCGGTTTACCAGACGACCCAGGCCGGCCTCGGTCAGTCGACCGTGATCGGGATCGGTGGTGATCCGATCCAGGGCATGAATTTCATCGACGTGCTTGGCCTGTTCCAGGATGACCCGGAAACCGGGGGCATCATCATGGTGGGCGAAATCGGCGGGTCCGCCGAGGAAGAGGCGGCCGAGTTCATTGCCGCGAACGTGACCAAGCCGGTCGCTGCCTACATTGCCGGCGTAACGGCGCCCCCGGGTAAACGCATGGGCCATGCCGGTGCGATCATTGCCGGCGGCAAAGGCACGGCGGAAGCCAAGTTCGAGGCGCTGGAAGCCGCGGGTGTGACAACCGTACGCTCGCCTGCCGACCTCGGCAAGGCCATCCAGGGACGCCTGGAGCGGTCAGAGTAGCCCCGCTGCTCTGACCCCGGTTTACCCATGACTGGACCAGCGCCCCTGCGCATCGCGCTGGCGCAGTACGACTTCCTGGTCGGCGACATCCAGGGCAACCTGGACAAGGCGCTGGGGCTGGTCGGGGTGGCCCGTGAGAGCGGCGCCGACCTGTTGCTGTTCCCCGAGATGGCGCTTTCCGGTTACCCGCCGGAAGACCTGCTGTTGCGTCCGGGTTTCCTCGAGAGCTGCCACGAGGCCATGGAACGTTTTGCGGCCGGCGTGTCAGGCATCGACGTGGTGTTTGGCCACCCCTGGGCCGAGCAGGGCAGGCGGTATAACGCGGTGAGCTGGATCCGTGACGGCCGGGTTCTTGGCCGCTACTTCAAGAAACACCTGCCCAACTACCTGGTGTTCGACGAGCACCGCTATTTCAGCGAGGGCGGTGAACCGCTGGTGGTCGATATCAAGGGGGTCAGGGTCGGCGTGATTATCTGCGAGGATGCCTGGGAGGCAGGGCCCGCGGTGCGTGCGAAGGAAGCCGGCGCCGAGCTGTTGCTGATCCCCAACGCATCACCCTACCGCGACAACAAGCAGCAGGACCGCCTGGCGCTGTTTGCGGATCGCTTCGCGGAGACCGGCCTGCCGGTGGTCTACTGCAACCTGGTGGGTGGCCAGGACGAACTGGTATTTGACGGCCGCAGCATGTTGATGGACAGCCGTGGCGAAATCTCAGAACCCGGCCCGCTGTGCGAAGAGGCCCTGTTGCTGGCCGATTACAACCATGGCGGCACTTTAGCCTGGTTAAGCAGTGGGAGCGGCTTTAGCCGCGATGAAAAAGGTTATGTCAAGGACCGCTTTTCTGATCCAGAACGCCCAATCGCGGCTAAAGCCGCTCCCACGGGCACATCCGCAAGCCCCGCCGAAATCTACAAAGTCATCGTCACCGGGCTGCGCGACTACGTGCGCAAGAACGGCTTCAGCGACGTGGTGTTCGGCCTTTCGGGCGGCATCGACTCATCCCTGGTGCTGGCCCTGGCGGTCGACGCACTGGGCCCCGACCATGTTCACACGGTGATGATGCCTTCACGGCATACCTCCGGGCTCAGCATCGAACTGGCGCAGGAACAGGCCCTGCAACTGGGGGTGGATCACCGCTGCATTTCGATCGAACCGGCCTACGAGGCTTTTCTTACCTTGCTGGGCCCGTCGTTCGCGGGGGTGGACGAGGACGTAACCGAGGAAAACCTGCAGGCGAGGGCGCGCGGCAATCTCATCATGGCGCTGTCCAACAAGTTTGGCTGGCTGCCCATCACGACCAGCAACAAGAGCGAACTGGCCGTGGGCTACTGCACGATTTACGGTGACATGTGCGGCGGTTTCGGACCGCTGCTGGACTGCAGCAAGATGCGGGTCTATGAGCTGTCGCGCTACCGCAATACGCTGTCGGCCGCGATACCGGAAAACGTGATCAACCGGCCGCCCTCGGCGGAATTACGGCCAGACCAGCAGGACCAGGATTCACTGCCGCCGTATGATGTGCTCGACCAGGTTTTGCAGCGTTACGTCGAGCAGGACTGGTCGGTGGAAGACATCATCGCCGATGGATTCGACGCGCAAATGGTGCACCGGATTGCGCGGCTGGTTCTGATCAACGAGTACAAGCGCCGCCAGGGTCCGCCGGGTGTGCGCATCACGCACCGCGCCTTTGGCCGGGACCGGCGTTACCCGATTACTTCAGGTTGGCGAAACCTGTAGGAAGTCTGTATCAACCGTGGGAGCGGCTTTAGCCGCGATTCCGCCAGTCGCGGCTAAAGCCGCTCCCACTGCACCGGGAAACTCAGTCGAAGGGCCACAGCCGGTCGGCCCAGCTGCGCGGTTTTTTCTTGCCCTGCAGGTAATAGTGGTCGGGGTAGTTCAGCGCCAGTACATCCCAGGAACTCTGCGCCAGGTCCGGCAACTCGAGCTCGCCGTAGGCCTTGTGCAATACCACCAGGGCCTCGGGAATGCTCGGTGTGTTCGGGTAGACTTCCAGGGCATAACGCGCCCGGTTGGATGCGGCGATAAAAGCCTCGCGGCGCAGGTAGTACTCGGCCACGATGATTTCGTAAGCGGCCAGGTTGTTGCGCAGGAACACCATGCGCTGGCGTGCGTCGGGCACGTAGCGGCTGTCCGGGAAACGCCGGATCAGCTCCGCGAAGTCCATGAACGAATCCTCGGCCTGGGATTGATCGCGGTCGCGCACGCGCGACGGTATCATCTTCTCCAGGAAGCCCAGGTTTTGCTCATAGTTGACCAGGCCTTTCAGGTAATAGGCGTAATCCACGCTGGGGTGCGTCGGGTAGGTGCGGATAAACCGGTCCAGTGTGGAGAGCGCTTCCTCCGCCGCACCGCGCCTGAAATAGGCATAGGACAGGTCCAGCATCGATTGCTCGGTGAAACGGCCGAAGGGGTAACGGGTCTGCAGGGCCTTGTACAGGCCAATCGAGCGATCCCAGGAGCTGGCGTCCAGCGCGCTTTTTGCCCGGTTGTACAACTCGTCGGCGGTGTAGTCCGAAACACCTTTCCGGTCTTTGCTGCAACCGGCGAACAGCATGGCCAGGGCGAGCGCGAGAATGGGGATTATTCTGGAAAAACCGGGGTGAGACCGCATTGCAAAAAACCAAAGATAAGATGGAAGCGGAATGATAACGGAAAACCTGCACTTATTGTAGGAGCGGCTTGAGCCGCGAATGCTTATTTTGCGAACCTGGGCGGGTCCGGCAATCGCGGCTAAAGCCACTCTTACCCGCACGTCGCCCCCTGTGCGAGAATGAAGCTGAATGAACAATTCCGAAACAATCCGCCTTTCCGCCAGCGTTGCCGCGAGCCAGCAGGGCATGCGCCTCGACCAGGCCGCGGCCGAACTGTTCCCCGATTTCTCCCGTGGCCGTTTGCAGAAATGGATCCGGAGCGGTGAGCTGAAAGTAGACGGGCGCCAGCTGAAACCCACGTACAAAGTCTGCAGCGGGGAGGTACTGGAACTCGAGGCAGTCGCCGAGCACCAGGGCGAGGTGCAGGCCCAGGCGATTCCGCTCGACGTGATCCACGCCGATACCGATATCATCGTGCTGAACAAGCCTGCCGGGCTGGTGGTGCATCCGGCGGCGGGCAACCCGGACGGCACCCTGCAGAATGCATTGCTGCACCACGACGCCGACCTGGCCGCCTTGCCACGCGCCGGCATCGTTCACCGCCTGGACAAGGAGACCTCCGGGGTCATGGTCGTGGCCCGCAGCCTGCGTGCCCACACCAGCCTGGTGCGTCAATTGCAGTCTCGCGAAATGAGCCGCGTCTACCGGGCCATCGTCTTTGGCGACATCGTCAGCAGCGGTACGGTAGACGCGCCGATCGGCAGGCACCCGAGGGATCGCAAACGCATGGCGGTCGTGGCGTCCGGGCGCCCCGCGGTCAGCCACTACCGGGTTCTCCAGCGCCTCGGCGCAACCACCTGGCTCGAGGTCTCGCTTGAATCAGGGCGCACCCACCAGATACGGGTGCATATGACCCACCTGGGGCATCCCCTGGTGGGTGACCCGGTGTACGGGCGCAACCCCCGGAGCCGTAAACTGTTCACTGAAAGCCAGTTCGAAGCCGTTCGTGCCTTTCCGCGCCAGGCGCTGCACGCCAGGAGCCTGACCCTGGTACATCCCGGGGACGGTCAGACTGCCTGTTTCGAAGCGCCGCTTCCGGAGGACATGCTGTCCTTGCTGGACTGCCTTCGGTCAGAATGAAACCGCCGCCGGGGGGCTTTAAGGTTTCAGCGCTGCGCTGCGCCGGTGTACGATTCGGAATCAAAAGGAGGAGTGCATGAGCCAGGCATGGAATGACATCGGCGGACTGTTTGACCGCTTCCGGACCAACTGGCGGTCGTTTTTCGCGATCCACCTGGCGGTCACCGTCCTGGTGTTTGTTTTGCTTGCCCCGCTGGCGACATTTTTATTGCGCCTGGTGGTATTGCTTTCCGGTGACGCCGCGCTGTCCGACCAGGACATCGTTTTCTTTATCTTGAGTCCCGCGGGCTTCAGCGCCTTCGTCGTGCTGGCCTCGATCTATTCAATCATCCTGTTTCTTGAATACGCCGCGCTGATCATGGTGGGCTGGCTGGTGGAAAAGGGCAAACCGGCGCCGGTGCCGGGCGTGCTGGGATTCCTGGCCGGGCACGCGGCACGCCTGTTTGGCCTCGCCGCGCTGATCCTGCTGCGGGTCCTGCTTTACAGCCTGCCGTTCCTGGCCGCCCTGGGTCTTGTTTACCTGTTGCTGCTCTCTCAATACGACATCAACTTCTACCTGGCCGAGAAGCCGGCCGAGTGGTACATCGCATTGACCCTCGCCGGGTTCGTGGCCGCCGCCTGGGCTGCGTTGATGTTGTGGCTGGCGAGTGGCTGGGCCTTCTGCATACCGCTGCTGTTGCTGGGTGGTCACAGCCCGGGCCAGGCCATTGCGACCAGCGTGCGCTCATGCAAGGGCAGGCGGCTGGATATTCTGCGCGCCTTCCTGGGCTGGTTGATTTTCAGCCTGGCCCTGGCGGCGCTCGTATCGGTGCTGGCGGCCCTGGTTTCCTGGCTGCTGGTGCCATCCGACATCCAGTCGCCCAACGCGCTGTTGCTGGCTCTGGGTTTCATGTCGCTTTTTGGCCTCGCGGGATCCTTCCTGGTGACCTTTGTCAGCACGTCCATGCTGTGCCTCCTGATCCTGAAGCTGTTCAACGCTTTTGGCCTGTCCCGTGAAACCGACCCGACGATCTACCAGGGAGCTTCGCGGGCTTCCGGGTTCAGGCTGAGCCGGAACAGGATGACCCTCGGCCTGTGCGCGGGCCTCCTGGTTTCACTGCTCCTGGTTTATGGCGTCACGAGCCAGTTCGAGTTTGAAAGCGATACCCAGGTGATGGCCCACCGGGGTGCATCCGCCGCGGCGCCGGAGAATACCCTTGCCGCCATTCAACTGGCGATCGACAGCGGGGCGGACTGGGTCGAAATTGACGTCCAGGAAGCCGCCGACGGTGAGATCGTGGTGATCCATGACAGCGACCTGAAGAAGGTTGGCGGCGTACCCACGGTCGTGGCCGAAAGCACGGTGCGCGAATTGAAGTGGGTGGATATCGGCTCCTGGTTCGATCTGGAGTTCAGCGACGAGCGCATTCCCACCCTCAGGGACGTGCTCGAACTGTGCAAGGGGAAGATCCGCGTCAACATCGAATTGAAGTACTACGGTGCGGAGAAAAACCTGGAGCAGGCGGTGGCGGACGTGGTCGACAGCCTGGACATGGCGGAGCAAGTGGTGGCCATGTCCCTTAGCCTGCCCGGCGTGCGCGAGATGAAACGGCTGCGGCCGGACTGGAAGGTAGGGCTGCTGTCCTCGGTCGCGGTGGGCGACCTGGCCCGCCTGGACGTCGATTTCCTGGCCTTGAATGCCCGTTCCGCGACGCGCGGGTTGGTCAGGCGCATGCACCAGGAGGGCAAGGAAGTCATGGTGTGGACCGTGAACGACGCTGTCAGCATGTCGGCCATGGCCAGCCGTGGCGTGGACGTGATCATTACCGACGAACCCGGCCTGGCGATCCGATTAATGGAGCACAGAAAACAGCTCGATTCGCCGCAGCGCCTGCTGCTGACCCTGGCCGAACTGTTCGACCGGCCCTCGCTGATCAAAGAACAATAAAGACGTCGCTCCTACTTCAGTGCCTGGCAGAGCGTGTCCGTTTCTTCGTCCGTGGTGCAGTGGGAGAAGACAAAGCGTGCCAGGTCGTCGCGGCCGGGCCACATCAGGAACTCAATGCCCTGGTCCTCCAGGGATCTGAACCCTTCGCTGTTCCAGGCGACAAACACCTCGTTGGCCTCGACCGGAAACGCCAGCGAGGCCCCGGCATGGTTTGAAACCGCGCCGGCAAACTTCGCCGCCTGGCGGTTTGCATGGTCGGCCAGTTCCAGCCAAAGGTCATCGCCGATATAGGCCAGCAATTGCGCCGAGACGTAGCGCATCTTGCTCAGCAGGTGGCCGGACCGTTTACGCATGCGCTCGGCCGTTGTCTTCAGCCCGGGTTTGGCGAACAGCAGCAGGGCCTCGGCGGCCATGCAGCCGTTTTTGCTGGCGCCGAATGACAGCATCTCGACGCCCGCGCGCCAGGTGATATCGGCCGGGTGGCAACCGAGAGCAGCCACCGCGTTACCGAAACGGGCGCCATCCATGTGGCTGACCATGCCCAGTTTCCTGGCCGCCGCCGTCACGGCGGAAACCTCGTCAGGCCGGTAAACCGTCCCGCACTCGGTACTCTGGGTCAGGCTGATTGCGGACGGGATGTAGCTGTGCACGCCATGCCCGGTATTGGCCTGGACCAGGCGCAACAATTCCGGTACGTCGATCTTGCCATCATCGCCGTCCACCGGAACCACGCGCAGGCCGTTGCCAAAAAATTCGGGTGCGCCGTTTTCGTCGTTGTAGATGTGGGCGTTGCGTTGGCAGTAGACGGCGCCCCAGGGCGGCGTGACCGAGGCCAGCCCGATGCTGTTGGCCACGGTCCCGGTACTCAGGGGGATCACGGTCGTCTCGCAGTCAAAAAGCCGGCTGAACGCCCGGTCGAGCAGCGCCGACCACTGGTCATCGGCATAGGCCCAGGCCGGGCCGGCATTGGCCTCGAGGATGGCCGCCATGATGGCTTCGGCGGCCGGTGATTCGTTATCGCTTCGGAAGTTGATTTTCATCGGGTAATTATAAAGTAGGAGCGGCGTCAGCCGCGATAATAGTTTGGGTGTCTTACCACCTGGCTTTGGTGGAAACCGGTCGCGGCTTGCGCTGCTGCAACCTATAATCGGGCTCCTATGAAAACCGCTTCTATCATGGCTGAGACCAGGTCGCAGCTGGGCAGCATCATGTCGGCCGACGCGGCCTGGTGCCGCAAGCGGTTGTTCACGATTTCGCGGCAGTTGAAGCAGGGCAGGAATGTCGAGCGTGCACTGCAGCAGGTCTTGCTCCGCTTCGCCCGTTCAAAAGAAAAGGTCGAACGCAGAAAGCGTGGTGTACCGCCGCTGTCGTATGACCCGGAACTGCCGATCACGGCGCACCGGGAGGAAATACTGGAAGCGATCCGGGATCACCAGGTCATCATCGTGGCGGGCGAAACCGGGTCCGGAAAAACCACCCAGCTACCCAAGATGTGCCTCGAGGCGGGACGGGGGCTGCGCGGACTGGTGGGCTGCACCCAGCCGCGGCGTATCGCCGCCCGCGCGATGGCTGACCGGGTTTCCGAGGAACTGGGCTGTCAACTGGGTGAGGCGGTCGGTTACCAGGTGCGTTTCCGCGAACGCAGCAGCCCCGACGGCTATATCAAGTTCATGACCGACGGCATCCTGCTGGCCGAGGCCATGGGCGACCGTTTCATGGACCAGTACGACACCATCCTTATCGACGAGGCCCACGAGCGCAGCCTGAACATCGATTTCCTGCTCGGTTACCTGAAAACCCTGCTGCCGAAGCGGCCGGACCTGAAGCTGATCATCACCTCGGCCACCATCGATACCGAAAAGTTTTCCGCCCATTTCTCGAACGCGCCGGTGATCGAGGTTTCCGGGCGCAGTTACCCGGTCGATATCGTTTACCAGCCGCTTTCAGAAGACGGCGACAAGGAGGAACGCGGCGGGCGCGACCTGTACCAGGGCATTGCCGACGGGGTGCGGCGCCTCAACCGCATCGACCCGCAGGGCGACATCCTGGTTTTTCTTTCGGGCGAGCGGGAGATTCGCGAAGCCAGCGACTTCCTGCGCCGCCAGGGCGGCGCGCATGCCGCGCTGAAGACCGAGATACTGCCGCTTTATTCAAGGCTGTCGTCGGCCGAACAGCGGCGAGTGTTCCACCCGGAAGACAAGCGGCGCATCATCCTGTGCACCAACGTGGCGGAAACCTCTCTGACCGTCCCGCGCATCCGTTTCGTGATCGATTCCGGCCTGGCCCGTATCAGCCGTTACGGGCACCGCAGCCGTATCCAGCGCCTGCCCATCGAAGCGGTGTCCCAGGCCAGCGCCCGCCAGCGCTCCGGGCGCTGCGGCCGCCTGGGTCCCGGCACCTGCGTACGCCTGTACAGCGAGGCCGATTTCGACAGCCGGCCCGAGTTCACCGAGCCGGAGGTCCTGCGCACTTCCCTGGCCTCGGTCATCCTGCGCATGCTGACCATGCGGCTCGGCTCGGTCGAGGATTTTCCTTTTGTCGACAAGCCGGCACCGCGCATGATCAACGACGCCTACCAGTTGCTGTTTGAGCTGGGCGCGCTGGACGAGGACCGCGCCGTCACCGAGACCGGCAAGCGCCTGGCGCGCTGGCCGATGGATGTGCGCCTGGCGCGCATGGTCGAGGAGGGCGCCGCCAGCGGCTGTCTCGAGGACATGATGGTGCTGGCCGCGGCGCTCAGCATCCAGGACCCCCGGGAACGTCCCCTGGAGGCACAGTCCGCTGCCGACGAGGCGCATGGCCGTTTTGCCGACGGCCTGTCCGATTTCGTGACCCTGCTAAAACTGTGGCAATACCTGCGCGATCTGCGCAAGTCGATTTCCGGCAACCAGTTTCGCAAACGCTGCCGGCGCGAGTTTCTGAACTGGCAGCGCGTGCTGGAGTGGTTCGACCTGTACCAGCAATTGCGCGACCAGGCCCGTGAGGACCGCCTCAAACTGAGCGGAAAACACGGGGACTACGACCTCGTGCACCGCTGCCTGCTGACCGGCTTGCTCAGCCATTGCGGCCTCAAGCACCCCGAGGACAACAGCTATACCGGTGTGCGCTCACGTTCCTTCTACATCTTCCCGGGTTCCGGCCTGTTTGGCAGCAAGCCGAAATGGCTGATGGCCGCCGAGATCGTCGAGACCACGCGGCCATATGGGCGTATCAACGCGGTGATCAAGCCCGAATGGATCGAGGACAAGGGCCGCCACTTGCTCAAGCGGCACTACTTTGACCCGCACTGGTCGCGTAAACGCGGGGCCGTGCTGGCCTGGGAGCAGGTGACGATGTACGGCCTGGTGATCGTGGAAAAACGCCGGGCCCGCTACGAGACCGTCGATCCGGCGGAATCACGGCGGATTTTCATCATGGAGGCGCTGGTGCGCGGCGAACTGGATACACGGGCGGCGTTCCGTGAGCACAACAGGAAAATCCAGGCCGAGGTCGAGGCGATGGAAGCCAAGCGCCGTAAACGCGACGTGCTGTCCGACGAGCGGGTGCTGTTCGACTTTTTCGATGCGCGTATCCCGGAAGGCGTGACCGGGGCGAAGTCGTTTGAGCGTTGGCTGTCCGGCCTGGGGGATGCGGACCGTGGACTGCTCTACCTCGGCCATGACGTATTGATCAGCGACGACGCCGGCGCCGCGCCGGAGGACCTGTTCCCGGACCAGCTGGAGTCCGGTGGCCGCCGGTTTGCCCTGTCCTATCACTTTGAACCGGGGCAGCCGGACGACGGCGTGACCCTGGCGGTGCCGCTGGAGTTGTTGAATACGCTGGATCCCGGGCGGCTGCAATGGCTGGTGCCGGGCCTGCTGCGGGACAAGCTGGTTGCCCTGATCCGGCAATTGCCAAAACCCCTGCGTCGCTCCCTGACCCCGGCGCCGGCCTTTGCCGACGCGCTGGCCGAAACCATGCGCGGCCGGGAGAGCCAGGCCATGCTCGCGGTCTGCGCCGCGGAACTTCGGCGCATGACCGGTCTGGAAGTCCGTGCGGAGGACCTCGACGAGACCCGCATCGAGGATCATTTCCGCTTCCTGGTACGGGTGGAAAACCCGCAAGGTGAATGCCTGGCCGCGGGCCGCGACCTGGCCGAACTGCAACAGCGCCTGGGCCAGAAGGCGCAGCGCCGGTTCATGGACCGGCAGGGGGCGGACTACAACCGGGACGGCGAAAAAGACTGGGCCTTTGGTGAACTGGAAACGCGGGTGACCACGGGCGCCGGGGTAGCCGCTTTTCCGGCCCTGGTCGACCAGGAAGATGCCGTTGGCCTGCGCCTGTTCGATACCTGGGAGGAGGCGGCCCATGCGCACGCCGGTGGCGTCACCCGCCTGCTCGCTTTCCAGCTGGCCGACAAGCTGAAATACCTGAACAACCACCACGGCCTGGGCCGGCCGGCGCAGCTGGCCTGGAGTAGTATCGGCAGCACGCCGGGGCTGATCGCCGACCTGGTCCAGCGCAGCCTGGCCGACGCGGCCGGCGAACTCGGTGCGGTGCGTGACGAGGCGAAATTCCGGGCCCTGGTCGGCCGGGTCCGTGCTGAACTCGGGCGGACCCTGCAAAAACAGGCGGCGTTCCTGGACGAGGCCCTGCAACGGTACGGAAAAGTGGCGCCCAGGGTTTACGGGTCTCTCCGGAAAACACAGGCCGGGGCCTTCGAGGACATCAGCACCCAGCTGGAAGACCTGTTTTACCCCGGTTTCGTATCCGACCTGTTTCCGGGCCGCCTGCAGCACTACCCGCGCTACCTGCGGGCGCTCGAGGAACGACTGCTGCAACTGGCCCAGGATCCGCTGCGCGACGCGAAACGCATGGCGCTGGTCGCGCCCTGGTGGTCACGATACCTGGCGGCGCTGGAGGCCGGCGAGGCCTACGACGAGGCCATGGACGCCTATCGCTGGCTGCTGGAGGAGTACCGCGTGTCAATCTTCGCACAAAGGCTTCGCACTGCCGAAAAAGTGTCCGAAAAGCGCCTGGCCGATGCGTGGCGGCAGACCGGTTGTTGATACAATGGGCACAGCATGAGCATTCAGGCCTACAAACAAGGTGAACTGCCGGCGCGGGCGCGCGAGGGTCTGCGTACCCGGGCCGAGCTCGAGCAGTGGCTGGCCCGCTACCGCGAATCGGTCGGCCCATCCAGCGACATCTGCCTGACCCTGCTACAGGATCTCTACGCGGCCGGGTCACTCGGCGGTGAAGCAACCGACCGCGTCATGGAACTGCTCGAGATCCTCGATGCCCTGTCGGCCGACCCCATCACGATCTGCTGCGCGCTGACCCACGTTGCCGGGCTCGACGGGACTGATATATCAGGCATCATCAAGAATTTGCCGGCCGAGGTAAGGCGGCAGCTGAACGATCTGGAGAAGCTGAAACATTACGAATCCGGCCAGCCGCTGACGACCACGGAACGCAGCGCCGAGGGATTGCGGCGCCTGCTACTGGCGCTGGTCAAGGACGTGCGCGTGGTGTTGATCGACCTGTCGTGGCAACTGGTCCTGTTGCGCCGTACCGATGCGGATGACGAGAACAGCATAAACCTGGCCAGGGAAACGATGCTGATCCACGCCCCGCTGGCCAACCGCCTGGGTATCTGGCAGTTGAAGTGGGAACTCGAAGACCTGTCCTTCCGGCGCCTCGAACCGGGCCAGTACCGCAAGATCGCCAACCTGGTGGCGGAGCACCGCACCGAGCGCGAGGCCTTTATCGAACGCTTCATGCAGCGACTTGAAAACGCCCTGGCGGAGGCCGGTATCGCTGCCGAGGTGAAGGGCCGGCCCAAGCATATTTACAGCATCTGGAAGAAGATGCAGCGCAAGGGGTTGGATTTCCACCAGCTTTTTGACGTGCGGGCGGTGCGGGTCCTGGTCGATGACCTGCCGGGATGTTACAGCGCCCTGGGCCTGGTCCACACCCTGTGGCAGCCGATCCCGGGCGAGTTTGACGATTACATCACGACGCCAAAAGGCAACCAGTACCAGTCGCTGCATACGGCGGTCGCCAACCGGGAAGGAAAGGCCGTGGAAGTGCAGATCCGCACCCAGGAGATGCACGAGCACGCCGAGCTGGGCGTGGCGGCGCACTGGCGTTACAAGGAAGGCGGGCCCAATGACCCGGCCTTCGACAACAAGATTGCGGTCATGCGGCAGTTGCTGGACTCGTCCGCCGAGGACCTGGACGATAAGAGCCTGCTTGACAGCTTTACCTCCGCGACCAGCGAGGACCGCGTTTATGTCCTGACGCCGCAAGGCCAGGTCGTCGACCTGTCGCTCGGGTCGACCGTGCTGGATTTTGCCTACCAGGTGCATACCGAGGTTGGGCACCGTTGCCGCGGCGCCAAGGTCAACGGCCGCATCGTGCCGCTGACCCACCAGGTCAGCACCGGCGACCGGGTGGAAATCCTGACCGCCAGGCACCCCAACCCGAGCCGCGACTGGCTCAACCCGAAGCTGGGATACATCAACGGACCGCGCGCCCGCGCCAAGGTCCGCCAGTGGTACAAACGGGAAAGCCGCGATGAGAACCTGCGCGCGGGCCGGGAATCGCTGGAGGCGGAGAACCGCCGCATGGGCACCGACCTCGGGGAATTGCCCGAGATCCTGGAGCGCTTCCACCAGAACTCGGTCGACGACCTTTACGTGGCGATCGGCAATGGCGAATTGACCGCCGGGCAGGTCATCAATGCCATCGCCCGCAAAAAAGCTGCTGAAGCCGAGCCCCAGGCCGAAGACCTGGTGTCCAAGGCGCCCGTGCGGCAACGCACGGACCAGGCAGCCGGCAGCGATGACATCGTGATCGAGGGCGTGGGCAACCTGATGACCACCATGGCGAAGTGTTGCCACCCGGTGCCGGGCGACCCGGTTGTTGGATATGTCACGCAAGGCCGGGGCGTGACCATCCACCGCGAAGACTGCGGCCAGGTCGTGCACTGGCGGTCCGAAAACAGCCCGCGCCTGCTGCAGGTGAGCTGGGGTGAAAAACCGGCCACCCGTTATTCCGTGCAGATCCTGGTGCGCGCCTACGACCGCCGCGACCTGATCCGGGACATCTCCACGGTGCTCTCGACGTCCGAGACACAGGTGACCGACATCAGCAGCCGTCTCGACGAGTCGCTGGACGAGGTGGCCATTCACCTCAAGGTCCGTGTGCGCGACTTCGAGCAGCTCAGTGAATTGCTGAGCCGGCTGAACAGCGTTTCGAACGTAATCGAGGCGCGCAGGTTGAGACAAGGGGCGGCCTGATAGTAGCTTGGCGTCATGGTGGGAGTGGCTCTAGCCGCGATAAAAAAACGGGCGGTTTACGCCCGTTTTTGAGTTCCAGGAAAAAGCAATCGCGGCTAAAGCCGCTCCCACTGTTCTCAGGACAGCGAGGTCAGGAGTTCCTGCAAGCCCAGCCGGGCCGTTTCCACCGAGAAATATCGGTTGACGTTTTCCTGGCCGGATAGCGAAACCAGGTTCCACAGGTCTTCATCCTGGTAAATGCGCACGACCGCCGCGGCAAAATCTTCCGCGGTTTCCGCCACCATCACGTCACGCCCGGGCCGGGCGAACATGCCTTCGACCGCCATCGGCGTGGCGACGACCGGTTGGCCATGGCTCATGCTGATGTTGACCTTGCCCTTGATACCGGCGCCGTAACGCAGCGGGGCCACCGACAGGCGGCAATTGTCCAGCCAGGGCTGCATGCTCTCCACGAAGCCCTGGAAACGCACGCCGTTGCCGTCCAGTGCGCGCACCGAGTCCGGGGCCTTGCTGCCGATCAGGTGGAATTCAACGTCCGGTAACTGCTCGTGGATCAAGGGCCAGATGCTGCCCACGAACCACTGCGCGGCATCGATATTGGGCGGATGCTGGTAGCCGCCGACAAAAAACAGGTCCTTGCGTTCGGACCAGGGCTTGCGGCTGCCAACCACTTCGTGCACGTTGGAAATGATATGCACACGCGCGCCAGGCGCGGCGTCTTCCAGCACGGTTTTTTCCACCGGGCTGACCACCAGGGTGGCGTCGGAGGCATTGATGACGGCCAGTTCAGAGCGTTTCGTCTGGGCCGCGGTTCTCTGCAGGGGCAGGCTGTCCTCCAACTCGGCCATGCGCTCCTCGCGGAGATAGTGCAGGTCGACCGTGTCAAACAGGAAACGGGCATTCGGACAGTGTTTGCGCACCAGGCCAAGGTATTTCGACGCGACGTAGTGCCTGCTGACCATGACGAAGTCGAACCCGGGTCCGCGGTCGCTGAAGAATTTCTGCAAGGAGCCCAGCCAGGGGTTGTACACGACCTCGATACCGGCCTGCTGTAGATCCACCGAGTAGGAGCCGGCGAAAGCCTGGTTGTCGGGCATGAAGGTCACGCCGTACCCCAGGTCGCGAAAACACTTGAGCAGGTAGACCAGTCGCATGCTGCCCGAGTCCTGGTCGGGCTCGGGCGTGTAGGCGTCGATAACCAGTACACGGCCCTTCAGGTGGTGGTCGCGTGCGCGGCGTATTTCGGCCCGGTCCTCCGGGTCGACGATGGGCGCGGGGAAGGCGGGCAGTTGGTCTTTCCAGCGTTCCAGGAACTTGTCGCGGTTGACCGCCTGGAAGCGCTTGGCGCCGCTGTTGAGGTCAGTGCCCGAGGTAATGCCCTCGTGGTGGACGATGGTCGCCCTGGCCTGGATGCGGACTTTCAGGCCGAGCGCGCGTACCCGGAAGGCGAGGTCGGTATCTTCGTAATAGGCGGGCGCATAGTGGCTGTCGAAACCGCCCAGTTCGCGGAACCGCTCCGTTTGCATCACGATGCAGGCGCCAGAGCAATAATCCGCCTCGCGGGTGTACTGGTATTCCGGCCGGTCCGCCAGGTCGAACTTGCCGTAATTCCAGCCGGAACCGTCGTTGAAAATGATACCGCCGGCTTCCTGCAGGCGGCCATCCGGGTAGACCAGCCGAGCGCCGGCCAGCCCGGTATCCGGGAACTGCGTGAAGGTATCGAGCAGGGCGTCCAGCCAGCCGTCCAGTACCTGGGTGTCGTTGTTCAGCATGACGATGTATTCACCGCGCGCGGCCTCGGCGCCGCGGTTGCAGCTGCCGATAAAGCCCAGGTTCTCCTCGTTGCGGATGGCGGTCAGGCCGGCGATGCCCTGCAGCCGCTCATAGCTGTCGTCGGACGAGCCGTCGTCCACCACGATCACCTCGAAGCTGCTGTGGCAGCGCGTTTCGACCAGCGAGCGCAGGCAGGCGGCCGTGTAGACCCACTTGTTGTAGACCGGGATGACGATGGAAACCTGTGGGTTTTCAGCGGCAGGCATGCACGGCGGTGCAGTGGGGTCGCCGATTTCCGCGACCTGCGCCGAATCGATGGTGTCGGGCACGGCCAGGTTTGCCTGGTCCAGTTGGGCGCGCAACAGCGCGCCGCGCAGGCCGCGGGTGCGGATGGTGCGTGAGGCCTGCGCGGCCAGGAGTGGCCAGCGCAGCGGGTTCCAGGCCTGGGCGCGCGCCAGGTTGGCCAGTACCCGGCGTAAAAACCGCAGCGGCCGGGTCATGCGCCAGGAAGCACTGGCCAGCACCTGCTCGTGCTCGGCCTGGAGGCGGCCCAGCATGCCTTCCAGGTTGCCGACGATTTCCTGCTGTTCCCTGCGCTGATTGTCCAGCTGTTGCTCGTATGCCTGGCGCGTATCCAGCAATTGCTGGTGTCGCTCATCCAGCTGATTCTCCAGTTCTGCTACCCAGCGGATGCGCTTCTTTTCTTCGTCCTTGCGGGCCTGTTCACGTTCCTCTGCCCAGCGCGTCCGGCTCTCCACCTCGCGCTGCAGGATTTCCGCCTGTTGCCTGAGCTGTCGCGCCTGTTCAGCCAGTTCCAGCCTGTTTGCGGCCTGGCCGGCAGCCTGTGCGGCCAGGGTTCCAAAAGGACGATCCAGTTTCCGCCCGGCGGGCCGCGGCGGGCAGATGCCGTCGTAGCGCTGCACCATTTGCCCGGGACCGGCCTGCTCGAGTTTCTGCAGCCGGGTCCGTACGGCGCTGATTTGCGCCTGGTTTTCGTATAGTTCGCGTACCTTCGCGACCAGGGAAGCCGCATCGGGTTCGATCAGCCAGCCCGTAACCCCATTTTCGATGCGTTCTTCCAGGCTGCCGACCCGCGTGGCGATGACCGGTATGCCCAGTTGCTGCATTTCGGAAAGCGTGTAGCTGAAGGTCTCCGGAACGACGGAGAGCAGGCCGGCGGCGTGCGGCCCGATCCGGGCCAGCAGGCTGCGCAGCTTCTCCCGCTTGAATTGCAGGATGACGTCGACACCCGCCTGGCCGAAAAATGCCTTGCCATAGCGGTCCGCGCCCAGCAGGTAGACGTGGGCGTAGCGGGTCAGTTCGGGCAGGGCTTCGAGCAGCAGTTTCTGGCCCTTGCCGTGCGGGATCCGGCCCGGGATGACCAGGCGCAGTTTTCCGTCTTCACGCGCCCTGGGGATGACGTCCGCGGTGCCGGGCAGGTCGGGCAGGCCGTGCGGAATGAGTTCGATGCTGGCGTCTGACCAGGCCGGGTCGAGCCGGCGCAGCATGCCGGCCACCGAGCGGCTGGGCGCAGCCAGGTGGACCGCGTGGGCGGCGACGGTTTCCCGCCATTGCCTTGCCAGCCCGGCCCAGGCCGCGGCATCGTGGTCGCTTAGCTCGGGCAGCAGTTCGTGCTCCGACAGGGCCGTGGTGAGATCAGCCGTTACGCCGTCCCGCAGGTAGGGGCCGGGGTGGATGCCCAGCAAAGGCCAGGCCGGATAAAAATCATGCAGGACCTGGAGGGTCGGGACCCCCGTGGCCAGCGCGTCGAGGCTGTGCCCGACCAGGGACGAGACGATCACGCGGCCCACACCATGCCTTTCCCGTATTTCCGCCAGGATCTCGCGGTAGGCGGGATGGCTATCCCCGGTTGACAGGATCGGTGGTTGCAGCCACCAACTGGCAAGCGGCGTTTCGAGCCGGTTGCACAGGTACAGCGCATAGCGCTGACCGCAGCCTTTTCCGCTTTGCGGCCCCTCTGCACGCAGTTGCAGGTTGACGCTGTTATCGCTGGCATCGATAAAAGACTCGATCCACCGCGCGACGCCACCACCCCAGCTGTGGGTAATGTGCAGGCTGACGGGGCGATCGGCTGCCGCGTAAGCGGCGATATCCTCAGCGGCCGTTTCCAAGTCACCGTGGCGCAGCCAGTCGTCCAGCCGCTCGCTCAGCAGCGACCAGGCGGCAGGACGCCGCTCTTCGTGCGGTTCGAGCCCTTCCTGGCCGAACAGCCCGCGGCCGGGGTCATGCAGAAACAGGCTGTCGCAAAGCATGATACGGCCACCGGCGGCCTGCAGGCGCGCCAGCGCATTGCCGTTCGTTGTACCGGGTCGCGCGAGGACTTCCCGGGCGCCCGCGGAGAGGTATGCGGCGTGATCGGGCCAGCGGTGCCATTCGTAAACATTGCCGGAGCCCAGCAAGGAAACGAGTCCCGCGGCCAGTTCGCCCGCGGGTTCATCCTCTTTTTCGAAAGCGAGCGGGGCAAAGGGGTTCAGATCCTGCTCGGCATTACTGAGCACCGTCAGTACAATGGGCCCTGCGCTTTCCGCCTCCAGTTGTTTCAGCAACCCGGCCAGCCTTTCCGCGAGTGTTTCGGGAACGTCCAGGCCGCGTCGTGTCAGCAGAATGGGGGTATCGCCGTCAGCCTGTTTCCCGAGCAGCGGGACGCCGGTGCTGGTGGGCTTGTTTTCATGATCCGCTGGTGTCATGTTCATAGGGCGCTGGGGATAAAACGACTTATTTTACACTTTATATGACCAAGGCAAGGAAGAAAAAAACCACGAAAAAACGGAAACCGGCGGTTCCTGCAAAGAACCGGTGGGGCGGGCGCCTGTGGCGCCTTTTCCTGTTGCTTTGCGGCATTTCCCTGGGCGTGCTGGTGCCCTGGACGGCCTACCTCAACCACCAGGTCACGACCGAGTTCGAAGGCCGCAAGTGGGACCTGCCGAGCCGGGTGTATGCGCGCCCCCTGGCGGTCTACCCGGGCGCGCTGATGACCCTGGACGACCTGCTGCTTGAACTTCGCGTGGCGGGTTACCGCGAGACGGCCCGGGTATCGCAGCCCGGGCAGTTCAGCCGCCAGGGCAGCACGGTGGAAATTTACCGCCGCGCATTCCGCTTCCAGGATGGCCGGGAGGGTGAACAGCATTTCCGGGTGGTGGTGACCGGGCAGTCCGTCAAGTCGGTCACGGCGGTTTCGAACGGCCAGGAACTGGGCCTGACGCGGCTGGAGCCTGCCGAGATTGCATCGATCTATCCCCTGCAAAAAGAAGACCGGACCCTGGTCCGGATCGAAGACGTTCCACCCCTATTGGTGACCGGCCTGCAGGCCATCGAAGACCGTAATTTCAAGCACCACCCCGGCGTCGACATGCGGGGTATCGCGCGCGCCGCGCTGGCCAACCTGAAAGCCGGGCACGCCGTGCAGGGCGGCAGCACACTCACCCAGCAGTTGGTGAAAAACTATTTCTTGAGCCATGAACGCACGTTGTTGCGCAAGGTCAACGAGGCCATCATGGCCTTACTGCTGGAAGCGCATTACGACAAGGCCGACATTCTCCAGGCTTACCTGAATGAGGTATTCCTGGGACAACAGGGCGCCTATGCCGTGCATGGGTTCGGCCGCGCCAGCGAATTTTATTTCGACCAGCCATTGCAGCAGTTGCAGGAGCACGAGGTGGCCCTGCTGGTCGGCATGGTCAAGGGCGCATCCTATTACAACCCGCGCCGCAACCCGGAGCGGGCCACCCAACGGCGCAACCAGGTGCTGGCCGACTTTGCGGAAACCGGGCTGTTGACACCGGCCGAGGCAGAAGCCGCGGCTGCCAGGGGCCTGGACGTCACCCCGTCTCCGCGCACCCGTGGCACGCGTTACCTGTCCTTCGTGGACCTGGTGCGGCGGCAGCTGGCCCAGGTCTACCAGGAGGACGACTTGCGCACCGAGGGCTTGCGCATCTTTACGACCCTGTCGCCGTCGGAGCAGGAGAAAGCGCAGCAGGCCCTGAGCAAGGGGCTGGTCGACCTGGCGCAGCGCGGCCTGCCCACGGACCTGCAGGGTGCGGTGGTGCTGGCGGATACCGCCAGCGGCGAGGTCAGGGCCCTGGTCGGCGACCGCGACCCGAACCGCCCGGGTTTCAACCGCGCGATCCATGCCCGCCGCCAGGTGGGCTCGGTGATCAAGCCGCTGGTTTACCTGCTGGCCCTGGAGCACGTGAACGACTACAACCTGTTGACCCGCATCGAAGACGAGGCGGTCGCGCTCAAGCAGCCCGACGGCAGTACCTGGTCGCCGCAGAATTTCGACAACCGCTCGCACGGCAACGTGACCCTGCTGGAAGCCCTGACCCGCTCCTATAACCAGGCGACCGTGCGCCTCGGGCTGGAAGTGGGTGTAAACCAGTTGCTCAGCCGGATCGAACAACTGGGAGTCAGCGCCGAGGTGGACGCGGTGCCCTCGGTGTTCCTGGGCGCGGTGGAGCTGACACCGCTGGAGGTGACGCAGATCTACCAGTCGATCGCCAACACCGGTTTCAGCGTGCCCCTGCGCTCGCTGACCGCGGTGCAGACCGCCAACGGCGAGGAACTGGTCCGTTACCCGCTGCGCCTGATGCCGCAGGCACACCGTGAAGCGATCGGTGTCCTGAACTACGCGCTGACCCAGGTGGTGGAACAGGGTACGGCGAAATCCCTGCCCGCACAGATGGGTAAGCAGGTGACCGTGGCAGGTAAAACGGGCACCACGAACGACCGCCGCGACAGCTGGTTTGTCGGATATACTCGTAACCGCGTTGCCGTGGCCTGGGTCGGTAAGGACGACTTCAGCCCGGCCGGCGTGACCGGCAGTAACGCGGCCATGCGGATCTGGGGTGAACTGTTCCGCCAGCTTCCGATCGAACCGGTCGACCTGCGGGTTCCCGATGGGGCCCAGTACTTGTGGGTGGACGGACAGAGCGGCAGGTTGAGCGCAGAGGGCTGCGCCGGCGCCATACAGATTCCCTACGTGGACGGCTCGGAGCCGCTTGACATGACGGCCTGCGGCGCAACGGCGCAGGACAGCAGCAAAGAATCAATCTGGAAGAAATGGTTTGGAAATAAGAAAAATTAGAAACCTGGTCCTGTTCCTGGCGGTTTTCCTCGGCGCCTGCGCCACTTCGCCGGGCCCGGCGCCGGGTGGAAGCCACGAAGTGGAAACCCGCGTACGCCAGCCGGCGCAGCAGGATAGTGCCGGCGTACAGGTTTTCCCGCTGGAAAACCCGGCGGTGACGGAACTGCTGGCAGACGCCTCTGCGGCGGAATCCAGTGGCCGCTACGAGCAAGCATCGATGTTGCTGGAACGCGCCCTGCGCATCCAGCCCCGAAACCCGGAAATACTGCAGAACCTGGCGGAGGTTCAGCTACAGGTTCGTGACTACGAGCAGGCCCTGAATTTCGCATCGCGTTCCTACGACCTGGGGCCACGGGTCGGTGAAATCTGCAGCCGCAACTGGCGAACCATCAGCGTCTCGCGTGAGCACCTCGGCGATCACCGTGGTTCTGTCGAGGCCGAGCAGAGAGCGAAGTCCTGCATGATCACCAAGCCCGAAGGGCTCTGAGCGCGGCGATGGGCCGGGACAGCAGTGCTTTTTTGCTGGGTGAAGAGGGCCCCTTTGCCGAGGCGCTGGAGGGCTTTGCCCCGCGTGAGGCGCAAATCCAGATGGCCGACGCCGTCCAGCAGGCTTTTGAACGCGGGGAATCCCTGGTGGTCGAGGCCGGCACCGGTATCGGCAAGACCCTGGCGTACCTGGTTCCCGCCTTGCTCAGCGGCGAGAAAACGATCATTTCCACCGGCACCAAGACCCTCCAGGACCAGCTGTTTTTCCGCGACTTGCCACTGGTTCGCGAAGCCCTGGGGTCGTCTGTCACGACCGCGCTGCTAAAGGGCAGGAGCAACTACCTGTGCCTGCACCGGATGCACACGGCGCGCACCGAGGGGCGGCTGCCGTCGCGCGAGGCGGTGCAGGAACTGGAAGCCGTGCTGGATTGGTCTGCGCAAACCCGGGACGGTGACCTGTCGATTTCCGGCGTGCTCAGTGACGAGAGCGGGTTGTTGCCCCTGGTGACATCCACCACGGACAATTGCATGGGTTCGGAGTGCCCCGAGTTCGACAATTGTTTTGTCGCGCAGGCCCGCCGCGAGGCACAGGATGCCGATATCGTGGTCGTCAACCACCACCTGCTGTTTGCTGACATGGCGATCAAGCAGAGTGGATTCGGCGAGGTGCTGCCCGGCGCGTCCGCGTTTATCGTCGATGAGGCCCACCAGGCCCCGGAAACCGCGTCGAAATTTTTCAGCACATCACTGTCGGCGCGCCAGCTGCAGGACCTGTGCCGCGACTTCCTGGCTGAAAGCGCCGAGGTCTCCGGCGCCATGGGGGTTCTGCGCGAACCGGTCGCCGATTGCCTGCAGAAGCTCAAGGAGATGCAGCTGGTGATCGCCGAAAACCTGCCAGACCGGGGCGCCTGGGCGGAGCTGGTCGGCCATTCGTCGGTGTGCAAGGTATTGCAGGAGCTGGACCAGTCGATACTGGCGCTGGGGTCCGAAATTCCCAAGCTCGAAGGGCGTGCGCGCGGCATGGACGGCTGCATCGAACGCCTGCGCCTGGTACAGGCCGCGTTCGATCGTTTCGATGCGGCAGCCCAGGATGGCGAGGTGCGCTGGTTCGAACGCCGCGGGCGGGGTTTCGCATTTCACATCACGCCGCTGGACGTCGCCTCGGTTTTCGAAGAATTCAGGAAACAGGTCGAGGCATCCTGGCTGTTCACCTCGGCCACCTTGTCGGTAAGGGGCGATTTCAGCCATTTCACCGATCGCATGGGGCTGGCCGGCGCCAGGACCCTGCAGCTGGATTCACCCTTCGATTACCGAAACAACGCCCTGTTGTGGTTGCCGGAACACCTGCCGGAGCCGCGTGATCCGGGTTTTGTACCCGGCTTGCTGGACCGGGTCGTGCCCCTGCTGGAGGCCAGCGGCGGCCGCGCTTTCCTGTTGTTTACCTCGCACCGCGCCTTGAAATATGCGGCCGAGCTGTTGGCGGAACGCGTTTCCTTCCCGCTGTTTGTCCAGGGTGAGCAGCCACGGAGCATCCTGCTGGATCGATTCCGCCGCTCCGGCGATGGTGTGCTGCTGGGCTCGGCCAGTTTCTGGGAAGGCGTGGATGTGATCGGGGATGCCTTGTCGCTGGTCGTGATCGACAAGCTACCCTTTGCGATGCCCGATGACCCGGTCATCGAGGCGCGCAGCAAGCTGCTGCGCAGGAACGGCGGCAACCCCTTCACCGGGCTGTTTCTCCCGCAGGCCGTCATCGCTTTGAAACAGGGTGCGGGCCGGCTGATCCGTGACGTCAATGACCACGGCGTGCTGGTGATCTGTGACCCGCGCCTTCGGACCCGCTCTTACGGGCCGGTTTTTCTTGAAAGCCTGCCGCCGATGAAGCAGGCTGCAAACCAACAGGAAGCAGAGGAATTTTTACAATGAGCCGGATACTGGCGATCGAGACATCGGCCGAAACCTGTTCCGTGGCGCTGGACATGAACGGTGAACTGCGGGAGAAATTCGAGCACGCGCCTTTGAAACACGCCGAGTTGATACTGCCGATGGTCAGTTCCGTCCTGGCCGAAGCGGGCATCGGGGCAATAGACCTGGAGGCGATCGCCTTTGGCCGCGGGCCGGGCAGTTTTACCAGCCTGCGCATCGGTATTGGCGTGGCGCAGGGGCTGGCCTGGGGGGCGGACGTCCCGGTTGTTCCGGTCTCTTCGCTGGCGGCCGTGGCCCAGGCCGCGTTTGACAGCAGGCCGTGGCCTGCACCGCCCGCGCGGATCGTCGTGGCCATGGACGCAAGGATGCAGGAGGTGTTTCACGCCACTTTTACCGCCGGGGAAAA
>JAZBOH010000004.1:0-5738 GCA_036351055.1 Lysobacterales bacterium
CTGACCTGGATGAGCCAGGCCAGCCGGTGGATCAGGACGCGTGTTTTGCCGCTGCCTGCGCCGGCCAGCACCAGGACGTGCTCGTCACCGGCGCTGACGGCCTCGCGCTGTGCTTCATTCAGTTCGTCAAGAAGATGCGATACATCCATTCCCTAGGCGGCGTCCTGTTCCCGGTCCACCGCTTTCTGGCCAATATCGCTGCGCGTAAAGGCGCCATCCCAACTGATCTTGTTGCAGGCCCGGTAAGCTTCTGCCTGGGCCTCGGTGACGTTCTCACCCAGAGCACAAACGCACAGCACGCGGCCACCGGACGTGACTACCTGCTCGCCGTCCAGGCGGGTGCCGGCGTGAAAGACCTTGACGTGTTCGGGGAAATCGCTGTCCAGGCCACTGATCGGGCGGCCTTTCTCATAACTGCCGGGATAACCCTGTGCGGCGATAACGACACCCAGGCAGGCGCGTGGATCCCACCGGGCAACGTGTTGGTCAAGCTGGCCATTGACAGCCGCCAGGCAGAGTTCCGGCAGGCTGGACTGCAGGCGCATCAGGATGGGCTGGGTTTCCGGATCGCCGAAGCGTACGTTGAACTCCAATACTCTCGGCTCACCGTCGGCCGCGATCATCAGGCCGGCATAGAGAAAGCCGGTAAAGGGCGCGCCATCGGCGGCCATGCCCTCGATGGTCGGCATGATCACCTCGCGCATCGCGCGCTCATGCATGGCATCGGTGACTACCGGCGCCGGCGTATAGGCGCCCATGCCACCGGTATTGGGGCCGGTGTCACCGTCGCCGACGGGCTTGTGGTCCTGGGAGGTGGCCAGGGGCAATACGTTCTTGCCGTCGGCCATTACGATAAAGCTGGCTTCTTCGCCACTCAGGAATTCCTCGATCACCACGCGGTTTCCGGCGTCGCCAAATGCGTTGCCGGCCAGCATGTCGATAACGGCGGCTTCGGCCCGGGCGGTATCATGCGCGATGATCACGCCTTTGCCGGCGGCGAGGCCATCGGCTTTCACCACGATGGGGGCGCCCTGCTCGCGGATGAATTCAATGGCGGGTCCGACCTCGGTGAACTTGCCGTAGGCGGCGGTAGGAATACCGTGCCGCGCCATGAAATCCTTGGCAAAGGACTTGGAACCTTCAAGCCGTGCCGCCGCGGCGCTGGGACCGAAACAGGCCAGTCCGGCCGCACTGAACTTGTCCACGATACCGTTGACCAGGGGATCTTCCGGTCCGGCAATGGTCAGCGCGACACCCTGTTCCCTTGCGAAGTTGAGCAGGCCATCGAGGTCGTTGACAGAGATCGCGACGTTTTCGATGCCCGGCTCACCGGCGGTGCCGGCATTGCCGGGTGCAACGTAAACGGTGTCGACGCCGGGGGAACGGGCCGCTTGCCATGCCAGGGCGTGTTCGCGGCCTCCGCTACCCACTACCAGTACTTTCATCTTGATGTTTCTCCTGAAGGAGCAGGCAAGGCGCGCTCCAGAACGTTTGTTAATGCCGGAAATGCCGGATACCGGTGAATACCATGGCCATGCCGTGTTCATCGGCGGCGGCGATAACCTCGTCGTCACGCATGGAGCCACCCGGCTCGATCACGGCCTTGATGCCGGCTTCGGCGGCTGTATCGATACCGTCCCGGAAGGGGAAAAATGCGTCCGAGGCCATCACGGCGCCGCTGATCGGCAGCCCGGCGTCCTCGGCTTTCCAGCGCCCGATGCGGGCGGAATCGACGCGGCTCATCTGGCCTGCGCCGACACCCACGGTGCGGCCGCCTGACACATAGACGATGGCATTGGACTTCACCATGCGGGCGATCTTCCAGGCAAACATCAGGTCACGCCACTGTTCCTCGCTGGGCTGCAGCCGTGTCACCACGCGGCAGTCGGCGGGCACGATCGGGTGCAGGTCGGAAGTCTGGATCAGCAGGCCGCTGCCGATACGCTTGGACTCCTGCTGCGCCGAAGACCTGCCGCCGGCTATCTCGAGTACGCGCACGTTTTTCTTTGACTGCAGTAGCTTCAAAGCTTCCGGCTCGTACCCGGTAGCGATCAGTACTTCAACGAACTGGCGGTCGATGATTTCCTGCGCGGTTGCCGCGTCCAGGCTGCGATTGAAAGCGATGATACCGCCAAAGGCCGAAGTCGGGTCGGTGGCAAAAGCCAGGTCATAGGCCGTGCCGCAGCTGTCAGCAACTGCTGCGCCGCAGGGGTTGGCGTGCTTGATGATGGCGCAGGCCGTGTCGTCGAACTGCCGCACACACTCCCAGGCCGCATCGGCATCGCCGATGTTGTTATAAGAAAGTTCCTTGCCCTGGTGCTGCCGGGCCGTGGCCAGGCTGCCGGGCGCGGGGTACAGGTCGCGGTACCAGGCGGCCTGCTGGTGCGGGTTTTCCCCGTAGCGCAGGTCAGCGACCTTGACGAAACAAGGGTTGGCCTGGGCCGGGAAATCCTCCACGCTGCCGTCTTCGCCACGGGCCGACAGGTAGTTGCTGATCGCGTCGTCGTACTGCGCCACGCGGTTGAACGCGGCAACCGAAAGTTCGAACCGGGTCTTGCGGTCCAGCTTCCCGTCTCCCACTTCCAGTTTTTCCAGAACCATTTTGTACTGGTCAGGACTGGTTACGATGGCGACGGATTCAAAATTCTTGGCCGCGGACCGCACCATGGCCGGACCGCCGATATCGATGTTCTCGATCGCGTCTTCGAAACTGCAGTCCGGCTTGGCGGTTACGGCTTCGAAGGGGTACAGGTTGATGACAGCCATATCGATGCGCGGAATGCCCTGCTCCGCCATCACGGCCTCGTCCATGCCGGCGCGGCCCAACAAGCCGCCGTGCACCTTGGGATGCAGGGTCTTGACGCGCCCGCCCATGATCTCGGGTGAACCGGTAAAGTCGGAGACCTCGGTGACGGGCAGGCCGGCGTCAGCCAGCGCCTTCGCGGTGCCCCCGGTGCTCAATAGGCCGTAGCCCAAACCGGCCAGCCTGGTGGCGAATTCGATGATGCCGCTCTTGTCCGAGACGCTGATCAGCGCCAGGGCTCTGGGGGATTCAGTTGATGTGTTCATGATCCTCGGTTATTGACCGCGATTTGGTAACGGTTGAGTTTTGTGCGCAGCGTATTCCGCGTCATGCCAAGTATCTTGGCTGTCCGCGACTGGTTGCCCTGCGTGTAGCGCAGTACTTCCTCGATCAGCGGGGGTTCGACTTCCGCCATCAGCGTACGGTACAGGCTGTCCGGCTGAGACTTGCCCATATCTTCCAGGTAATGGCGTATGGCCGTCTGAACGCTCTTTCTGAGGGGAATGGGATGATCCGCTTCTGCGGCAGATTCTTTCGCTTTTGCCGTGCTCATGGGGTGTGTCTTGCTCGAAAAAGAAAGTGCTGAAATCAAAGTGCAACCCTACCACAACGTGGATGGGAATGGGGCTCGTTCTAGTGGAAATTCAACTCGAAACCGACAGCACGCACGCCGGGGTCTTCAATTTGCAGGGACAGGGGCAGGTAGGCGTGTGGAGACATGGTGGCAGCGGGCTTACTGCCGCCGGCCAGGTAGTCGGCCGGCTCAAAGTAGTGCGTGGCCAGTTGGCTTCCTTCTGCATCAAACAGGACCACTTCCAGGAGGGGGTAAGGCTGGCTTTTTGTCGCCCGGTTAACGAGGGTGGCCTGGAGCTTCAGCTGGCCGGGCCGGGCCGGGTCGGCCGCCAATTCCCGGCTGACCAGGTGGATCAGTCCCAGGTCGCGGAAAACAGGCTTCTCCGGCGCTTCCCTGATACCCAGGTTGACCAGCGCCGTATCGATTTCTTCCGGCTCGACAACCGGGTGGCCGCTGAACTCGGCCAGCTTGACGATGATGATGCCGCCGACCACCAACAGCCCGATCAGCCAGATGGCGCGCAAGAAAAAGTGGCCGGCACGTGACGGTGTCCGCGGTGGTTCGGGCATTTCGCCGGTCAGGCTGGCGCCTTCCGGGTTGAGCCTCGAGTGGCCGGCCTGTTCCAGGTCGATCTCGATACCAAGCGTCGGCAGGTCGCCGGCCTGGGCCGGCTTGCCGCCGGCCCCGGGCCATTCGTCAAACAACGATTCCAATGCGTTGGAGGTCTTGTTGCACTTGCCACAGCGGTAAAGCCCACCGTTTCGCGCAAGGATGGCCGCGTTGACCGGGTGCACGGTCGAACAACCTGGGCAGCGTGTATACATCCGGAAAAGTCCCCTTTAGCGGGAATCCTCTTCTTTGTATTTTTCGACCAGGTAGCGGTACCTGTCCAGCTCTTCCTGGAAACCGGTGCGGATGGTCTGTTCGCGCTGGTCCAGCTTCGAAAGCTCGTCGGCGTTTTCGGCCAGGTTCTGCTGCAGATCGGCAATCTGGTAACGCACGTCCTCGCTTACGGCCAGCCCGGCGCGCTGCTTGTTGGCGGCCACGCGAATCTGCCCCCGGTAGGAGTCGTTCATGCTGTCACGGGAACCTTCCAGCAACCGCCGGTCGTAGTTGAGTTGCTTGATTTCGACGTCCCGCGCCTCGGTAATCTCCTCTTCCGACTTGTAACGCAGGGTCAGGAAACTGTCCATTTTGGCTTGTCTTTCAGCCTCTGAATACAGTGGCTTGGGGCGCGGAAGGCCGGAAGAGTCACGGGGCAGTTCGCCCAGTTCCTCGGCTTCGGCCTGTTGTTCGGTTTCTTCCTCCGGCGGCGCCTCGGGGGTCAGCTTCTGGTTTTCGTCGGTGACGATGCCCGACTCGCTCAGAATGTCGTGCCCTTTGTCCTTGAAATCGGGCGGGAGGGCTTCGGTGTAGTGAATTCGGCCTTCTTCATCGACCCAGCGGTAGACCTTCTGGGCCATAGCGACTGCGCTGGCCAGTAATGCGGCCACCGTGATCGCAAGAACGGCTGCGGTACGCGACATTTTCTTAACCTTGTGTTCCATAACGTTCCCTGTAAGCCTGAATGGCGCCGATGTCGATGCTGTCGTTGTCACTGGCCTCCAGGTAGTGAACCAGGTCGTCCAGCCCGGCGATGGCAATGCACGGGATAGCGTGCTCGACTTGCACTTCCTGGGCCGCGGACAGGCTGCCGGTTCCGCGTTCCTGGCGGTCCAGTGCAATGGCTATTCCCGCCGTTTCGGCGTGTGCTGCCTTGATGATGCCGATCGATTCCCGCATCGAGGTGCCGGCCGAAATGACGTCATCGATAACGAGGACCCTGCCTTTCAGTGCAGCGCCAACGATGGTTCCGCCTTCGCCGTGGTCCTTGGCTTCCTTGCGGTTGAAAGCATAAGGAACATTCCGGCCGTGGCGGTCATAGAGGGCGATGGCGGTGGCGGCGGCAAGGGGAATGCCCTTGTAGGCCGGGCCGAACAGCATGTCGAACCCGACCGCGGATTCCACGATGGCATCGGCATAACAGTCAGCCAGTTCAGCGAGCGAAGCGCCGTCGTCAAAGCCGCCGGCGTTGAAAAAATAGGGGCTGATGCGCCCGGATTTGAGCGTAAAGCTGCCAAAACGGAGGTTTCCCTTCCGCAACGCCAGTTCAAAAAAGCGAGTTTTATGATCAAGCACCAAAGATTCCATTCTTTACCAAGCCGCTTTGCGAAGCTGTCTTGCGCAGCCGCCTTCCGCCAGCGGCGGGAGCAGGGAAGCAAGACGCCCCATGTTTGCAGTTGGCGAAGCCAGCAGCAAACTCCTTTATGCTGTCTTGCGCAGCCGCCTTCCGCCAGCGGCGGGAGCAGGGAAGCAAGACGC
>JAZBOH010000005.1:0-7848 GCA_036351055.1 Lysobacterales bacterium
AAAAAGCCCGGGTTTTGCCCGGGCTTTTTTACTTCGGCGATCGCGGCCCTCGCCGCTCCAACTAGCTGCACTCGTATTTTTTGCGCATGACGGCCACCGAGTCCCGGATAATCTCCTCCAGCACTCCGCGGTCCACCCCATCCAGGTTTTTCAGATACAGGCAGGACTTGCCGGTTTTGTAAGGCCCCAGCTTGGCGAGCTGTTCCTGGTAGCCGTCGAAACCCGGCATGATATAAACCGCCAACGCCGTTTTTCGCGGTGAAAACCCCGTGATAAAAAAATCACCCTCGCGCCCACTCTCGTACCGGTAGTGGTATTGGCCGAAACCGACCATGCTGCTGCCCCACATTTTTGCCTCGCTGCCGGTGATTTCAGACATCAGGGCGAGCAGGTCCCGACTGTCTTTACGTTTTTGTTCCTGATCAACCGAGTTGATGAAGTCTTCGACGCTGGTCCCGGTTTCGGTGGTCTTGTTGCCGCTCATTGGCTCACTCCTGCGGTGTTTCGAGCACTTCGGCCAGGAGTTGGCCGCGGGTGCCCGAAGGCTGCTTCACGCCGACAAAAGTAGACAGCGTGGGGGCGATATCCACGGTATACACCTCGCGGTCGACAACCCTGGGTTGCAGGCCGGAACCGGCAAAAATGATCGGCACGTAGGTATCGTAACGCCATGGCGAGCCGTGCGTGGAGGCCACCAGCAGGCCTTCCATGTCGTTGATGAACCAGTTGGGTTCGAAGACCAGGAAGATGTCGCCTGAGCGCTTGGGGTGGAAATTTTTCAATACGGCGCTGTAGATTTTGTTATCCGGCGTATTTCCAAGACGCAGCGCGGTGCTTGAGACAGCGGTGTACACGCCCTTGAATTTCGAGATCTCGGCTGCGACGGCGGCCTCCAGGGCCCTGGTGTCGATCGCTGGATTCGTTATCACTTCCTGGCTGAAATAGACATAGGGGTGATTGTAGGTCTCGATGAGTTTGCCTTCGATTCCGAACAGTTGCTTGATGCGCGCGATGGCGGATTCCCGGTCCCACTCCTCCGGGTTGACGTAACCGGCGGGAATGCCCAGGGAGTTCAGGTAGCCCGGCGTGTCAGGTCCGCCGTGGTCTGCCGAGAGCACAATGAGCGTATTTTCCAGTCCGACCTGTGCATCGACAGTGGCCATCAGCTTTGCCAGCGTGCGGTCAAGGCGCAGGATGTTTTCTTCCGACTCGAGACTGGAGGGGCCGAACGTGTGGCCCACGTAGTCGGTTGCCGAGAAGCTGATACTCAGGAAGTCGGTGATTTCATCCTGGCCCAGTCGTTCGTTGACCAGCGCGGCCGTGGCGAAGTCGAGCACCAGTTCATCACCGGCCGGGCTGACGGTCAGCAGGGTCGTGAAATACGGGCTGTCACCGTCACCAAAAGGATGCGGAAACACCCGGCCAAAGCCACCGATGTCGGCTTCCCAGGGACGGTCGTCGGAGGCGCCGAAAAAGTAACTGTCACGGTCGTGCATCAGTTCCCAGTCCGTGTTGGCATAACGCTGGGGATATTGCTGGCTGTTCCACTCGTTGACCCATTCCGGGTAACTGTCCAGGTAGTAGTTACTGGTAACGAACTCTCCGCTGGCCTTGGAAAACCAGTAAGCGGTGCCCGCATGGCCCGCCATGGAAATCGCACCGCGGTCTTTTACCGAAATGCCCACGACCTTGGACTGCCCGCCGTTGGAGGCGCGCAGTTCGTCCGAAAACGTCGACGACAGGATGGCCCTGGGAGAGCGCCCTTCGGTCTTGGCCGCGCGCTGCGTGGGGTCGATCTCGGCATCGGCGTCAACATCCGAACCGGCCGTAAGCAGGCGGTAGTCCGGGTCTTCCACGTTGTAGGTGGTCTGGCCGGTTTCACGGTCGAACCAAAGGTTGCCGACCATGCCGTGCACCGACGGGTAGCTCCCAGTGGCCAGCGTCGTATGGCCGACAATGGTCTCGGTATTGGCATGCGGATGGTGCGCGTTGCGGTACACGATCCCGTTTTCCAGCAGGTAGCGGAAACCACCCTCGCCCAGGCGGTCGTAATAGCGGGTCGGCAGGTCACCACGCAACTGGTCCACGGTGATCTGAAGCACCAGCCTGGGTTTGTCCTGGCCGGCCGCGAACAGCGCCTGTGAAGTAAGAATCAGCGCCAGGCAAAGTCCCACGCGGACAGTGTTTTTTAAGGGCATCAACGGTTTCTCCTGTTTTCCTGGTTGCATAAGGTAACATTTTGAGGCGATGCAAAAAAACGCCCCGGTTTTCGGGGCGCTTTTCGGGGCCGCCGGGAAGGCGGGCAGAGGCCTGAATTCAGAAGCTCTTCGAGAGCGAGAACACTGCCGTATCGTCCCCCCAGCTGTATCCGAATACATCTTCCTCATCGAGGTCCGTACCCACCCAGGCCAGACCGAGGTCTACACCGACTACTGACCAGGTCACACCAACGGAGTAGTCAACGTAGTGCCCTTTATCCGATGAAAGGAAACCGTCCTCGTCGAAATAGTTGTAACCGGCGTGAAGGGAGAGCGCCCAGTTTTCGGCAAAGCCCCAGTCATAACCGGCCTGCAGGTACCAGAACGAACCCGCATTGCCATAGTAATCATCCGAATAGGCCACGCCCAGGCTGAGGTCACGCCAGCCGTAGTTTGCGTAGATTTCCTGGTAATTACCTTCCCCATTGCTGTTGTCGCCGGGGTAGGCGTAATAAATGTAGCCCAGGTCGATACTGGAGTTCTCACCGAGATCCGTTCCCCAACCGGCATAGATATCCAGTTCGAGGCTGCCGTCAAAACCCGACACGCTGTCAAAGTCGACCGAGGAACCCCAGGTGCCAACGTAGAAACCATTTTCAGCGGCATAGTCGAAGCCGGCCTGAATGGCGAAATCTTCATTGGACTGCGATATTCCGCGGAATCGGTAATCGCTCACCAGTGCCGCATTGGCGCTGATCTCGGCCCGGGCGTCAGTGGTAACACCGGCCAGGGAGGCCAATGCAAGTGCGGTGGTAAAGGCAAATTTCTTGTACATGGTGCATCTCCAGGTAATGGTCATTAGATAAATTGACGAGGGTGCACGGTAGGCAGTCCCTTCTGACCCTGTAGATGCATTATTTGTGCCATCGCGTTAATCCATATGAAAAACAGAAACATAGCTTCTAAACCGATTCCGGGAGTCTCGTCCCGGTGCATCAATAGCGAGCGTAATCCAGGCAAGGTGCATCAAAAACGGGCGGCGGGAGACGGCCCGGGTTCCGGCATCGGCAAGGTCCGGAAAGTCCTCGATAGAATTTGACCCGGGCGTCTGGGCAAGAGCGCTTTTGGCCGGGCTCAGCCGCGCTGGTCGCCGTGCACCCAGATCACTTCGGCGCCGCCATCATGCCGGGCCAGGACCCGCGCGATAACAAACAGCAGGTCTGAAAGGCGGTTGAGGTAGCGGATGGATACCTCGTTTATGTCCTCTTCCCGGGACAAGCTGATCAGGCGCCGCTCGGCGCGGCGCGCGATCGTGCGCGCCAGGTGGCACCTTGCGGCCGATTCCGAACCTCCTGGAAGGATGAAGTCCTTCAGCGGGGGCAGGTCCTCATTGAATGAATCGAGGTCATTTTCCAGGGCGCTGACGTAAGCGTCCGGGACCAGGGTATAGCCGGGCATGCACAACTCACCGCCCAGGTCGAACAGTTCATGCTGCGTCCGGACCAGGCAGGCACGTACCTCATCGGGCAGTTCCGCGGACAGCAGCAAGCCGGTTGCACTGTTGAGTTCATCCACCGTGCCGTAGGCTTCCACCCTCAGGTTGTCCTTGTCCACGCGCGAACCGTCGCCGAGGCCGGTCGTGCCCTTGTCACCCGTGCGGGTGTAGATCTTTGATAATCGATTTCCCATGCGCGCATTGTAGGGGCAAAAGTACCGGCAAGCCATGCCCCTTGGCTCGGAGGCGCTGGCTGTCGAAAGGATCGCGAAAGGGATAAACTGGCTGGCTTACAAACCCGTTTTACCAGGAGTTCCCGATGGGCCCACTGCAAGGATTCAAAGTCATCGAAATAGCAGGTATCGGCCCCAGCCAATACTGCGGCATGTTGCTGGCGGACATGGGCGCCGAGATTCTGCGTATCGAACGCCACGGTGGCGGCGGTATCGGCTTTGACATCCCGGAGCAGTTCAACCTGATGAACCGGGGGCGCTCGACACTCACGGTGGACCTGAAATCGCAGCAGGGTGCAGCGCTTGTACTGCGCCTGTGTGAGAAGGCAGACGCCTTCTTCGAGGGCTTCCGGCCGGGCGTGATGGAGCGCCTTGGGCTGGGACCCGACACTTGCATGGAACGCAATCCGCGACTGGTATATGGCCGCATGACCGGCTGGGGTCAGGATGGGCCCCTGGCGGAACGTGCCGGGCACGATGCCAACTTCGTTGCGCTCTCCGGGGTAATGAACCTGATCGGTGAAAAAGGCAGCGGGCCGCTCTATCCGCCGATGCTGGCCGGTGACCTTGCCGGTGGCGGAGCCTACCTGGCCATGGGTTTGCTGGCGGCCCTGCTGGAGGCTTCCCGTTCCGGAAAAGGCCAGGTCATCGACGCCGCGATCATCGACGGGACCTTAAACATGCTGACTCCGTTTCATGGTTTCATGGCGGCGGGCATGTGGCGTAAAAAAGGCCAGAACATGCTGGACGGAGACGCGCCATTCGTCGCCGCATATCTCACCGCGGACGACAGGCATATTTTTGTCTCGCCGCTCGAGCCGAAGTTTTTCAGGAATATGCTTGAATTGATGGGCATCGACGATCTGGATACTGCCCGGCAATATGACCCGGGTTACTGGCCGGTTATCCGTCAGCGCCTGGAAACCGTTTTTCGGACCAGGTCACGTGACGACTGGGCCGACATCCTGGAAGGCGCAGACGCCTGCTGTACACCGGTGCTTGATCCCGGTGAAACGGCGGGGCATGCGCATATCCAGGCCAGGCAACTCATGGTCGAGGTGGACGGCGTCAGCCAACCCGCACCAGCGCCCCGTTTTTCAAGGACGAAATCGGTGCTCAGACATGGCCCGGGCGGATCGAAACCCGCCCGTGACATACTCATCGACTGGGGCCTGGACCCCGGCGATAGCGAAGTTTAGTCAGATCGGCCAACGCAATTCTTGGCGTAGTCGGCGGCTTCGCTCGCCGTCCAGTCAACCTTGTCTTTTTTCTCCATTTTTTCACACCAGTTATTGGGGTCAACGCCGAGCACGCAATACTTGGTGTAGTCACCGGCTTCTTCCATCGTCCACTGGGACTTGGGTTTTTCTTTCAGTTTTTCACACCAGCTGTCACTACCGACACGGTCACATGCCGTGATGGAAAACGTGATCAATACGAGGGCAAGCAATTTCAGTTTCATCGACTCTCTCCTTTCTGCTGGGAAAATTATAGCGTGGTCTCAAAATAATAGTTGCGATGTGTCAGACTGAAGGGGCTACGGCCGGCCAGAGACAAACAGACCCATGTCAGACCAAGTCATCCTGTTCACGCTGCTCTTTTTCGTTTTTGTCTTCCTGGTATGGGGTCGCTGGCGTTATGACCTGGTGGCGTTTACAGCGCTGCTGGTCGCCGTCGTTGCGGGGGTGGTGCCGCTTGAAAAAGCGTTTTCGGGCTTTGGTCACCCCGCGGTTGTTGTCATCGCCCTGGTATTGATTGTCAGCAAGGGGTTGTTCAATTCCGGTGTTATCGAGCTGTTATCCCGCTACCTGGTGGATGCTTCGCGCAAGACGGCCAGTCATATCGGCATCATGTCGGGGTTTGCAGCAGCCCTGTCGGCCGTCATGAACAACGTGGCGGCGCTGGCGCTGCTGATGCCGCTGGACATGCAGGCAGCAGCCAAGTCGGGGCGCAGCCCCGCGGTCACCCTGATGCCCCTGTCTTTTGCCTCGATCCTGGGCGGCATGATCACCCTGATCGGTACGCCACCAAACATCGTGATCGCGGAATACCGGGGCGACGCACTCGGTGAACCGTATCGAATGTTCGATTTTGCGCCGGTCGGCCTGGCAGTGGCGGCGGTTGGTGTCGCCTACGTGGCGCTGATCGGCTGGCGCCTGATCCCCCTGGCACGGGGTCGTAGCGACGCGGCCAGGGAGTTGTTCGAACTGGGGGGCTATGTCGCCGAGGTCAGCGTGCCTGAAACTTCATCGGCCATCGGTAAACGTGTCAGGGACCTGGATGCGGCGGCTGCAGAGCACGGGGCGGAAATCATCGGCCTGGTGCGGCGTGGCGAACGCCAGCCGGGCATGGCGCGGCGTGTGGAAATCCGCCGAAACGACGTGCTGGTGCTTAAGGCGGCACCAGATGGCATCGAGGGACTGGTTGGCGCGCTGGGCCTGGAGTATGCAAAAAGCGGCCGTTCGGATGACGGTGTTTTTTCCGGAGGCGGCATGTCATTGCTCGAGGTCGTGGTGCCGCGGGGTGCCCGTATCGAGGGCCGTTCGGCGCTTTCCCTGCGCCTGATGTATCGTCACGGGGTCAGCCTGCTGGGGGTCTCGCGCCAGGGCAAACGATTCAGCGAAAGGGTGCGGGAACTCGAAATCCAGGCCGGCGATATCCTGCTCCTGCTTGGCGACGAGGAGCGATTGGCGGACATCGTGACCTGGCTCGGCTGCCTGCCGCTGGCCGAACGCGGGCTGCAGGTCACCCAGCGCAAGAAGGCCGGGCTGGCCGTACTGATTTTTGCTTCGGCGGTGTTGCTCGCCAGCCTGGGGGTAATTTACCTGCCGGTCGCGCTGGGCATCGCGGTCGTTCTGATGGTCCTGACCGGCATTATCCCGGTTCGCAAGGTCTACGACTCGATAGAGTGGCCGGTCATCGTATTGCTTGGCTCGATGATCCCGATCGGCGTCGCCCTGGAGAGCAGTGGCGGCACGGCCCTGATCGCGTCCAGTATCGTGAATGCCGCGTCCAGCCTTTCGCCGGCGGCCGTGCTGGTGATCCTGATGGTGGTGACGATGACCCTCTCGGACGTGATGAACAACGTCGCCACTGCTGTTATCGCAGCCCCCGTGGCGCTGAATATCGCGAACAGCCTGGAAGTGAACCCCGACCCCTTCCTGATGAGCGTCGCGGTGGCGGCCAGTTGCGCCTTCCTCACCCCGATCGGCCACAAAAACAACACCTTGGTCATGGGTCCGGGTGGTTACCGCTTTGGCGACTACTGGCGTATGGGTCTGCCGCTGGAACTCCTGGTCATTGCCGTCTCCGTCCCCATGATCCTCTGGGTCTGGCCAATGTAGGCGCGAACCTTGCCCTCTCAGGTCAGATCAGATGGAAGGCCTGCGCCTGCTCCATCGCGAGCAGGTATTCCTTGCGCCAGATACCGCCGCCGTAACCGGTCGGTTCGCCGCCCGAACCGACCACGCGATGACAGGGGATGATGATGGCAATGCGGTTGTCGCCGTTGGCACGACCCACGGCGCGCACGGCGTCGGCATGGCCGATCTGTGCGGCGACCTGGGAATAACTCCGGGTTTCACCGTAGGGGATGGCTCTCAGCTCCTGCCAGACGGCCTCCTGGAATACCGTTCCCGGGGACTGCAGGGGCAGGGTGAATGTCCGCAGGCTGCCATTGAAATAGGCATCCAGCTGCTGTTTGACCTGTTCCATCAGCGGGTGTTCGCCCGGCAGGAATACCCGGCCCATGCGCTGACTCAGGCGTTTTAATTGCGTATCCAGCATCCTTCGCTCAGCAAACTCAAGCAGGCACAGGCCGTTATCGTGAACCCCCATGATCATGGAACCCAGCGGGGTAGCAATGCGGTTGATCCAGATCGAAGATTCGCGGTCCACGGCGGAAGGCGGATTGCCGAATACC
>JAZBOH010000006.1:0-20012 GCA_036351055.1 Lysobacterales bacterium
TCAGGGCGCCAGCATCTGGTCTGCGTGGCTGGCTGGAGATCCTGGACAGCAGGGCGCGCCGTTGGCCGGTTTCAATACACCGCTGGTGATCCAGCATTCACGAGGCGACCCGGTCGTGCCCGCGAAATGGGACAACTCGGCACAACGTCATCACCTGGCTGGCAGGCAAGACACGCTTCTGTACGTCTTCCCCGGCAAAGAACACCTGTTTAGCGGGGCAACACGAGATCAGGCCATTAACCGCGACGTGGTGTTTTTCAGGCAGTTTATGGCTAAATGATGACTGCGCACTCATTAATATACACTTTGTATATTATTGTTTTTACTATTTAAATAATTTTTCTATTATGTTTATCATCTATATGCTAAATATATGTTTGCATCCGCAGTACTTTTTGTTCTATAGTTGATCAGAGATGTAAAAATGCAGTTAAAACCGTCAATCCAAAACCGATGAGGTTCAAGTCGACATGAGTAACCCGCACAGCACACGTAAGCAGCAACTCACAAAAAACGCACTCGCATTCGCCATCACTGCCGCCCTCTCCCTCCAGGCCGCCCAAGCCCAGGAAGAGTCAGCCGGCGACCTCGAGGAGGTTCTTGTCACGGCGACCAAGCGAGTCGTGGCCCTCCAGGACGTTCCGCTCGCGGTAACGGCCATATCCGGCGATGTTCTGGTCGATATGCAGATCGACAGTATCCTGTCGCTGGAAAAAGCGGTTCCGGGCCTGACCCTTGCGGGTTACGGCAATAACCCGCAAGCCGTCATTCGCGGAGCAGGCACGGCAGGCACGACCGATATTGCCGTTCCGATCTATCACAACGGCATGTACCTTCCCACTTACGGACAGGCGCTTGCCGGCTATGTCGATATCGAACGTGTCGAGGTGCTGAGAGGCCCGCAAGGCACCCTGTTTGGCCGCAACACCTATGGCGGCTTGATCAACGTGATCACCAAGCGGCCTGAAACCGAAGAATTTGACGCCGGCGGCGCCGTTTCGGTGGGTGACTATTCCCTCTTGCGATTGGAGGGTTTTGTCAACGTACCACTGGGTGATACGGTCGCCATGCGCATCACGGCGGTCGACGAGCAACGCGATCCGTACGTCAAAAACGTGGTCAACCCCAAGGGTGGCCTGAAGGATTCTGATTACACCTATGTGCGCGGGCAGCTTTTATGGCAGCCGACAGAGAACCTGTCGATCAACTTTGGCGCGACCTATTGGAAAGACACCGCAAACGGAAATCTCAACTATTCGTACAAGGCAGGCGGTATTCCCCTGGACCGCGACGACCCGACCCGGATCAACGCCATCGACGGCTGGCTGGAACCCCGAATGGGTATTGCGCAGGGTTGTGGCGGCGACCGCCCGGGTGGCCGTATCCAGGCAGGCAACATCTGCACGGATGAGTCTGCCGCCATCATCGACGGCGCCTTCAGGATCGACCTGGATTCGACCCCCCAGCGTGAACTGGAAGACAAGAGCATCTATGTCAACGTGGACTGGGACATCCCCAACCACCTGCTCCAGATCAATGCTGCACAGTTCGATTACAGCATGATCCAGATGTCAGACGCTGACTTCTCCAGGAATCCCGGTTGGTGGGATGGCAATTATTCAAACTCCAAGACCCAGCAACTTGACCTGATCCTGACCTCCATGTTCGCCGGTCCGCTCGAATACACCGCCGGCTTCTATTACTTTGACAGCCAGGACAACGCCAACACCAGCGCTTACATGTTCGCCAGCCTGGAGGAAAGCTGGTACGGATACGCCGGTGCAACCCCTGAAACCCCGTCCTGGGCCTACTGGAACACGGAAGGGCGTGGCGGCACCGAGTCCTATGCCTTCTATGGCCAGGCAGACTACCGCTTCGCGGATAAATGGACAGGTACACTCGGCTTGCGTTATTCCAACGATGACCGGCGTTCACAAGGCTCCAATGGCCTGCCCTGGGATGCGAGTCAACGCCTCGCCACTTCGTTTCCGCCCGCGTTTCCGACCTTCAATTACGATGGCCGTGATGTAAACAAGGGCAGCGACTCCAATGTCGACTACCGTGTCGGCCTGCGCTATGAACACAGCAATGACCTGATGTTTTACGGTTCGTTTGCAACGGCCTACATCGCGGGCGGCACCGATGTCGTGACGCAAAACCTGCTGGACCCCCAGACCAACGAAACACTGGAATTTGGCATGCGCTCGACCATGCTGGACGGTGACCTGACGTTCAACGCAACGGTCTACGACGCCCAGTACGACGGCTTGAATACGACCAAGTTCGAATACCCGGGTGGTTCCGACGTGGCAGTAGCCATCCAGGTTCCCGGTGGATCCATCAGCTCACGCGGACTCGAAATCGAAGGTTTCTGGACCCCGATGCAGGATCTCACGGTGGACTTCGGGATCAACTTCGAAGATTCGGAATATGACGAATTTATCGTTGGCGCCGGCAACTTGATATGGAACGGCGAAGCACCGATTGGTTCTGAAGTGATCGGCGGTGAAGCCGTGTTCGTGATGGATGGCAAGTCCGCCGCTTACTCTCCGGACATGACCGTTGGCGTTGGCTTGCGATATGACATCGACCTGGGTGACATGGGCTCCCTGACCCCGTATGCGCACATCTACTACAACAGCGGGTACGAGTCGAACCGGGCGCCGGTTTTCTTTGGTGAGCAGGACGCCTATACCGACATCGACCTGTCCCTTGGCTGGGCATCGGCCAGCGGAGACTGGACCGCCAGGCTGTGGATGACCAACTCCACGGATGAACTGATCAAGACCTACACCGAGATCTTCAGCCGCGCGCGCGTCGGGTATGACTACAAGGCGCCAAGGATGTGGGGCTTACGGGTCGGTTATAATTTCTGATCGTTCCGCCTGAACAGAAAAAGCCTGCACATGCTGCAGGCTTTTTTTGTTTTATCATTCAGGTTCATTCGGTAACAACCGGGTCCCGGAAGCGAGCATCGTGAATCCAAAAATCATTGCCTTATTGGAACAGGGTTACGCCCTTCAACAGCAGGGCAAGCTGCATGCTGCCGAAAAAAACTACCGCCAGGTGCTGCGGCTGGACAGAACCAACGAGTTTGCCCTCAACCTCCTGGGGGTCGTATGCATCAGGACATCACGGCCGGCGGAAGCGCTGCAACTCCTGGAAACAGCGCTTGGCGTAAACGCCCGGGACGCGGAAACCCACAACAACCTGGGCCTGGCCTGCACCGAGCTGAAACAGTTTCCAAAAGCCCGGGCGGCATTTGAGCGCTCGCTCAAGCTGAACCGGCAACAACCCGCCACCTGGAATAACCTTGGCAACGTCCTGGCGGCAACCGACCAGCACGACCAGGCAATCCGCTGTTTCGAATCCGCCCTGTCCCTGGACGGCCGCTATGTCGACTGCCTGAATAACCTGTCGGTGTCCCTCAAAGAGGTCGGGCGCCTGGAACATGCACTGCAGGTGATTGACCGCGCC
This sequence comes from Lysobacterales bacterium, assembly GCA_036351055.1. Taxonomy (GTDB): domain Bacteria; phylum Pseudomonadota; class Gammaproteobacteria; order Xanthomonadales; family SZUA-36; genus JABDPF01. Next base: position 3,478 of record JAZBOH010000006.1, read on the forward strand.
ATTCAGCTCGAGCCCGGCCGCAGCATGTCCCACAACAACAAGGGCGAGATCCTGCTGCGCGCCACGCAGTACGAGCAGGCCGATGCGGCCTTTGAACAGGCCATCAGGCTCGACGGCAGCGTCGTCGCGCGGATCAACCATTCAACCGCATTGAAACAGTTGGGCCGGGACCAGGCCGCCGTCCAGGTGCTCAAGGATGTGCTGGCGCAAGAGAAAGACAACTCGGAGGCCCTCAACCACCTGGGCGTTTTGTATGAGCAACTGGGCGACATGGAAAAGGCCGCAGAATGTTTCCGCCTGGCCCTCAAGTACACGCCCGACCACGCCAGTTCCTTCTACCAGCTGTCCAAGCTGAAAAACCAGCGGCTCACTGAACAGGAATTCGGCAAGGTCAACTCCTTGCTTGAAGCACCGCAGTTGCTCGATATTTTCCGCTCGTCCCTGTATTTCGCCCTGGCGTGTGAATACGAAAAGCGCAAGGACTATGAAAGCAGCTTTGAAAACCTGCTCAAGGGTCAAAACATCAAGGCAAACCGGCAGCCCTATAACCAGTCGGCACCCCTGGAATACCTGGAAGCCGTTAAACCCATTTTCCCCATCGAACTGAAAATCGATGTTTCGCCGCGGGATGACCGGCCCACTCCGGTGTTTGTCGTGGGTATGCCGCGGTCCGGCACCACGCTGACCGAGCAGATTCTTTCTTCGCACAGCGCAATCACCGGCGCGGGAGAGATCGGCTTTATCAGTGAGGCAGTGAAGCAGGCCTCGACGATGACCCGGAAACCCTTCCCGGAATGCGTCAAGGCTCTCTCCCGCGAACAGGTATTGCAGCTGCGAACAGGCTATTTACAGCGCATGGTGCAGCGCTTCGGGCATAACCGTTTCCTGGTTGACAAGAACCCCCTGAACTTCAATCTCCTCGGGGTTATCGCCACGATTTTTCCGGAAGCGAAAATCATCTACTGCAAACGCAACCCCATGGACAATTGTCTCTCCATCTTCAGGCTGCCGTTTGACGACAACCAGGGGTACTCACACGACCTCGCCGCGCTGGGGCATTACTACCGCCAGCACGAAAACCTGGTGGCGTTCTGGATGAGCTGTTACCCGGGCCGGATCATGACCGTGCACTACGAAGATACGGTGCAACAACTGGAACAGCAGGCCCGCAGGATGCTGGACTTTATCGGTGTCGGTTTCGAAGAACAGGTGTTGAGCTTTTTCGACAACGAGCGCATCGTCATGACACCCAGTGCGGAACAGGTCAGGCAACCTATCTACACCGACAGGGTCGATGCATGGAAGAAATTTGAAAAGCACCTGGGGCCGCTGATCGAAGCCTTGGAATACGAAACCTGAACGGGCCCGGCGCCGATCATTGCGTCGGCTAATGCGCATACCCAGGCCTTCATTTCATGTGGGAACGGAAGAACTGGAGGTCAGCCCGGATGGCCTGTTCGTATACTTCGCCCTGGAACACGTGGTCCTCGCCCGGGTAAATTACCAACCCGGTTTCGACACCGTATTCCTGCAACTCGTAGTGGTATTCGATGCCCCAGGCGGAGCGCACGCCCGTGTCATCCATGCTGACCTGGACCAATACCGGGGTTTTGACCTGGTCGAGAAAGTTGTTGGGCAACAGGTCGCGTGTCACCAGGCGGCTGCCATAAACCCGGTTGTAGGTTTGTAGTTCCACCAGCAGGGTTTCCATCGCGAGGCCGTCGGCGTAATGCGGCGAGTCGTAATGGTAGTGGTGGGCCTGGTCCCACAAAGAGGTGGTGGCGGGCACCCACAGGGACGCGGCCCGGACCTTGTTCGTGCAGGCGATCACCCGCGCGGTCACATCCCCACCCAGCGAGCGCCCCCATGCAAAGAGATTTGCCAGGTCCAGGTACAGGTCTTTCGGCGGATCTTCGAAGTCTGACAGCGCGGCAAGCAGGTTGAGCACATCGATGGTGTAATAAGCCGAATAGAGAAAGCCATTGAAACGAAGGCCGTCGTCGTCCAGCGTCCGGGGAACCGGGTCCCCGTGGCGGTTCAGTGCCTGCTTGCCGTTGCGGTCCAGCTGCCAGAAACCGCCCCGCTTACCCCTGTTTTCGGAATAGCCATGGCCGCGATAGTCCGGCTGGAATACGACGAACCCCTCACGGGCAAACCGCGTCAGGGGGTTTGATTGGATCAGGTCCTGGTAGCCCCGGGATTCCTGGTCGTCGCTGTAATACTCCCTGAACCGGTCTATCCCGGCCGCCAGGGCATTGCCGTGATTGATGATGATGACCGGAAAGCCGTTTGCCGGCATTTCCGAAACAGGCACGTTCATAACAGCCCGCAGGGCGAGTCCATCCGAATCGTAGCCGACGGCATAGGAACGGTAACCGTCAAACTGCCCCAGTTCTTCGATCAGACTGAGGGAAGACGTGTAATCACGTTGTGACAAGCTCGGTATGGAGATGGCCGCCTGGTCACCGCGGGGGGAATCCGCATTCGAATCACCGCCGATCAGAAACGCCATGACCACCACAACCTGTAATCGCAAGCACTTATTCATGGATCAACTCCCCGGGGGGCCACCCCGCTTCAGATCAGTTCATGCAGGAACCACAGCGCGGCCAGGCAGAACAGGAAATAAACCAGCAGGCCATAGCTCGCCCGGTCCACACGTCCCGGCACCACGTACCAGCCGTCTTCCATCTCGGCCAGCCCCTGGCGGCGGAATGCGGCCTTCTGGCCGGGCACCGTGTACTCGTGCCACCCGGCGCTGAAACCGTCGATCAGCACGCTGGATACCCAGGCCACCACGATGCTGACCAGGCCGCCCAGCGCACAATACCAGGGCCAGGCGAGGTCCAGGTTGGCCTCTACATACCACAGGCTGAGGAAACCAGCCGCCACGCCGATCAACAGGCCGCGTTCGGTGGTGTGCTTCGAGTAAAAACCCAGCCCGAACATCGCCAGCTTGGCGCCAACAAAGAAAGAACCCACCTTGCTCAGCACTTCCAGCACCGAGCCGCCGCTTTTACTGAAAATAATCGCCGGCACCACCATCAGCACGGCCCACAACAGTGTGAACCAGCGCGACGCCTTCAGGTAATGCTCTGGCGAGCCGTCCTTCCTGAAGAACTTCTCGTAGAAATCCAGCGTGGTCACCGTGGCCATCGAGTTCAGGGCGGAATCGAGGCTCGACATGGCCGCGGCCACGATCGCGGCGGTTACCAGGCCCATCAGGCCGGGGAAACCGATACTGGCGACAAATTCCAGCACCACAAGGTTCTCGTTCTCGAAAACGCGGCCGCCATAGTAAGCGTAGAAAAGCACACCCATGCCAAAGAACAATACGAAGATCAGGAAAGCCAGGTAGGCCATCAACATGTAGGCCTTCTTGGCGTCTCCCAGCGTTTTTGCGGCCAGCGTGCGCTGTACCATCATCTGGTTCACGCCGTACACCACCACGTGGTAGATCGACATCGCGATCACGCCGGTCCAGATCGTGCCGACCTTCGCCGGGTCAGGCGAGAACTCGAATGGCTCGGTGCGGCCTTGCGCCTTGAGCTCGGCCAGCGTGCCAAACAGGCCGTCGGGAAGTTCACCGACCAGGAGGAACACCGTGATCAAGGCGCCCAGGAACAGGATGGCGGACTGCGCCAGGTCGGTCCAGATCACGGCCGCGATGCCACCCAGCATGGTATAGGTCACGGCCACCACGGCCACGACCAGGATGGCGTCGATCACCGGGATGCCGGTGATAAACTCCAGCACCAGCGCGGTGGTGTACAGCATGATGCCGGAATAGGCCGCGTTGCCAAACAGGAACACCGATGACATCACGGTACGCGAGGTAAGGCCGAAGCGGCGTTCCAGGTAGTCGTAGATGCTGGCCACACCGCTGCGGTAGAAAAACGGCAGGAATACCGTGATCACCACGAAGATGGCGATCGGGTAATTGATGTGGATAAAAATGACCGAGAACCCCTCGGTGTAGGCCCAGGCAGGCCCGCCGAGAAAGGCCATCGCGCCGATATAGGTGGCCACCACCGACATGCCGATCACCCACCAGGGCGTGGTGCGCTGGCCGAGGTAATAGTGCTCGGCCGTTGAGACCCGCTTGCTGAGGAAAAAACCCAGGACCAGGTTGCCCACGAGGTAGGCGAGCAGGATTCCCCAGTTGAGCGCGCCAAATTCCTTCAAGTGCGAAGGATCCCCTGCATGCGTCCCAGCACGTCCAGCCCCTGCAGGTTCAGGAAATGCAGGACATCGATAAAGATCCAGTTTTCCGACAGCTTGTCGCCCTCGCGGCGGTAGATGTCCACCACGCGCATTTCCGTGGGGCGCTCCGACGCCGGCAGGCCCATGAAATTCCCATCCGTTTTCATGGACAGGTTGGCCCAGCCGAAAAAGCCGCCAAAATGATCTTCCGCCATCCGGCAAACGTGGCCGTTGAACGTGATGTCTTTGAGGTGTTGGCGGAACGGGGCCTGGTGTTGCTTGACGTATCGCTCGCGCGTGTACGTCGCACCGATGCCGGCAGGCCCGAACCAGATCATGTCATTGTTCCAGCAGCGCCCCAATCGCTCCTCGGGTGAATTGAAATAGTCCTGGGTCAGGTCGAACACCATGTTGTTGATCAGGTCCAGGGTCTTTTTGCCTTCTGCCGGGTTCGTTGCGCCGTACAGCAAGCCGTCGTGGGTACGCGGCCCGGGCTGGATGAAATGCGCTCCGGTCTGCAACGGCAAGGGGTTGAGCCCGACCTGCTGCATCACGTGGATGATGTCGCAGAACAGGGCCGTCTCGGCAATTTTTCCGTCTTCGATCCGGTTGAACTCGGCGAAACGCAGGAACGCGATCTTGCCGGAAGGCGGAATACCCAGCCACACCTCGTCGAACAGGCCCATCATGTGGCCCATGCAGCAGACCCACTCCGAGCTGAAGTCGTCGCAGTCGTTCAGACCGGCCATGAACACATCGGGACGGCGCTGAACCGAGGTGAAAGCATGGCGGAACGGCTTCCAGAACACCTCGGCCACATCGCCTGCCGAATGCTGCTCGTGAAACGGGTGCATGCCCCGCCAGTGGTAGTCTTCAGCCGTGTACCGCCGGATCACTTCGCTGACTTCATCCCCCTGCGCTGCATCGAGTTCCTCGTAGTAGCGCCGGACCAGATCCTTGCTGTTTTGAAAATTGCTCATTTCAGATTTCCGTTTCCTTGTTATCGTGCAGCCGCAATCTGCATCATCAGGTCGAGTTCATTGAACAGCATCCACTCGCAAACGATTTTACCGTTGATAATGCGGTGCTGCGTAATACCCCAGATTTGTACTTCTTGCCCGGTCGGTTCCCCGTACAAGCCCGCACCGCGGTGGGTGCCGGTGGCGCTCCACCGCTCGGATGTCAGGTAGCCGTCTTTGTCGTTTCCCATCCAGTAGACCTCGTCAACCCGCAGCTCCAGGTCAGGAAAAGTGGAGCGCATCGCCCCAACGAGGTTACGGTAAGCGCCCGCCCCTTCGAACCGCCGCCCGGTGGGCCCGTGGAAAAGAAAATCACTCGCATAGCAGGTGCTGAAAACCTCGAAGTCGCCCTGGTTCCAGACGGCATCCATGGCGCTTCGGGCAAAACAATCCACGTCGAATCCGTCGACCGGCTCACTAATACACAGCGGCTCTGCAGGACTGGCGGCCGTGCGCAGGCCCTGCCAGTTGGCGGCGTCTCGCGGCCAGCCCGCAGGCGCGGCCCTGGCCATAGCGGCCGCCATCGTATCCAGGTCGTGTCCCAGTTGGCGCAGCAGGGCCGAGTTGTTGTACAGCACGTGCTCCAGGAAAATCACGTTGTCACGGGATACGCAGTTGGCAATGACCAGCACGTCAACATCACGGCCCGTGGCCGGTCCGTACTTGCTGTCCCCATCATTGGTTCCCCGAATCAATGTGCGGTGCGAGGTGTGGAAGCCAACCTCGTCGTCACCGGCCCAGACGATCTCGTCGGCAAGCAGGCGGATATTGGAAAACGCGGCGGTCGTGTGGTGTGTGTCGGCAATGATTTTCTGATTTCCGAACTGCAGGCCATAGTCGTCATAGACGCAGGAGTCATCCGAGTATGTATCTCCAATGTAGTCCACATCACGGTCTTCCCAGATCCGGTAAGTAATCCGCACGATGTAATCGATGATGTTCCGGTAGCCGGCTTCGAAACCGCGCATGGATTGCGCCGGTCCAAAATCGTCTGGAATACGACACTCGCCTTCAGTGTAACCGGCGCCGGTAATGGACCGGCCCGCGTAACGGTCCAGGGACACTCCAAAACTGCCTGGCATATGAGCCCGTTTGAGAGGGGCGGCATTTTGACTCTGAGTCATGATTTAACCCATTTTTTTGACTGCGGAATAAACATTTATATATTCTTATATCCATGTTTTTATTATTGTAATATATCTTAATCATCAATTTAACGATAATTAATCCCTTTTTATTGCATCCGCAGTATTTTTCTTCTAAGATTTTATGCCGAGGAGCAATTGCTGGTAATGGGCACACCCGCATAAGAGCAAAAGTTCTTCAAGAACACGGCCCGTTGATCAGTCATTGTTCCGAACCTGTTACTAACGCACACGAGGTTCAGGTCAATATGAGCATGCCAAAAACCCTTCCCGTATACCGCTACACCCGCAACGCACTGGTACTCGCCGTCGGCACTGGACTGGCAGCACAGGTCCAGGCACAAGACCAGTCAGAAAACGTTCTCGAAGAAGTACTTGTCACCGCCGCCAAGCGTGAGACCACCCTGCAGGACCTTTCCATGTCTGTCTCGGCCATCAGCATGGAAGCCATGCAGCGCGGCGAGATCAATGACATCACGCGTATTGACCAGCTGGTTCCAGGCATGCAGTTCGCCTCTTCCGGCAACGAAGTCCGCATCGCCCTGCGCGGTACACGCCAGAACAACGTCGGCACCGAGGCCGAGCAGTCTGTCGGTATTTTTGAAGACGGCGTCTATGTCCCGACCTCGACCCAGGCGCTGGGCGCCTACGTGGACGTGCAGCGCATCGAGGTCCTGCGTGGTCCGCAGGGGACCCTGTACGGACGAAATACCTTTGGCGGCACCATCAATGTCATTACCAACGACCCGACGTTTGACGACGTATACGGCAGCGCCAGCGCCCTTTACGGCGACTACAACCGTTACCGCCTCGAGGGCATCCTCAACGTTCCCATCGGTGATACCTTCGGTTTCCGCATCGCCTTGATGAAAGACGAACACGACGGTTACATCATCAACACCTGGGAGCCGGGCACGCAAGACGACATGAACGATCGTGACATCAGCCTGGCGCGGGTCAGCGCCAAGTGGCAGATCACCGACAATTTCATGGCCAAGCTCAAAATTACCAAGAATGAAAGTGACAGCACCGGCTCTGCCATTTGGGGTTACCAGCAGATCGGCGGCTACCTCGACGGCAACTACGTCGCTGGCCACCAGTTCGCTCCTGACGACGCATCCGACAACTTTGACATGGGACCGTGGAAAGTAGCACGCAATACACGCTCCAACGGCACGACGGACAACATGTCCTACACCTTGAATGTTGACTGGGATTTTCCTGACTTCGCCACGTTCCGTTTCATCGGCAACATGACCGACTTCGACGGCAACCAGAACTATGACCCCGACTACAGTGACGGTGGCGATCCCGATAATAACGGGTTTGGCGGCTGGGTCTCTTCCCAGGAGAGTTGGTCAACGGAATTCCAGCTGGTGTCCAACACCGACGGCGCCCTGGACTGGCTGCTGGGCCTTTACTACTACGAACAAACCGCCAACTGGAACTGGCTGGACCTGGTCAACGGCGTGCCGGAAGTGCCGCACTGGGACCGCCAGGGAGATTACATTTCCGACTCGATGGGTGCGTTTGCCCATGCCACCTGGCACCTCAACGACGACTGGCGCCTGGTCGGCGGTCTACGATATGCCGAAGACGGAAAGACCCAGAAAGACGCCCTCGACTGGTCGGTATGGCCGCCGGTTACGGACCCGGGCACCGGCCTGGACGCCTCCTGGGACAAAGTACTCTGGAAAGCCGGCGCCGAGTATGACTTGAGCGAAAATGTCATGTCCTACTTGACGGCGTCAACCGGCTACAGGGCGGGCGGATTCAACTCGCAGATTGCCGGTGTCCCGGAAACCTATGACCCCGAGGAAGTCCTCGCCTTGGAACTCGGTTTCAAGAGCTATTTGCTCGACGGTTCCATGACCATGAATATCGCCGCTTACTGGAATGACTACAGTGACATGCAGGCGCAGTCATTCATTGCCCTGCCCGGCGACACGGCCGTGACCGAGTTCACCGAGAATGGCGGCGCGGTCGACGTGAAAGGTATGGAAGTCGAAATGACCTGGGTCCCGCAAAACAACCGCAACTGGTATATCGCGGCGCAGCTTTCCGTGATGAATGCAGAATTCGGCACCTATGGAATATCGAAGATCAATGGCCTGGGCGACCTGGGTGGAAGGCAGGATCTGGACAACCCCGACGAACCTCTGCTGTCACTCAGGGGTTGGAGCCCCGCCATGTCACCGACCTTCACGTTCGGAACCCAAATCAGCTACGACTTCCAGATGGGGGACAACGGTGTCCTGACACCTTATGCCCAGGTTTACTATTCGGATTCGTACTACGGTTTCGACGTCAATATGCCGGGCAACAGGCAAGATGCGTTCGCCAAGCTGGACCTGCGCCTGATCTGGACTTCACCGGCCGGCGCCTGGAACATCAATGCGTTTGTACTCAATGCAACCGACGAGGCCGTATTCGACCGGGCCCTGATTTTCAACCCGAGTCAGCGCAGCGAATTGGCCTCCATCCAGACCAACTGGGGCAACCCGAGAACGTGGGGTGTTTCAGTCAAGTGGAATTTCTGAGTTCGCTTCCGTAGTCTGTGCCCTTGATGCTTCCGCCCCGGCGGAAGCATCTTTTTCATTGGACGAACAAAAAACAAGGCAAATAAATGAGTAATGAAATGAGTAGTGGCGCTGAGAGCAAAGAGGTCATCCGCAGGATGGTGGCAGCACTGAATGAACACGTGATCGAAGGCCAGGAAAAATACTGGAAAAAAGGTTCCAGCTGGAATGGGCCCGCTGGCGCCGGTGTCAAAGAAACGCTGAAGCATTTCCAGGAAGGCTGGCAAAGGCCTTTTCTCAAAGCGTTTCCGGATAAAAAAGCCAACGACGAAGTGGTTGTTGCAGAGGGTGAGTGGGTTGCCGCCATGGGCCACGTCTCCGCCACCCACGAAGGTGAATTCATGGGTGCTGAAGGTAGCGGCAAGGAAATCAGCCTGAAATACATGGATTTCTGGCGAATTGAAGACGGCAAGATCGCGGAAAACTATGTGCTGTTGGATCTTATCGATTTCTTTCGGCAGATCGGCATTGACCTGCTCGACGGCAAGGGCTGGGATGATCGCGGCCGGGAAGTGCTGGAACAGGATTGATTCAGCCGCAAAAATGGAGCTGGGGTACTATCTCCTTTATCCATGCATTGATTCGCGCTGATGACGAAAGACCTCCGACAACGCCTCAAGGCCGCATTCGAAATTCACCAATCGGGCCGTCTCGATGAAGCCCGGGGCCTGTACCGCGAAATCCTGTCATTGGAACCACACGACGCGGACACGAACAACCTGATGGGCTTGCTGTGTATCCAGTCCGGAGCACCCGTCAAGGCGGCCCGCCACCTCAAGCGCGCCCTTCGGGCCGACCCCGAGAATGCGCAGGCGCACTACAACCTGGGTGTCGCTTACAAGGACATGGAGCGTATGCCCGAGGCCGCCGAAGCATTCGCCACAGCGGCCCTGCTGGATGATGACAAAATCGAGTACCAGTCCAGCCTCGGTAACGCACTGCGGCTTTCCGGCCGGGCTGCAGAGGCGGTCCGGATACTCGAACGAGCCGTGCGCAAGGCTTCGGGCAACCCGGGCCTGCGTCTCAACCTGGCGCTGGCCCAGAACGACCTGGGCGCATCGCTGATTCGGAAAAGGGCCCCGCAACAGGCAGTGCGGCACTTCCTGCGGGCGATCGAACTCGAACCCGCTCATGCCCGGGCGCATATGAACCTGGGCCTGACGCTGGAACAACTGGGGCAACTGGCGGGTGCGGAACGGAGTTACCGGGCGGCCATAAAGGCCCAGCCAGGGTTCGCTGACGCACACTTCCAGCTTGCCCACCTGCGCACCCACCGCTCCAGTCAAACGGAAATATCAGCGATGAAGTCCCTGCTGAAAAAGCCGGGCACCGGCCGGAAGGACCGAATCCGCCTGGCCTACGGACTCGGCTTTGCCATGGAGTCAGCGGAAAGGTATCCAGAAGCGTTTTCTTACATGACCCGGGCACATCGGCTGCAGGCTGACCGTTCGTCGTTTGATATTGGAACTGCCTGCAGACGCTTTGAGAAAATTCAACATATCTTCAGCAAAGAACGCCTGGCCGCAGCGGAAGCGAACGGCCCGCCAGACGAACGACCGGTATTTATCGTTGGTATGCCCCGGTCCGGAACCACGCTGGCTGAACAGGTCCTGGCCAGCCACCCCTCGGTCCACGGCACCGGCGAAACCATGGCGCTCGCCCGGGCCGCCCGGCTGGCATCCCCTCGTCAGCCCTTCCCTGGCGGTCTCGACCAACTTTCCGAAGACCAACTCAACGCCGCCGCGGAAGCCTACCTGCTTGAATTGACGGCCGACGCTGGCGGAGCGCTCCGGCTTACCGACACCACCCCGATGAATTTCCTTTACGCAGGTTTTGCCGCGATGCTGCTGCCCGGTGCGAGGTTCGTATTCTGCACGCGCGACCCAATGGATAATTGCCTGTCGATATACCGCCAGATGCTGACCGGCGCAAACGAATTCACCCACACGCTCGAAAACCTGGGCGCCTATTACCGTTTGCACCTGGACCTGCTGAATCACTGGGAGTCTGCACTGCCCGGACGCGTATTCCGGTTGCAGTATGAAGACCTGATACGCGACAACGAGAACCAGGTCGGGAAGCTACTGGAATTTTGCGGCCTTCCTTTCGACGATCGCTGCCTGAAGTTCTACGAATCAGACCGGGTGGTCCGTTCACCCAGCGCCGCACAAGTACGCCAGCCGGTTTACGACACATCGATCGGCGCCTGGAAGCGCTATGAAAAAGAACTCACCCCACTGATGGACGCGTTGAGAGGAACAAGCTGACGCGGACTGAAGTCCCCGGCGGCCAGGTCCTTCAAATACCTCGCTCACGCGTTCCGGCAGTTAATCTTGCACTGGATGATTTGCTTGGGAAAGCACCTCCTGCAGCGGATTCATTCAGGCTTTCGTCTCGGCAATCCAGGCCCTGATCCGGTCTTCCAGCACGTCCAGCGGCATCGAACCGCCGGTCAGCAGCGCGTCGTGGAATTCGCGGATGTCGAATTGATCACCCAGCTCGGTTTCCGCCAGTTCGCGCAATTCCAGGATCTTGGTCATGCCCACTTTGTAGGCCGTGGCCTGGCCCGGCATGATGAAGTAGCGCTCGATTTCGGCTACCACGTCGCTTTCGGCCATGCCGGTATTGGCCAGCATGTACTCAATCGCCTCTTCACGCGACCAGCGCGCCCAGTGAATACCGGTGTCCACCACCAGGCGTACGGCGCGGAACAGTTCCGCCTGCAGGCGGCCAATGTCGTCGTACGGATCGTCCTGCAAGCCCATCTCTTTCGCCAGGCGTTCGGCGTAGAGCGCCCAGCCCTCTGAAAAAGAGGGGAACGGGATCAGGCGGCGGAAAAACGGCAGGTCTTCCTGTTCACGCTGGATCGAGATCTGGAAATGGTGCCCGGGCACGGCCTCGTGGTAGGTCAGCGTGCGCATGCCGTAGGTCGGGGTGGCCTTGATGTCGTAGAGGTTGGCGTAGAACACACCCGGCCTGGAGCCGTCCATGGCCGCTGGCTCGTAGTAGGCGCCCGGCGAGGTTTTTTCCTTGAATTCAGGCACACGATCGACATCGACCACGGTTTCCGGGATGGTCTTGAACCAGGGATCGAGACTGGCCTCGACTTCCTCGATCATGGCCACGTAGTCGGCCAGGATCTGGTCACGCCCTTCCCCGCTGTCCGAATAGTAGAAGCGCTCCTGCTCGGCCATCTCGTTGATCGCGGCGGTGAAGCCACTGGAAACGTCCCAGCCCTCGTCGACGAGGATATCCAGGATTTCACCCTGGATACGGTCCACTTCGGACAAGCCGAAGCCGTGGATGTACTCGGGCGTGTAGTCCGTCGTGGTCATCAGTCGCAGGGCCAGTTTGTAATACTCGTCACCATCGGGCAGGCTCCAGGCGCCGTAGTTGTCCGAAACCTTGCTGTCCAGGGCCACGAAGTGGTCTATCAGGCGTCCGTAGGCCGGGTAGACCGTCTGCTCGATGGCCTGTTTCGCCTCCCTGGCCAGGCGTTGCTGCTCGTCTTCGGGCAAGCCGGCCTCCTCCATTTTTTCCAGCAGGGAAACCATCAGGATGCCTTCCTCCGACGGTGTATTGATGAAAGCGTCCATCTCCTCCAGCACCTTGGTCACCACGAACTGTGGCGGGTGGATTCCCAGCTCGTCGCGGCGCTGCAGGCCTTCCAGGACCTGGTCGAACTTCACACCCACGGCATTCAGGCGCGATACGTAATCTTCGGCGTCAGACACGGAGTGCACCTGGTGGGTAGACTCCATGAAGGATGGGAAATTGTTCTGCACACCGAACATCTGGTTCACCGGGAAGGTGTGAAAGCGGAACTTCTCGCCTTCAACCACGGCGCCCAGCATGGTCACCGCGATCTGCTTGGAAACCAGGTCCCCTTCGGACAGGTCTTCGTCCTCGTAGCTCAGCAACAATTCATAAGCATCCTTCATCTGCTGCATGAAACGGTCGCCGGCCGCCAGGCTGTCATCGTCCAGCTTCGCGTTGTGCCCGGTGATGCCGATCGGCTCAAGTACGCGCAGGCTGCTGAGCATCTCCGGGCTTTCCAGCATGACCTGCATCATCGTGCGGGCAAAGAACAGGTTGATGTTCACCGGCTTGAAGTACCAGGTATGGGCCAGGAACAGGCCGCCGGCCACGATGACAACCACCAGCAGGGCACCGGCAACCTTGAGGATTTTCTTCAATAAGTGCATGATTCTTCCCGGGGAGACTTTCCCTTCAGCGCGTGAAACAAGAATTCTAACCGACCGTCACCACCCGGTCACAGCCCCTGGATCAGAAAACAGGCCAAAGGCATTGACGTCATGAGCAAAACACCCAAGGACGCAAAATTCATACCTCTGCGTGTAGCCGTTGTCACCATATCGGACAGCCGCACGCCACAAAACGATACGTCGGGCGACTACCTCGCCGATTCACTGACCTCGCAAGGTCACCTGCTGGCCCACCGCGAGATCGTCGAGGACGACAAGTACGTGCTGCGCGCGGCGTTCTCCGCCCTGATCGCCGACGACGAAGTCGATGTCATCATCAGCACCGGCAGCACCGGGCTGACCGGGCGCGACATTGCCCCTGAATCGCTGGAGCCCCTGTTCGACAAGTCCATCGACGGCTTTGGCGAACTGTTCCGGTCCGCTTCGCTGCCCGACATCGGGGCCGCGACCATCCAGTCCCGCGCCTTCGCCGGCCTGGCCAACGCCACCGTCATCTTTTGCATGCCGGGCTCGCCGGGCGCCTGCCGCACGGCCTGGGAAGAGGTGATCCGCCCGCAATTGGATTCCAGGACCCGTCCATGCAACCTGGCCAACCTGATGCCGCGGTTCAAAGAGTCGTAGCCAGGGTGACTTGTTTTGGGAGTGGCTTCAGACGTGAAACAAAGCGGGCCGCGAAGGCTTGTTTTCAATTCAGCGACAAGCACTATCGCGGCTAAAGCCGCTCCCACACAACAACCGGGGACAGGCACGTTTTACAGGTTGACGAGTTCGATGCCTTTGATTTTGGCCTGGTAGGACAGTGCCTTGATGTACTCGGCGACGGCCATGCGCATGGCCTTGGTGTGTAGATAATCACGGATCTGGATATGCACCCGGCCAAATTCGAGCCGCTCTCCGGTTTCGGCGTCCCTGAAACTGTCGGGGTGCCTGTCGTAAAACCGCTGGCAGGTCGCTTCGTCCGCTTCGGGCACGGTGATGTTTTCTTCCAGCAGCCGGTCAATCGCTTCCTCTTCCGCCGGGTTACCCTGCTCCGCCGCATCAACAGCCAGGAGATGCCCGCACTCCACGGCCTGTTGCAGCAGCAACTGCCGTATCACCAGTGACTGAGCCGCCAACTGCCACGCCCGCTCCTGGGAGGGAGCGGGGTGATATTGCATTTCCTGGCCGATTTCCGATTCCGTGATCTCGACCTTGTTTACAAATACCGACATGCTGGTCAGGCCCTCTTCCTGACGACCTGGTAACCGCTGCGGGTCAGGTACTGGATTGGCACACTCCACACGTGGACCAGCCGCGTGAACGGGAACAGCAGGAAAATGGTCAGGCCCAATACGATGTGAAGCTTGAAGATAATGGCCTCACCGGCCACGAAAGAGGCTGCATCGCCCTGGAAAGTCACCAGGTGTTGCGCCCAGTTCGCGAGTGCGATCATCGAACTGCCGTCCAGGTGCTGGGCTGAAAAGGGAATGGTGAGCAGGCCCAGTACGAGTTGCACGAAAAGGACCAGCAAAATCGGCAGGTCGGCTGCCTGGCTGGTCGCCCGGATGCGCGGATCCAGCATGCGCCTGCGAATCAGCAATATCATGCCGGCCAGGCAAGTCAGGCCAAATATGCCACCGGCCGTCATGGCCAATACCTGCTTGGTCCCTGATGACATCAGGAAATGATAAGCCCATTGTGGTGTCAGCAGCCCAACCAGGTGCCCAAAAAACAGCATGATGATGCCGATATGGAACAGGTTGCTGCCCAGCCGCATGTCTTTCTTGCTCAGCAGTTGGCTTGAACTGGCCTTCCACGTGTACTGGTCACGGTCGTATCTCAGCAGGCTGCCGACAAAAAACACGGTGATCGCCACGTAAGGGTAAATACCGAAGAAAAACTGATTGATGTAGTTTGCCATGTGAATGCCTCCTACTGTTGGATCGTGACGTTCAGACCGTTTGACGGGGCTGGACAGGTCTCACAAGCGGATTGGCCGGGCTGGCCGGCAAACGCCGCCGCTTCTTCCCATTCCTTGTCGAGTGCTTCCAGGCTGGTATCTTCCGGGCCCTCGGCCAATACCTCGCTGATCTTTTCCTGGTCAGGCCTGGTCTTCGAAAGCGCCACCAGCGCGTCGAACAGGGGGGCGTACGGAGACTTCCGCTCACCCAGCCGCGCTCCGATCGTCGCGATGACATCGATCGGCTCTCCCAGAAGTGTTACCGCCTCGTCGACGGGGCACAGGGATAGAAATTCGAGAAACAACGGGATGTAATCGGGCAGTTCCGCCTGGCCGACAATAAGTCCTTTTTCTTCGTAGGCTGACGCCAGGTTGACCATCGCCTGCCCGCGGTCGCGCGACTCGCCGTGGATATGCTCGAACAGGTGCAGGCAATGAGAGCGCCCCCGGTCGAAAGTCGAGACATACGCTTCCTGCGCGCGATAGATGTCGGCCGTTTTCAACTCCGCGATAAATGCCAGAACGGCCGACAGCTTCCTCTTCGGCAGGATTTTCTCCTGCATGAGAACGGTCTCGCACTCCTCGAGGTGAGCCACCCACTCCGGTTTCGGATAAGACAACAACAGGCCCAATACCTTGAACGTCCTCATTTCGTCTTTACCTCGACCGGAATGGTCTTGCCGCTCATCGTATTTTTATGCGTCGGACTGCCAAACAGGCTGGTCTTGCTGACGCCATCGGAACAACCGTTGCCAAAACTGAAACCGCATGACGAACGGTGGTCAAAGGCCAACTCGTTGTCGAACGGCGTTTCGCCGGCATACTCGCGGTGGTTGGTCGGAATCACGTAGCGGTCTTCGTAATTGGCCAGGGCCATGATCCGGTACATGTCGTCCAGAGTTTCCGTGTCCAGCCCCACGCGATCAAGGATATGGGTCGCTTCGACACCCTCAACCGTGCGGGCGCGCATAAAGGCCCGCATGGCGATCATGCGTTCGAGCGCCGTGACAACCGGTTCTTCCTTGCCGGCCGTCAGCATATTGGCCAGGTACTTGACCGGAATCCGCAATTTGCTCACATCGGGGATGACGCCGTCACCGGGCACCATGCCCTGCTCCGCCGCGTTCTGGATCGGCGACAGCGGCGGGATGTACCACACCATGGGCAAGGTCCGGTACTCCGGGTGCAGCGGGAAGGCGACTTTCCAGTCCATCGCCATCTTGTAGACGGGCGAGTTCCGGGCGGCCGCGAGCCAACTGTCGGGCACACCGTCCTTTCGGGCCCGGGCGATAACCGCCGGATCGGACGGGTCGAGGAATATGTCCAACTGCGACTGGTACAGGTCTTCTTCGTCTTTGGCGCTCGCGGCTTCACTGATGCGGTCGGCGTCGTACAACAGGACACCGAGGTAGCGGATACGCCCA
>JAZBOH010000007.1:0-51853 GCA_036351055.1 Lysobacterales bacterium
ACGCGCAACGGCGCTCAGCAGGCTCTTCTTTCAGCTGCGCTGAAAACCGTTCCTGCCTCGCTGCCTGCGCTGCGAAACCGGACTCGCTCCGTTGCCTGCGCTTCAGAGCGGCCCCGTTCAGCGGTGAGATCGCGAGGGTAGTCCCGAAGGGACCGCTGGCCATGAGCCGCATAGGGAGGTGGTTTCCCGGCCGGCGTGGCACATAGCCTCTCCCCCGCAAGAGCAAAGCTCACCCCCCGTCAGACTGTTCCTCAATCTGCTGCTTTTTGCGGTCGGCTGCCTCGATAACGGCATCCTCGACATGTTCTGCTTTCTTGAGGGACTGCAACTGGGGCCCTATAAAACTTTCTTCGGCAGTGGGCACGGTTTGTTCGGGCCAGAACTTCCAGGCCAGCAACAGGACGATGATCAACAGGATCAGGAAACGCATGAACTCACTCCAGCAGTCCTTCCTGGCTCGACCCGTCTTCTTCCCCGGCTTGCTCCAGGGGATCGATCATCTTGACCCGTTCGCCGCCGAAAAAGACTTTCTTGAACTCCCTGCGGCTGACCGAGATATAGCGCTCGTTGCCACCGATTTCGACCTGGGAGCCTTCGCGCAGGGCGTAGCCGTTTTCATCGACCCGGACCACCATGGTGGCCTTGCGGCCGGTGTGACAAATGGTTTTCAGCTCCTGCAGTTCGTCCGCCCAGGCCAACAGGTGCCGGCTGCCGGTGAACAGCTCACCCTGGAAATCCGTGCGCAGGCCAAAACACAGAACGGGGATGTTGAGCCGGTCGACGACCTCGGTCAGTTGAAAAACCTGGTCCCGGGACAGAAACTGGGCTTCGTCCACCAATACGCAGTGCACATTGGACTCGTCCAGTGCCGTTTCCACGCATTCGAACAGGTTGGCGGCCCCGTCAAAACAGACCGCTTCGGCCTCCAGTCCGATGCGGGACTTGATCAGGCCCACCCGGTAACGGTTATCCAGCTGGGGCGTGAACAGCAACGGGCTCATTCCCCGTTCCCGGTAATTGTGGGCCGATTGCAGCAAAACCGTGGTCTTGCCGGCATTCATGGCGGAATAATAGAAAAAGAGTTTAGCCATCCATATCCCCGATAAAACGGTGCACGAGCGCCAGCGCCTCGCTGCGCTGGGTCAAGGCCAACAGCACGACCAGGTCGCCGGGGCGAACGTCCTCCAGCGCGAACGCGGCGGCTTCGGCCGGACTGGCAAAGGTTTTGATCGCCTGCCGTGGAATGCCAGCCGCCATGGCATCACGCCGGATGAGGGCCGGAACTTCGGCCGGCGGCCTGCCACGTTCATAACCCGGCAGTCCGGTCACCAGCAGGCTGCCAGGTTGCATCCGGCACGCCGCCCTGACCATATCGCCGATATCCCGGTCGGAGCGGTCCCCTGCCTGGCCGATAAGCAACACAACGCGCTCCGCGGGCGTCTGCCGCACGCTGTCCGCCAGCGCCAGCATGCCGTGCTCGTTGTGTGCAAAATCAACCAGGATACGCACCAGGCCCTTGCCGCTGTCTGTCCGGATCTCTTTCTGGAACCAGTTGCCGCGACCGGGGTTGTCGCTTTCGTCACCCCTGAACGAAGCCAGCCCCGCACGGATCGCCTGGTCATCGATGCCCAGCACCATTGCAGCTGAAGCAGCTGCCAGCGCATTGGCGATGTTGTATCGAACCACCCCGCCCCGCGTCGCCGGAACCTGGTCGACGTGTACCAGGCGCCGCCTGTTTCCGTCCTGTACCGCAATCAGCCAGCCTTCTTGCAGGAAACAGGCCATTTCACCGGCCAGCAGCGCTTGCCGGAGCCGGGCATTGTCGGGATCGAGACTGAACCAGGCCAGGCGCTTGTCCAGGGTTTCCGCAAAAGCCGTGATTCCGGGGTCATCGGCGTTCAGGACCAGGGGATCGTTTTTACCCAGCGCACGGCGCACGATGAACTTGGCGGGAATCAGTTCGGCCACGCTGTTGATTCCGTAATCACCCAGGTGATCTGCGGCCACGTTGGTGATAACGGCCACATCGGCATGTTCCACGCCCAGTCCGCGGCGCAACAGGCCGCCCCGCGCCACCTCGAGCACCGCCATCTCGACATCCGGCTGGCGCAACAGGGTGCGCGCACCGCCGGTGCCGGAATAATCGCCGCGATCGATCATGCGGTCACCGGCGCGGATGAAATCGGTAGAGGTCAGGCCGGCGCAATAGCCCGCGGCCGACTGGATGGCGGCGATCATTCTCACGGTCGTTGATTTGCCGTTGGTCCCGGTCACCAGGGCCAGCGGTATCGACCCAATCACCCCCCAGTCCACTTCCTCGGGATGCGGCAGTTGATCAGGCGACCAGCTGAGGGTGCTCCGTCCGTAACCGACAGACACCTCGTCATCGTCCCACAGGAACGGCACGCCATGGTCATGGGCCGCCCGTTGCAGGGCCAGCAGCGGCGGATTTCTTTCTTCGTCGAACAGCCGGTTCAAGCGGGGTATCACTTCCAGGGGGTCCGGCACGGGCCCTTCACCACACCGGTTTACCGCGGCGGCCCATGCCGCCTCATTGAGTTCGCACATCGAGTAGAGTACGTCGATCGGCGCACTGATCAACAGGTTGGCACCGCCTTCATAAACCCGCGAGCAGGTCTGCTGGCCGGAATACGCAACCGCATCGAGCAGGTGCCCGGCTGCTTCCTGCCAGGCGCTGACCACCTCACCGGCGGGGCCTTCGATGGCCACATCGATGATCGCGCTGGGGGCGTCCCAGAACAGGTTGGCGCCGGTCAGTCTCCGGCTGTCTGTCAGTTCAAGCTTCACGGCCGTTTGTCAATCTGACTCCTCTTCGACCCTGGCAATACGCACGCCACGCTCGTCACGGACCAGTTCGGCGCCCGGCTCCAGTGTAAAGGCCTCCGGGTCAGGCTCCACAAACCCCGCAACCGGCTTGTCAATTTCACGGGCGGGCACGCCTTCACCATCGACCCGGTGCTGGGCGACCTGTTTCCAGCAGCGCACGATGTTGTCTCCAAAAATGACGACCAGGTCGCCTTCCCGGGCCATGGCGAGCACCGCCTCGACTGCCTGCTTTTCATCTGGAATGACCTCAATGCAACGGTCGTCGACGCCTGCTTCTAGCAGCTGCCCCCGCAGCATCCGCGGCACTTCGTCCGTGCCGCGCCCGCGCCGGTGGTCGTCAGCCTTGCAGATGTAGTGGTCGTAATGGCCGGCTACCTCGTCGGCGATGGCAAGTATGTCCTCGTCACGGCGGTCGCCGGGCGCCGCCACCACGCATACGCGCCGGCCGCCGACCTCGAGCCGGTCAACCAACTGGCTGATGCTGCTGATCGCGGCCGCGTTATGGCCATAGTCGAGGATTACCCGGAAGGGGTGCTCGTCGAATACATTCATGCGGCCCGGGGCCTGGAAGAAGGTGGAGTTGAAGGTGCGCAGGCCATGGCGGATATCATCCAGCGACTTGCCCATGCTGAAAGCCAGCGCCGCTGCGAACATGGCGTTCTGCACATTGTGCGTCGCCTTGCCTTCCATCGTGGCCGGAATCAGGTGGGTCCACAGCAACTGGAAATGCGTGCCGTTGTCATACAAGGTGATCATGTCGCCGTTGATGCCCTGCTCCAGCACCATGGCGCGGCCACCGGCACGAATATGCTCCTTGACCAGGGCGTGGGCCGGGTTCATGGTGACATAACAGACGTGTTTCGCCTGCGTGTAATCAGCCATGCGCAGGCACAGTTCGTCATCGGCGTTCAAAACCGCCGTGTCTTTTGCCACCTCGATCGGGATGCGCTTGAGTTCGGCCAGTTGCTCCAGCGTGTCGATGCCTTTCAGTCCGAGGTGGTCAGAGGCCACGTTGAGACAGGCTGACACATCACAGCGGCGGTAGCCGAGGCCGGCGCGCAGCAATCCACCACGAGCCGTTTCCATCACCGCGACATCCACTGTGGGGTCCCGCAGCACGATATGCGCCGAGGCCGGTCCCGTCATATCCCCCTTGACGGACAAACGGCCATCAATATAGACGCCATCCGTGGAAGTCATGCCTACCGTGTGGCCAGCGGTTTTCAGGATATGGGCTAGCATCCTGGACGTGGTGGTCTTGCCATTGGTGCCGGTAATGCTCGCGATCGGAATCCTGCTGGGCGACCCGGGCGGGAACAGCATGTCCATCACCTTGCCCGACACATCCCGCGGCTCGCCCTCGGACGGCGCCACGTGCATGCGGAAGCCGGGGGCGGCATTGACCTCGACGATGGCGCCGCCGACGTCCTTGTACGACTCGGTGATGTCCGACGTCAGGAAATCGACGCCACCCACGTCCAGCCCGACCGCCTGCACCGCGCGCACGGCCATCTCGCGGTTGTCGGGATGCACCACGTCGGTCAGGTCAATGGCGGTTCCGCCGGTCGACAGGTTGGCGGTAGATCGCAGGTAAAACACCTCGCCATCCGGCAGCACGCTCTGCGCGTGGATGCCGGCTTTTTCCATCAGGCGCTCGGCCTGGTGATCGAGCTCAAGACGGGTCAGGACTTTTTCGTGGCCAATGCCGCGGCGCGGGTCCTGGTTCACGATTTCCACCAGTTCAGAGACCGTGTGTTTACCGTCGCCCATCACATGGCCCGGCACACGCTTGGCCACGGCCACCAGTTCGTCGTTGACAACCAGCATGCGGTGATCCATGCCTTCGATAAAACTTTCGACCAGCACGCTGTTGCCGCGCGCGTTTTCCCGCGCGACGCCGTAAGCCGTGGCAACCTGGTCGCCATCAACCAGGTTGATGGAAACGCCGCGGCCATGGTTGGCATCCAGCGGCTTGACCACAACCGGGTAACCGATGCGGCGGGCCGCGTTGACCGCCTGGCGCTCCGAATAGACCAGGCGCTGTTCAGGCACCGGCAGCCCGAGGTCGCGCAACAGGTTGTGCGTATCTTCCTTGTCGCAGGAAATCTCCACCGCGATATGCGGCGTCTTGCTGGTAATGGTCGCCTGGATTCGCTGCTGGAAGCGGCCGTGACCGAATTGGACCAGGGAGTACTGGTTCAGGCGCAGGCTGGGAATGTCCCGTTCTTCCGCCGCTGCGACCAGGGAAGCGGTGCTGGGGCCAAACTCCTTGCGTTGGGCGAAGCGGATAAATCGCTCGCTTTCTTCTGCGAAATCGAAATCGTCTTCGATCTCGTCTGCCAGTTCGACCTTCAGTTCAGCCGGCAAGAGACTGAGCAGCAGTTGCATCGAAAGGCGGGCGGCTTCCAGGCCAACGTCCTTTTGCTGGTACTCGAAAACCATGTCGTAAACGCCGACCGGACCGGCGCCACGGGTCTTGCCGAAAGATACGTCGGAGCCCGCCATGTTCTGCATTTCAATCGCGGCATGTTCCCAGATGTGCGCCATCCAGGTGCCCTCAGCCTCCTTCAGGCGCCGGATGAACCCTCCCGGTTCTCCGTATGAGCAACCGTGGTTTTGCAGGCCGGGCAGCGCTTCGATCAGTCCCTCGATAAATGCCGGCCCCAGCCGGACAGAAGGCCACTCCTCGAGAATGCCGATATCAACCTGGTGCCGGATGACCCGGAAATGCGCGTAAAGGCTGGGCCCGACGTAGACGTTGCTTGCCAGGATTCTCATAGGGTTGACCTGTTGGCTCTGAAGGTCAGAGCATCTTAACCCCCCGCCCGTTTTCAGCCAACCGTGGGTTAATGAATCCCGCGAATCATGGTCCTGTTACAGGTCGTCGCTATGGATTGAAGCCTGGCGGGTTTCGATATTGAAGTGGGCGCCCGCGGCCAGCACGTGCAGCTTGAGTCCGATCAGGGTCACGGCTTCGGCCCGGCGTACATAACTCATGGAACTGTGCCGCAGGTCCGAGGGATCGACCACCGTCACCGTTCCCCGGCCTACCACTTCCATGTCACCGTCGGGGCCAATGAACCCCGCCGTGTTCTCATCGATACCGAGACCGCAGGCAAACGGGTTGAAGGACAGGGCCGCCAACAGGCGGCCCATGCGCTGACGCTGGTTGAAATGCTGATCGATGATCACGCGGTTGGTCAATCCAAGCCCCGGCGCCAGTTCAACCCCGCTTTCCCGCGGTGTCGCACCACTGCGACCGCCGGCGATCATGTGCTCAGGAACGATGGCCGCACCGGCCGACGTTCCCGCCACGTGCACACCCCCGGCGTTCAGGCTGCGGATGCCGCGAGCTACCGGCGTGCCGCCCAGTATGGTGGACAGGCGCAACTGGTTGCCGCCCGTGATGAAGATCCCCGTCGCCGCGTTGAGAATTCTCAGTGTTTCTTCATCAAAACATTCGGTACGCTTCTCGATCGGCACGCACATGGAGTTGGCGCCGAGCGACGTGAACAGTTCCTGGTACAGGGGACCGGTTTCATTCAGCAGCGAAGCGGTCGGTATCACCATGATGCGCGCATCGTCACCGCCGCACAGTTCCACGAAACGGCTCAGGATGGCAGGGTGTTTACCCTTGCCTTCTGCTCCGCCAATGGGAATGATAAAGCCCCTTCGGGCGGGTCTATCCGGCACAGAGGGCATTCCACCTGCTCCTGGGTCTGATTATGGGTTGCATTGCTTCGGCCGGCCGGAATCAGTTTTCGAAGGTACCCTTCACCACCGGCGCACCATCCTGCACGAGCCAGCGGCCGCCTGCCATGACATGCCTCACACCGTATGCTTCGTCCAGGCACACCAGGTCGGCGTCAGCGCCCGCCGCGATCCGGCCTTTACCAGGGAGTCTCAGTGCGCGCGCCACGTTGCTGCTCATCGCAGGAAGAACCGCATCCAGGGAGTGTCCGCGCCTTAGCAGTTCCTGCAGGGTTTCAGGCAGTGAGGATGACGTGGCGAAGTCCATTTTCACCATCTCGCCGTTGCCGTTGAAAACCGGCAGGCAACCGCCACCATCCGTACTGATGGTCAGGTTTGCAGGAGGGCAGCCATCTGCATGGAAGCGCTCCCAGGCGTCCGGCCCGGACCAGGCGTCTTCGCCCTTGCCCACGGGGTAAGCCGTCACGTCGATCACCACGTTTTTGCGGCTCAGGCTGCAGGCTTCCTCGAACAGCGCCTTGCGCCGATTGACATGGGTCGGCTGAAAAACCCGCGGCGGCAGTTCCGTTTCATCCAACAGGCGGAGCACTAGTTCCAGGCCCCGCTTGCCGTCACCCATATGCAGGTGCATGACACCGGCCTTGCGCGTGAGCATGCCGGCAACGTGTACCTCCGAGGCCAGCCTGGCCATTTCGTCAAAGGTCGGCTGGCTGGAGCGGTGATCACTGATCGCCAGTTCGCCCAAGCCAATAATGCAATCAATATGCACGATATCACCGCGTACCGAGCCCGTCAGCGTCGTCGGCGGGACATGGTAGCCACCGGTCCAGCACCAGGCCGACAGGCCTTCCTCGCGTAATGCGCGGGTGCGCGCCAGCAGGTTCGCCGTCGTTCGCGTCTCGTCATCGGTGCCCAGCAGGCCGACCACCGAAGTCACCCCGTACCGGCTGAACTGGCTGAACGGCACGGGAAAGGCCTGGGTGGAGAAGCCGTTCTCGCCCCCGCCGCCGGTTACATGAACGTGACAGTCAATCAATCCGGGAATAAGGGCGGCGCCCTCCAGGTCAAGACACTGATCGAGCAGGGTCGGGGCGATGTCCGCCAGGCCGGGACCTGCATGAATAACCTTGCCGCCGGCGAGCAGGACGTCACCCGTTCCCAGTGATTCGGGGGCAAATATGTTGGCGTTTTTAATCAGGGTCAGCATGAGCGGATTTTATAGCTATAATGATGGGCTTTCCAACAGATAATGGAGCTCCTCATGAGCTTGCAAGATGTGCCCGTCGGGCGCGACGTACCCAATGACGTGAACGTGATCATCGAGATCCCGATGCACAGCCCTGCGGTCAAGTACGAGGTCGACAAGGAGTCAGGCGCCCTGTTCCTCAACCGCATGCTGAAAACCGCCATGCATTACCCCTGCAATTACGGCTACATTCCGCATACTTTATGCGGTGACGGCGATCCAACGGATGTCATGGTGGTAATGCCGGTGCCGATCAATTACGGCGCCGTGGTGACCTGCCGCCCCGTTGGCGTTTTGCTGATGGAGGACGAGTCGGGGGAAGACGCCAAGGTCCTGGCCGTGCCGACGGAAGACGTGACCGGCCTGTACCGGAACGTCTTGAACGTTGAAGATGTCGACGAATTGCTGCGCCTGCAGATCCACCATTTCTTTGACCACTACAAAGACCTGGAAACGGGTAAATGGGTCAAAATCAAGGGCTGGGGAGATGCCGATGCCGCCAGGAAAGAAATCCTGGACTCCGTCGAGCGTTACAACGCCCTGCCCGTCAAACCCGAAAAATGGTAAGCGAAGGCATCCATGGAAATTACGACCTATAAAGACTTCTGGAACCGCCAGGCCAGCTCGGCAGAGTCCGCCATTTCCGCCGTGGACGGCAGCCAGAGCGAAGAAGTGGTTCAGCATACCGGCCGCTGGTCAGCGGCACAGGTCCAGGCCGCCCTGGACATCAACCCGGGCGATGAGGTACTTGAACTGGGTTGCGGCATAGGGCGTATCGGTCGTGAACTGGCGCCAAACTGCCGGCACTGGACCGGTGTGGACATCTCGGAAAACATGCTCCACCACGCTGCTGAGCGCCTCTGTCACCTGCAAAACGTGAGTTTTCACCGCCTCGAGCGGAGCAGCCTGGAAATGCTGCAGGACAACAGCATCGACAAGGCTTACTCGATCGCGGTTTTCTGCCACATGGACAAGGAAGACCTCTACCTGTACATGCAGGAACTGAACCGGGTCGTTCGGCCGGGTGGCGCCATTTTCGTCGAAACATGGAACCTCGCCCACCCCGTGGGCTGGCGCCGCTGGGCCTACGAACCGCTGGTGTGGTCGGGCGCCGAACAGGGCCAGCGCAAAGACGTGGCCCGCAACCAGTTCTGCACCGCGGAAGAATTTGAGCTGTACGTGAGCTATGCCGGTTTCGAGCCCCTGGCCAATTTCAATGAATCCCAGTCGGTTCAAATCGTCGCGGGCAAGGATCTGGCCGGTGACCAACGGGCGGCCTGGCTGGCCCATATCGAGAAAAACCGCGACGAAATAGGCTACTCGCCGCTTTATGCAGAGCTTTTCGCCCAATCGGTGGATGTTTTGTTCGGAAAAATGCCGCCTGCAGATATGCTGGCTTATATCGACGGCCTGGGCGAGGTCTCGGAAGCGCGGCTGTTCAGGCCCTACCTGTTGTCACTGTGGCAAAAAAACGCGGAAATCTGGGGCCCGGTGCCGGCATAAGCACTCAGTTCTTGAGCAGAACGACACGCGCCCAGCCATCGCGGGTGCTGACTTCCGATCTTTGGCAGGCCGGCAGGTATGCGGCAAGCACCTCTTCCACCTGTTCTTCGAGCAAGCCGGACAATACGATTCTTGCCCCGCTGCGGGCACAGCCGCTGATCACCGGCGCCAGCTCGATCAGCGGCCCGGCCAGGATATTGGCCAGAACGACGTCCGACCCCTGTGCCGTGAAACCGGCCGGGGCCAGGCACCGGATCACGCCACCAACCCGGTTCCTGGCCGCGTTGCTGGCACTTGCTTCAAGCGCCTGCGGATCGTTGTCCACGCAGTAAACACGCCTTGCGCCCTTGAGCGAGGCTGCGATGGCCAGGATGCCTGAGCCGCAGCCGTAATCGACCACTTGCAGGCCTGCCACGTCCTGCCCGTCCAGCCATTCCAGGCACAATGCCGTGGTGGGGTGGGTGCCGGTTCCAAAAGCCAACCCCGGGTCCAGGTGTATTTCGATGTTTTCGGGTTCAAAAGGGATGCTCATGCCGCTCGGAACGATCCACAGTCGGCGCCCGAACTGCATCGGCTTGAAACGGTCCATCCAGGCCCGCACCCAGTCCTGGTCACCCACCTCGCGCCAGCGGATATTGCCCGGCCTTTCCGCGCCCGGAACAGTCTGCAGTGCGGCCAGGACGCGCTGGCGGTCGACGCCTGCCGCGAACAGCCCGCGGACATGCACGGCAGGCCACAGCGGTGTCTCACCCGGCCCGGGTTCGAGCACAGGGTGGTCTTCGTCGTCCTGCAGGGTAACCGCCAGGGCGCCGAGCTGTTCCATCGCCAGCTCGGCCACGGCCGTGGACCGTCGCGTGACGCTGATACAGACCTCGGTCCAGGACACCGGCTCAGTTGCTGCGTTCGTCGAGGCGCTTCTCAAGGTAGTGGATGTTGAACCCGCCTTTCAGGAAACCTGGATCATGCAACAACCACTTGTGTAGCGGCACATTGGTCTTGATGCCGTGCAGGACCATTTCGTCCAGCGCAACGCGCATGCGTGCGATGGCCAGGTCGCGGTCGCCGCCATAGGCGATGATCTTGCCGATCATGGAATCATAGTTTGGCGGCACCCGGTAGCCGTCGTAAATATGTGTTTCGGTGCGGATGCCCGGACCGCCCGGGGCATGAAAGCCTTCGACCATGCCGGGGCACGGCATGAACGTGACCGGGTCCTCGGCATTGATGCGGCATTCGATCGCGTGGCCGCGAATCTGGATGTCTTCCTGGGTGAAAGACAGTGGTTTTCCGGCCGCCACCAGTATCTGCTCACGCACGAGATCAACACCGGTGATGCGCTCGGTAATCGGGTGTTCCACCTGGATGCGCGTATTCATCTCGATAAAGTAGAAACGGCCATCGTCGTAAAGGAACTCGAAGGTACCCGCGCCGCGATAGCCGATACGCTTGCATGCTTCGACGCAGGACATGCCGATCTCGTTACGCTGCCCGGCCGTAATCCCCGGAGCCGGCGCCTCCTCGATCACTTTCTGGTGGCGTCGCTGGGTGGAGCAGTCGCGTTCGCCCAGGTGGACCGCGTTTCCATGCTGGTCCGCGATCACCTGGATCTCGATGTGGCGCGGGTTCTCCAGGTATTTTTCCAGGTAGACCGTATCGTCACCAAACGTGCTGCCCGCTTCCTGCCGCGTCAGCTGGAGCGCATTACTCAGGTGTGCTTCCGTGTTCACAACGCGCATACCACGGCCGCCACCGCCGGCGGACGCCTTGATAATGACCGGGTAACCGATTTCGCGGGCTATTTTCTTGGCTTCCTCAGGGTCTTCCGACAAGGGCCCATCCGAGCCCGGCACACAGGGTACGCCGGCTTCTTTCATGGCCCTGATCGCGGATACCTTGTCGCCCATCAGACGGATGGTCTCCGGGCGCGGTCCGATGAAGATGAACCCGCTTTGCTCGATGCGTTCGGCAAAATCTGCGTTTTCTGCAAGAAAACCGTAACCCGGGTGCACGGCTACGGCGTCGGTCACCTCAGTGGCAGCGATGATCGCCGGAATATTGAGATAGCTGTCGCTGGCAGGCGCCGGCCCGATGCAAACAGATTCGTCGGCCATTGCCACGTGTTTCAGATTGCGATCGACCGTCGAGTGCACTGCCACGGTCTTGATATCCATGGCATGACAGGCGCGCAGGATACGCAGGGCGATTTCACCCCGGTTGGCGATGACGATTTTTTCCAGGACTGCCATGTCGCCGGCCTTATCGGATGACGAACAGCGGCTGGTCGAATTCGACCGGCTGGCCATTCTCGACCAGGATCGCCACCACGGTGCCGCTGGTTTCTGCTTCGATCTGGTTGAACATCTTCATGGCCTCGATAATGCACATGGTTTCACCTTCGCTGACTTGCTGGCCAAGCGAAACGAACGCGTCAACATCCGGGCTGGAAGCAGCGTAGTAAGTGCCGACCATGGGTGCACGCACCAATTCACCCTCCGGTACGGTTTCTTCCTCGGGTGCGGGATCAGGCGCTGCCGCTGGGGGGGCTGCAGAACCGGGTGCCGACCAGGCTGCAGCCTGAACACCTGCCGGTAGCTGCGGCGGGGCGACCGTGCCCGTTGCAAAGTTACCTCGGCTGAGGCGGACGGATTCTTCTCCCTCGACAATCTCAATTTCCTTCAGGCTGGATTCCTCCAGCAGTTCGATCAGTTTTTTTATCTTTCTGATATCCATTTTTTTCTATCCGCTCCTGCCCGGTTCTGGCCGGGCCAGTTCAGGGCTCGATCGTATTGATGATGGCCTGCAGGGCGAGCATGTAGCTTTCGCCCCTGAATC
Organism: Lysobacterales bacterium; assembly: GCA_036351055.1. Taxonomy (GTDB): domain Bacteria; phylum Pseudomonadota; class Gammaproteobacteria; order Xanthomonadales; family SZUA-36; genus JABDPF01. Next base: position 12,140 of record JAZBOH010000007.1, read on the forward strand.
CGGTGATGACGCCGAGTGCAATATCGGAGAAATAAGAAATATGCCGAAAAGACTCCCGCGCCGAAACCGCGGTCAGGTGGACTTCGACAAACGGTATCCGGACGGCCAGCATGGCGTCGCGCAGGGCGACACTGGTATGCGTATAACCGGCCGGGTTGAAGATGATGTAATCGACAGCATCGTTCGCCGCCTTGTGGATCGCGTCCACCAAAACACCTTCGCTGTTTTCCTGGACGTAACTGAGTTCATGACCGCAAGCGCCGGCAAACCGGTCCAGCTCTTCCATGATTTCAGACAGGGTGCGGTAACCATACTGGTTGGGTTCGCGACGGCCAAGCAGGTTCAGGTTGGGTCCGTTGAGGACAAGAATTTTCGCCATGGGATTACCCTCGGATCAGGGAGGTGAAGTCTGCACGATTTTGAGGATTTTGTCCACCAATCGAAACAATTGGCAGCATGTTCGTTTAATTTATGTTAATCAGAACGAACCAGGGCCTGGATTTTCGGTTCCAGGATTTCCTTTTCCAACAGGCCCAGGTGGGTCCAGCGGATCACACCCTGCCGGTCTATAAGTACGCTGAAAGGCAGCATTCCACTGCCGTTGCCATAACGGCGACCGGTCACGACCACGTCAGCAGCGCCGAGCAACACGGGGTAAGACAACGCCATGTCTTTGGCGAACGCCGCTGCCCTTTCCGCGTCGTCCAGCGCAATACCCAGGACCTGCAGGCCGCCGGCGGAGTATGCTTCCTGCAACCGCGACAGCATGGGCATTTCCTCCACACAGGGCGCGCACCAGGAAGCCCAGAAATTCAGCAACAGCACCTTGCCATCATAATCCGCGGCGCTGACCGGTTCACCCGCACTGTCCAGGTGGGAAAAATCCGGGCGTTGCTGTCCCAGCAATTGCTGGGCCCCCACCGCGGGCGTTGCCAGGCGGTCAGCCTGACCCGGCGCCCACTTTTTCGCCGCAAAATAGCCACCCGCCGCGGCCAGCACGGCAACAGCCAGCATCAGGGGAAGGGCTTTGTTCATCGCGCGGCCAGCACCTTTTGCAGGTGGGCGGCAAATTCATCAGCATCGAAGTAGCCTACCAGCCGGAACGTCTCCATTTCCCTGCCCTCGCGGTCGAAAAACAGGATGGCCGGCGGGCCGATGACGCCAAAATGTTTCATCAGTTCCTGGTCCTGGCTGTCGTTGGCGGTGACATCGGCCTGCAACAATTGCAGTTGGTCCGTGAGCGCCCGCACGGCGGGCACCGGGAAGGTGTTGCGTTCCATGCGTTTGCATTCCACGCACCAGTCGGCGTAATAGTCCAGCATGGTTCCCTGCCCGCCACCCGATGCCAGGGCCTGGTCGAGGTCGGACAACGACTTGATCCGTGTGAAAGCTGCGTGCTGTTCCTGCACAGGCGCTGCTCCTTGCCGGTGCAGTCCCCCGAGCGGGTCGAGCCAGTAGTCACCGCCCGCTGCCGCTCCGACCAACTCCAGGATACCCAACACCAGTAAAACGACACCCAGTGATTTCCACAGCTTGCGCCAGCCTGAAACAGCGGGTTCAAGCGCGCCCAGGTAAACAGCACAGCCAATTGCCAGCGTTCCCCACAGCAGCATGATCAGCCCGCCGGGCAGGATGCGTTCCAACATCCAGATGGACAGGCCCAGCATGGCCACGCCGAACACGGCCTTGACCGCGTCCATCCAGCCTCCTGCCCTCGGAACGAATTTGCCGGCCGAGACGCCAAAAAGAATCAGCGGCACGCCCATGCCCATCGCCAGCGCGAACAGGGCGGCGCCACCCAGCACGGCATCCCCGGAGCTGCCAATCACGATCAGGGCGGCCATCAGGGGCGGTGCGACACAGGGTCCGACGATCAGGGCGGACAGGAAGCCCATCACCGCGACACCCAGCAGTTGCCCGCCTTGCTGGCGGTTGCTGGCCTCGGCCAGCCTGGTTTGCAGACGGCTGGGCAATTGCAGTTCGTAAAAACCGAACATGGACAGGGCCAGCAGTATGAAAATCACGACAAATCCGCTGATGACCCACGGGTCCTGGAACATGGCCTGCAGGTTTTGCCCGAACAACCCGGCCAGGACACCGGCCACGGTGTAAGTCACCGCCATGGCCAGCACGTAAACCAGCGATAACCAGAACGCCTTCATGGTCGTGATGCGGTCACCCTGCCCAATGATGATCCCGGACAGGATGGGCAGCATGGGCAGTACACAGGGCGTGAAAGCCAGCAACAGGCCCGCGATAAAGAAGGCAGCGATGGCGCGTACCGGGCTGCTGGTCAGCAATTGCGCCAGTTTGTCCTGTTCGGATACCGGCAATGAGCTTCCCACTTCCCGTGATGGATCGAGGCCATCCCCCTGCCCGGTATCACGAACCGGGACGTCAGACCCCGGCATGGTGAATGAAACCACCCGGGACATCGGCGGGTAGCAAATGTCTCCATCACGACAGCCCTGGAAATCTGCACGCAGGCTGATCTCCATTTCCGGCCCGGCCCAACGGTCGAACTGCACCGGAATCTCGACCTGGCCGTAATAAACCGGCACCGGACCGAACTCGGGGTCATCCTTTATTTCACCCGGAGGTAATTCCACGCCACGGACCGTGAACCGGTCATCACCCTCGGTGTGGAACTCCAGCTTGTCAACATAGAGGTAGTAACCATCCTGGATGGTGAATCGGACCAGCGCCGTTTCAGCGTCGAAACCGATCGATTCGTAAACGAAAGCCTCTTCGGCATTCAGTGGCGGCGCTTCATAGTCGGTCAGAAGCGAAAACCCCCCACCTGCTTCCTGCGGCGCATCCGGCTTATCCTCGCTGACGGCCGGTGCAGCCGCCGGCAGGCCAATCAGAACGACCTGCGTACTCGGCGGGTAGCACAACACGTCTTCCATACAACCCTGGGAGCGAACCTTCAGCTCCATCGCCTTGATGTCCGGCTCAATGGAGGCAATGGGCACGCTGATCACCAATTGGTGGTAGAACTTTTCAACCTCCTCGCCCAGCAGGTCATCAAATCCAATCTTGCCCGGTGGCACTTCCGGTTCGCCCAGTTTGACGCCCTCGGTGCCGCTGCTGAATTTCAGGAACTTGTTGTTGTACAGGTAGAAACCGTCCTCGATTTCCCAGCGTACTTTCAGCCGGTCGCGGCCTGGCGCGGTGGCGGAAACCACGAATACGTCCCCAAAGTCGCGTACCTCATCAAAGTCAATCGCGTTCGCATCCGGAGCCATGATTGACCCCAACCACAACATGGGCAGTGCGCACAAAATCTGTTTCAGCATATTTTTCATGGTTCCGATTCCTGGACAACCCATTCGAGGTAAGCCGGCAGGCCTTTGTCGACCGGCAAGGCAATCAGCTCGGGCAGGTCATAAGGGTGGTTCCTGTTCAGCCAGTTTTCCAGCTGCCCCCAGGTCAAGAGTGAAGTCTTGATCACCATCAACGATTCCCCGTCTTCACTGACCGCTCCCTGCCACCGGTAGATAGACCGGATTTCGGGCAGGATGTTCACGCAGGCTGCCAGGTGTTGTTCCACCAGGCCCCTGGCGAGTTCCCGCGCCACGTTTTCATCGGGGCAGGTGCACAAAACCACGAGGATTTGACTCATGGGCGGATTCTACCGGAATTGTCCGCCGTCATGGTCTTGCTTCAAGTCAAGGCACAGACTTCGGGCTAGGCGTAACGTCAGGGTGGGTTATTGGCTGTCGCTGGAGCGGGGAGAGGATTTCCGATGAAAAGTCTTCCAGAGAACCGGGCTCTGATCGAGCTGGACATAAATGAACCCGTCTGGGATCGGTTCTTCTGGGTGGCACCGCTGGTCCTTGTGGGCACCATGGATGGTGATGGTGGTCATGACCTGGCGCCCAAGCACATGGCGATGCCCTTGGGTTGGGACAACTTCTTTGGTTTCGTGTGTACGCCGCGGCACCGGACGTACCAGAACATCCGGCGCGAAGGGGTGTTCACCGTTTCCTACCCGCGCCCTTCACAGCTGGTCCTGACCAGCCTGGCCGCGTCACCGCGATGCGGTGAAAATGACAAGCCTTCCCTGCGCGCGCTGCCCGTATTCCCCGCATCGCGGGTAGCCGGCGTCCTGTTGGAAGGCGGTAGCGCATTCCTGCAATGCGAAATCGAAAAAATCGTTGACGGGCTTGGCGTCAACAGCCTGATCATCGGGCGGGTGGTGGCGGCACACGTGGCAGAGGACGCCGAGCGCTATGGCGATGGAGATGACCAGGCGCTGATTCACCAGTCGCCCCTGCTGGCCTACCTGAACCCGGGACGTTTCACCACCATCGACGAGAGTTTTTCATTCCCCTTCCCTGCCGGGATGAAAAAGTGAACACCAGCGGGCAGGCGACCCCTGCTGATATCCTCGGCTACCTGACCGGGCGCCAGGATTTCCTGGTCAGCCTGCTGGAACGCATGACCCTGGCGGAATCACCCTCGGATGTACCGGGCTCGCAAGGGGAAATCCGGGAGATCATCGCGCTGGAACTCGAGCAGCGTGGTTTCGCCGTCAAGCGCATTCCGGGCCGCAAAAGCGGCGGCATGCTGCATGCACGACCGGGTGGCCGGATGCGCCAGGATCCGGCCCAAATGATACTGGGTCACTACGATACGGTCTGGCCGATCGGCACGTTGGCCGAGATGCCCTTTGAGAGTGACGGTGAGGTCATTCGCGGCCCGGGCGTCTACGATATGAAGGGCGGTGTCGCACAGGCCCTGATGGCCATCGACGCGCTGCAATACTTCGGGCTGAAACCCACCGTAACGCCCCACGTGTTCCTTAATTCCGACGAGGAAATCGGCAGCCGCGAAAGCCGTCGCTACATTGAAAAGCTGGCGCCCGAAATGGACCGGGTTTTTGTTCTCGAACCCTCCCTGGGCCCCGCCGGACGACTAAAAACGGCGCGCAAGGGCATCGGGCGCTTCACGATAACCGTCAGCGGCGAAGCAGCCCACGCCGGACTGGATCCGGGTGCAGGAGCAAGCGCCATCCTTGAACTATCCCACGTGATCCAGGAACTGTTTGCCCTGAATGACCTGGACAACGGCATCACCGTCAACGTGGGAACCATCGACGGCGGCTTGCGCCCCAACGTCGTTGCACCCCGCAGCGAAGCCGTTGTCGATGTTCGCGTGGCGAAAACCAGGGACGCCGAACGGATTGAAAAAGCCATTCGCGGCCTGCAACCCGTCACGCCGGGTACGGCCATCGAAGTCGATGGTCTCTTCGGACGGCCCGCGATGGAACACACGCCGGCCAACCGTGGCCTCTGGCGGCTGGCCTGCCATCTCGGCAAAGAGTTGGGACTCGAACTGGAAGAGGGCACGGCCGGCGGGGGTTCCGACGGTAACTTCACCAGCCTTTACACGGCGACGCTTGATGGCATGGGCGCGGTCGGAGACGGCGCCCACGCCAGGCACGAACACCTGCGCATCGAACCCACCCTCGAGCGGGCTGCCCTGCTCACACTCCTGCTGCTCGCACCTCCCCTGCAGGACGGAGGCGAGAAAACGCCATGAAACCCCACTATTTCTTTGCGTCCGTCACGCGCTGTTCCGACCTGTGGATCGAACCCTTTGAAACCCGGCGCCTGGACCGCGCACACTGGGCCACCGGTGATTTCGTGGTCGGACGGATCACGGGTGAACGCAATCGCCTGTACCGCTGCGAAACAAAAACCGGCCGTATGACCGACATGGTGCGCGGTGACCTGATCGTCGGCGCGCTGGGCAGGCGTGCGGCGACGCTGGAAGGCGTTGGGGACTGGCGCGCTGTTGATGAAAACCTCGAACTGGAGGCCTTGACCAGCGCCGGTCTGTTGGGGAAATCAACGTCCATTTCACCCATGTTTCCGAACCTGATGCATATGCATTATGAAGGCCACGTGGTGCGTGGTTCACGGAAAATCAACATGAAGGATTTTGTCATCCCGGCCGCACCGAAAAAACTCAATGTCCCGGTTATCCTGCTGATCGGAACGTCCATGTCCTCGGGAAAAACCGCGTCTGGCCGCCTGATTATCCGCGCTCTGAAGTACATGGGCATCAACGTGGCTGCCGCCAAGCTGACCGGTTCGGCCCGGTACCGCGACATCCTCCAGTTCCGCGATGCCGGCGCGAGTTTTGTGATCGATTTCGTCGACGCCGGCTTGCCTTCCACGGTGTGTGAAGAGGCCAACTACCGGGCCGCTTTCGACCTGATGATTGCCAAGATCGCCGCCAGCGACGCCCAGGTCCTTGTGGCCGAATCCGGCGCCTCGCCGCTGGAACCTTATAATGGCGCCACCGTGGTGAAGGAACTGGCTGACAAAACCTGCTTCACCGTGTTGTGCGCATCCGATCCCCATGCGGTTCTGGGAGTGCAGACCGCGTTCGGTCCCGACCTCAAGGCCAGCATCGTATCGGGACCGGCGGCGAATACAAGTGCTGCCGCGGACCTGGTCAGGCAATTATGTAACCTCGATGCCCTCAACCTGCTCGATCGCGGAAACTACCCGGAACTCTCGCGCCGCCTGCTGCAGGCACTTGGCCTGCAGGAAACCGACATCGCGAACGAGGCCCGCTCCTATATGAACGAGAGATCACGGGGCTGAAAAAAGCCTGGATAATCGCTTGATTTAGAGCAATTTTACCGGACGTTTTTATCAGGCCAATGGCGGTTTATGTTAAAGTGCGCGCGTTTTTTGTAAATCGTAAAATTTTGGGAGTGCAAACACATGACGGGTATTACCATCACCCTCACCACAGCCCTGTCCCTGCTCGGCCTGGCCATCGCTTTCTTTTACATGAAGAAAGTGACCAGCATACCGGTGGACATGGGCCTGGATGAGAAAGATTCCAAACGCCTCAAGTTCATCCACGGCGCCATCGCCCAGGGAGCCATGGCTTTCCTGAAGCAGGAATACAAGTTCCTCACCATCTTCATGGTCTGTTTTGCGGCCGTCATCGTCGTGTTGATTGACGATGCCCACACCCCGGATACACGTGAAGGTATCTACACCGCCATCGCCTTCCTGTTTGGTGGCGCTATCTCGATCGCTTCCGGCTACATCGGCATGAAGGTCGCGACCAAGGGCAATGCCCGCACCACGGTTTCGGCCAAGAAAAGCATCTCGGACGCCTTCGACGTCGCGCTGAACTCCGGTGCGGTCATGGGCTTTGCACTGGTGGGCCTGGCCACGCTCGGCATGATCATCATCTATGTCGTGATGAAGTTCCTGCTGGCCGACCTTGGCGAGGAAAACAACCACATCCTGATGGAGGTGATCGCCGGTTTCGGTCTGGGCGGATCCACCATCGCACTGTTCGCCCGAGTAGGCGGCGGCATTTTCACCAAGGCTGCCGACGTCGGCGCTGACCTCGTGGGCAAGGTGGAGAAAGGGATTCCCGAAGACGATCCGCGCAACCCTGCCGTTATCGCCGATAACGTGGGCGATAACGTGGGCGATGTCGCTGGAATGGGGGCTGACTTGTTCGGTTCCTGTGCCGAAAGCACCTGCGCTGCCATGGTGATTTCCGCCATTACCTTCGCCGGTAATCCAGACGCGCTGCTGTACCCGATCCTGATCAGCGCCCTGGGTATTCCGGTCAGCCTGGTCACCAAGCTGCTGGTCGGCGTCAAGAAAGAAGAAGACGTCGCTCCGGCACTGATGAAGCTACTGATCATCTCCAGCGTACTCATGGCCATCGTCTTGTTCTTCGTCACCCGGTGGCTGATTCCGGGTACGTTTGAATTGGGCGGCGCCACCTACACCAGCATGGGCGTCTACTGGTGCTTCCTGTCCGGCCTGATCGCCGGCCTGGCGGTAGGGCTGTTGACCGGTTATTACACCGGTGATGCTTACAAGCCCGTACAGGAAGTCGCCAAGTCCTGCGAGACCGGCGTCGCGACCAACATCATTTACGGCCTGGCGCTGGGCTACAAGAGCACGGTGCTGCCCTACCTGTGCATCGCCGCTGCGATTTTCATCTCCTGGGGACTGGCCGGCATGTACGGCGTGGCCATTGCATCGCTTGGCATGCTGGGCACGCTGGTGATCGCACTGACCATCGACGCTTACGGCCCGGTTGCCGATAACGCCGGTGGTATTGCGGAAATGGTCGGACTGGACAAGGAAGTGCGTCGCCGCACCGACATCCTGGACTCAGCCGGCAATACCACGGCCGCCATCGGCAAGGGTTTTGCCATCGGCGCGGCCATCCTGACCTCCCTGGCGCTGTTCGCCGCATTCATCACGGCTTCTGAGAAGTTGCTGGGTGAACCGGTCTCGCTGAGCCTGCTGGATCCTGTGGTTTACACGAGCGTGTTCATTGGCGCCGTTCTGCCGTTCCTGTTCACCGCCATGACCATGAAATCCGTAGGTAAAGCCGCCTTCGACATGATCGAAGAGGTCCGCCGCCAGTTCAAGACCATTCCAGGCATCATGGAAGGCACCGGCGAGCCGGATTACGCGCAGTGCGTGGCCATCTCTACCAAGGCCGCCCTGCGTGAAATGATCGCCCCCGGCATTCTGATCATGGGTACACCGCTGGTGGCCGGATTCCTGTTCGGTGTTTCATCCGTCGCAGGTGTGCTGGTCGGTTCACTGGTGACCGGCGGCGTGATGGCCATTGCTTCCTCCAACAGTGGCGGCGCCTGGGATAATGCCAAGAAGTACATCGAGGCAGGCAACCTGGGCGGCAAAGGCTCTGACGTGCACAAGGCCGCTGTTGTCGGCGATACCGTCGGTGACCCGCTGAAAGATACGTCAGGTCCTTCCCTGAATATCCTGATCAAGCTGTCCGCCATCCTGAGCCTGGTGTTCGCACCGTTCTTCGTTCAGTACGGTGGCATCCTGATGGGTTGATCAGCGCGCTGCATCACAAAGAAAACCCCGCCTGGTGCGGGGTTTTCTTTTTCCTGCTTCAGGCCCAGCCGCGAGGCCAGGCCCTTTTAACCGGTCAGACTTCGAAATCCGGCAAAGACTTTTTGGCCAGCACTTTTTTCAAGCGCACGTACTTCGGCAGGCCATCCCGGTCGTAGGGCGGATAATCCTCGCCCTGGATCAGCGGGGCCAGGTAGCGGCGCGCCGCCGGGGTGATGCCAAAGCCATCGGCCGTGATGTAGCTCTTCGGAATCATTTTTTCCACGTTGGCCACGCGGCCCAGGTTGGTCTCGCCAATTTTCCAACGGTAGGGGTTATTGGAAATCCGCTTGATCACCGGCATCACACCACTCTTGCCTTCCATCGCCAGCTCAACTGCTGCCGCGCCGACCGCGTAGGCCTGCTCGACGTCGGTTTTCGAGGCGATGTGCCGGGCGGCGCGCTGCAGGTAATCCGAAACGGCCCAGTGGTACTTGTAACCCAACTTCTCCCGCACCAGGTTGGCCACGACGGGCGCTACACCACCCAGCTGGGCGTGGCCGAAGGCATCGCGCGTGCCAGCGTCAGCCAGGAACTTGCCCTGGCTGTCGCGGACACCCTCGGATACCACGATGGTGCAGTAACCGTAGTTCTCGACCGAGTGCTTGACCTTTTTCAGGAACTCGCGCTGCTTGAACGGTACTTCGGGGAACAGGATGATATGCGGCGGGTCGCCCTCTTCACGCGCGGCCAATCCACCGGCAGCGGCGATCCAGCCGGCGTGGCGACCCATCACCTCGAGGACAAAGACCTTGGTGGAACTCGAAGCCATGGACTCCACGTCCAGGCTGGCTTCGATCGTGGAAACGGCCACGTACTTGGCCACCGAACCGAAACCCGGGCTGTTGTCGGTTACGGGCAGGTCGTTATCAATGGTCTTGGGAACGCCGATGCACTGAACCGGGAAACCCATTTTCTTGCCGATCTGCGAAACCTTATGCGCCGTGTCGGAAGAATCGCCGCCGCCGTTGTAAAGGAAGTAGCCGATATTGTGCGCACGAAACACCTCGATCAGGCGTTCATATTCGCGCTGGTTTTCCTCCAGCCCTTTCAACTTGTAGCGGCAGGAACCGAAAGCCCCGCCCGGCGTGTGGCGCAGACCCGAGATGGCGGTCTTGTTTTCACGGGACGTATCTATCAGCTCTTCCTTGAGGATGCCAATGATGCCGTCCTTGCCGGCATATACCTTTCCAATCTTGTCCGTGTGTTCACGGGCTTTTTCGATCACGCCGCAGGCGGTAGCGTTGATTACCGGTGTCACACCGCCGGATTGTGCGTAAAGCAGGTTCTTCTTCATTTCTTTCAAGCTCCTTTATGGGCCTTATTGGGTGTCTGGTGTCCCGCCATCACAGGGTGTCGACGGCAGCTTCGCACGGCAGCAAATCGCGTGAAACAGCATCACATTGACTTGCGGTGGGCGAGCGGTTAGCGTTAGCCCTTTATTTTAGTAGACAGGAAGCACCAAATGCGAATCGTAATCATGGGCGCACCAGGATCGGGCAAGGGAACTCAAGCTGCGCTCATCGTAAAAGAACTTGATCTTGACCATATCTCGACCGGCGATCTGCTGCGGGCAGCCGTTGCAGCCGGCACCGAACTGGGTAAACGGGCCAAGGAAGTCATGGACCGTGGCGAACTGGTCTCCGATGAAATCGTACTCGGCCTGCTCGAAGAGCGCCTGCTGCAGGAAAACACCAAGAACGGTTTCATCCTCGATGGTTACCCGCGCAATATCGCACAGGCGCAGGCCCTTGATGGACTGCTCGAGCGTATCGGCCAACCGGTCGAAGAGGCCCTGCAGATCGACGTGGACGAAGAACAGGTGGTCACTCGCATCGCCCGGCGCGCTGCCCTGGAAGGCCGCAGTGACGACACCGAGGAGACCGTGCGAAACCGCCTCAGGATCTATGCTGAACAAACTGCGCCAGTAGTGGATTTCTATGCGCAGAAAGGCATCCTTTCGCGGGTGCTGGGTGACGGCTCGATCGAGGACGTGTTCCAGCGCATCCAGGGTGTCCTGCAGATCCATTCCGACGCCTGATCCGGGGCCGGTGACTCGCGTGACCGGCTGCTGACGATGGGCCGGATACTACTTCCTTTCCTGGATATGATGAGGTTCCGTTCGGGACCTCAGGACTTGCCTGCAAGCCGGGGCTTCACGGTCCTTCTGGCCGCCCTCTACATCGCAGGCGGCTTTCTTGCCGGCGGTGTGCTGGATGAACCCGAGTACGCGCAACGCGCCATGATGGCCATCACGGTTCAGTTCACCTCCATTATCCTGCTGCTGCAGCTGAAAGGATTTCGCGACCGGACCCAACAAACCATTGGCGCCCTCTCCGGCACCGGTTTCCTGTTCGGACTGATGTCCATTTACTTGCTGAGCCTGGTCAACGTGGAGAAACCGCAGGTTGAACTGGCCGCCCTGTATTTTGTCCTTTTTATCTGGAGCATTGCGGTCGATGGGCATATCTATCGCCATGCCTTGTCCAGTAAAATAGGTACCGGCGTCCTGGTTGCAGTGACCATTTTTTCCATAAATTTCATTTTGTTAAGAACTTTTTTCGGGTAAGGGCCAAATGCATATTCACATTCTCGGTGCCTGCGGCACCTTCATGGGCGGCGTGGCGCTGCTGGCCAAGCGGGCCGGCCACCGCGTTTCAGGCCAGGATCAGCATACCTACCCGCCGATGAGCACCCAGCTTGAGTCGGAAGGCATCGAATTGTTCGAAGGTTACTCACCCTCGTGCATGGACCCGGCCCCGGACCTGGTCGTGATCGGGAACGCCTTGAGCCGCGGCAACCCGGCTGTTGAATACGTGCTGGACAACGACATCGAATACGTTTCAGGACCGCGCTGGCTTGGCCAGAACTACCTGAAAGGAAAGAAAGTCATCGCGGTGGCCGGAACCCACGGCAAGACATCCACCGCGAGCATGATCGCCTGGATCCTCGAAAAGGCCGGGCTGAAACCCGGCTTCCTGATCGGCGGCATCCCCAGCAATTTTGGTTATTCGGCACGCGACGGCAAGGAATTTTTTGTCGTGGAAGCCGATGAATACGATACCGCTTTTTTTGACAAGCGCGCCAAGCTGGTTCACTACCGGCCGTTGATCGCCACCTTGAACAACCTCGAGTTCGACCACGCCGATATCTACGACAACATCAAGTCCATCCAGACCCAGTTTCACCACTTCGTGCGCACCATTCCGGGCCGCGGAACGATCATCAGCAACGGCGCGGACAACCGCCTGGAAACCGTGCTCGAAATGGGATGCTGGAGTCACCTGGAGCGTTTTTCCGAAAACACAGATTCGGACTGGCAAGTGTGTTACCTCAAGCCGGATGGCAGTGAACTTTCGTTTCGCTACCGGGATCGTGAAGCGGGTTCCATGGCCTGGAGCCAGTTCGGCCGGCACAATGCAATGAATGCCTGTGCGGCCGTCGCGGCGGCCGTCGCGGCCGGGGTCGAGCCTTCTGTGGCCGTCGGCGCGCTGGCCTCGTACCAAGGCGTCAAGCGGCGCATGGAGTTGATTCACGACAGCGGTGATATCCGGGTTTACAACGATTTCGCACATCACCCCACGGCGATCCGCCTGACCCTGGAGGGCCTGCGGCGCAACGTGGGCAATGCCCGTGTACTGGTCGGCATGGAGCCGCGCAGCAATACCATGCGTTCCAGTGTGCACGTGCACGAACTGGCCCCCGCGCTCAACGCGGCGGACCGGGTCTGGATGCTGACGGGCGACGGCATCGAATGGGACCCGCACGAGGTCCTGGCGCCGCTCGAAGGGCGCGGACGCGTGGTCATGCGCAGCGAGGATATGCTCAAGCAGATGCTGGAGGCCGCACGGCCTGGTGACCACGTGGTTTTCATGAGCAACGGCGGCTTCGACGCCGTTCCCGCCCGCTTCTGCCAGGCGTTGAAGGGCCATGAGCACGATTGAAATCCCGCTTTTTCCGTTGCGCACGGTATTGTTTCCCGGCGCAGTCCTGCCGTTGCGGATATTCGAGCAGCGCTACCTGACCATGATCCGCGACTGCGCCCAGAGTGATACGGGCTTTGGTGTCTGCCTGATCCGCGAGGGTGAAGAGGCCGTTTCGCCGGTAAAGCCGGCACAGGTCGGCACGCATGCCCAGATCGTGGACTGGTACACGCTGGATGACGGGCTGTTTGGCGTATCCACATTTGGTACGGCCCGTTTTGTCACCGAGGTGGTCTGGCAACAGGATGACGGCTTGTTCAAGGCGCAAATCAGCGTATTGCCCGAACCGCCCCCGACCCGGGTGCCCGCGGCCTACTCGGTACTCAGCGATGTGCTGGCGCGCTTTATCGAGAAAGCCGGCGCCCAGTACCCCCAATCCACTCCCGAAAGCGTCCAGGACGCCACCTGGGTGGGTTACCGCTTATCCGAGCTGCTGCCGCTCTCCGGCGTTGAAAAACAGCACCTGCTCGAACTGATGGACCCGATCGAGAGACTGCAGCAACTGCTCGAAGTGATGCCGCGTTTCCAAACAGATTGATCATTCTTTGTGCCGCTTGCGCGGTTTCATTTTCTACCCGGTCGCGGCAAAAGCCGTTCCAGCCAGGGTATCAATCCCGGAAAAGGATGAGGTCCTCCCGCACGGCCTTCTGTTCCAGGGGTGCCAGCGCTTCCTGGATGGGCACGATAAGCTGGTGTTCGACGGGTACGGCCCGCCAGTAACTGAACAGGCCAAAGCGGCGGTCGAGCACTTCTTCCGCTACCTGGCCCAGGTACAAGACCTGCCCACCGGGCATCAGCCTCACCCCGGAGTCCCACAGGCGAACGGTCAGCAGCCGCTTATTGTCCCCGATATTCTTTTTCAGCAGCAGCACTTCGGGACTGCCCTGGTAGGCGCGGCCCAGCAGCGGCAAGGCGACCTGGTCCGGCTCGGGGTTAAGCGCCTGCAGGAACCAGCGCCAGTCCGTATCGGGAACCTTTTCCCAGTCATGCTGCTGCAGCAAGTGGGAAATCACCTCGGGTTCCGCCGCCACCTGGGCGTTGAACCGCTGCGAAGCGACGGAAGAAAGCCGCGTGCGGTTCATCGCCATATCACGCCATCCAGATTCCCACCAGGAATCCGCTGCGACCTCCTGCAACAACGTCGTCGACTGCAGCGCGGCCATGTCTTCTTCGGTATGCACATTCACCTGCCAGGTGAAAAGCGCGGTCAGTGATCCATAAAAAATCAGGCTGGCCATGCCGCCAGAGAAATGCCGCATGGCCCGTTGGCGGTAAGCAAAACCGACCACGGCGGTCCACGCCAGGCCAGCCGTAACCCCCATCAGGGCACCGCTCAACCATTCCAGCCCGAGGTAAATTCGCGACATGCCCAGCAGCAGCAGGATCACGGCCGCCGCCAGATATGGCCACTGGCGGTGTTTGCGCTGCAGTTCGCTGGCTTCCATGACGGCAAAAAAGGTCAATACCACGGTGGTCAGGCTCATCGCGGCACTTGGGCTCATGAGTACGCGGTCCGCCAGTTCCAGCACCTCGGGCGTGGTGCGCAGGCTCCAGGACAGCAACAGGTGCAGCGCACTGCCGCCACCGATTGCAATCAGCCAGTGCACGGCGGCTTGTTTACGCCCGGCTCCAATCAGCCACAGCAACAGGGCCAGGGCGGAAAAAACCGATACCTGCCAGCGTGAAAGTTGCGACACCGCCACCATCACCGGGTCGGCCAGGTGGTTGCGCAGAGACAAGGCCAGGTCGCGCACCGCCTGGTCCAGGGCCTGGGGCTGGGCGGAAAACGGGGACATGAACAGCAACATGATCAGGCCCCAGAACACGATGACCAGCAAAATACCCATCATGGTCACCGACAGGGCCTCGGGGCGAGAAGGGTCGATCAAAGGTCCGGCCACGCGTCCCAGCAGGGGGTGCCGGCGGCTCCAGCGGATGAAGTGCCGGAACCAGCGTGCAGAACGGCTGGCCAGCGGTTCATAGATCGCGCGGATCGCCCACCAGGTAAGCCACAACAGAACCACCAGGATGATCAGCATCACGGTGAGACGCCCGGTGTACTGGGAAGCGACCTCCAGCGAGGCGCCGAACAATATGCCGGGAATCAAGAAGGCAGGCGCCCACAGGATGCAGGCCGGGATGTCCACCGCCAGGAAACGCGAGGGTTTCATGCCCATCATGCCGCCAACAGCGGGGATAATCGGTCGCAGCGGCCCGACAAAGCGCCCGGCCATGATGCTCTTGGCGCCGTGCCGGTGGAAAAAGTGTGTGCCCCGCTCGATCAGGCCCGGGTAGCGCGAAAACGGCCAGATGTCGACCAGGGCGCCGCGGAAACGGTGCCCCAGCAGGTAGGAAAATGAATCACCCAGGAACGCGCCGACCGTCGCGGCGATCCAGATCGGGAGCATGTCGAGCACGCCCAGGCCGATCAGCGCGCCCACCCCGAACAGGATGAACATGCCGGGCAGCAGGATACCGATCAGTACCAGCGATTCGAAAAACGCCACCAACAGAACCGTGATGAAGCCCCAGCCCGGGTGCGCATTGAGCCAGTTGAGCAGTTCTTGTGTCCAGCCACTTTCCACGATTTCTCAGACCCGGCTATTCGGCTGCACGATCAAAGTGCAGCGAAGGCCTCCCGCGCGGCGAAGATGGTCGCCTGGATGTGTTCTTCACCATGGGCCGAGGAAACAAAGCCCGCTTCGAAAGCAGATGGCGCCAGGTATACGCCCCGGTCGAGCATCTGGTGGAAGAAAATCTTGAACGCGTCGACATCGCAATGACCGGCTTCAGCAAAATTCACGACACGTTCCGCATCCGTGAAAAACAGCCCGAACATGCCACCCACCTGGGTGGTTTGCAGCGCCACGCCGGCATCCGCCGCGGCTCGTGCAATGCCATCCACCAGCATGGTCGTCTTTGCCGACAGTTGTTCGAAGAAACCGGGCCGGGAAATCAGTTCGAGGTTGGCCAGTCCGGCCGCCATCGCCACCGGGTTGCCGGACAGCGTGCCCGCCTGGTAAACCGGCCCGCTCGGCGCGACCATTTCCATGTATTCTTGCTTGCCGCCAAACGCGCCGACCGGCATGCCGCCACCAATGACCTTGCCAAAGGTCGACAGGTCAGGCGTGACGCCATACAGTCCTTGCGCGCCCTCGAGCGCCACCCGGAAACCGGTCATGACTTCGTCGAGAATCAGCAGGCAGCCGTGCTCGTCACACAGTGCACGCAAACCCTCCAGGTAGCCGGCCAGGGGCGGGATGCAATTCATATTGCCGGCCACGGGCTCGACAATGATCGCGGCGATGTCGCGGCCACGGGCGGCCAGGCATTCCGCCACGGCCTCGAGGTCGTTGTAAGGCAGGGTGAGTGTCAGGTCGGCGATGGCCGAGGGAACGCCCGGTGAATTGGGCACACCCAGGGTCAGTGCGCCGCTGCCGGCCTTGACCAGGAAGCTGTCCGCGTGACCGTGGTAACAACCCTCGAACTTGATGATCAGGTCACGACCGGTGGCGGCGCGCGCCACGCGAATGGCGCTCATGGTGGCCTCGGTGCCCGAGTTGACCATGCGCACCATGTCCATGCCGGGCACGATGGCGCACAGGCGTTCGGCCATTTCCACTTCTGCCGGGCACGGGGCGCCGAAGCTCAGTCCGCGCGCCGCCGCCTGCTGGACCGCGCTGATGATGTCGGGGTGTGCATGCCCCGTGATCATTGGGCCCCAGGAGCCCACGTAGTCAATGTAGGAGCGCCCATCCACGTCATACAGGCAGGCGCCCTCGGCACGTTGAAAAAAGACCGGGTCGCCGCCAACGCCGTTAAAGGCCCGGACCGGTGAGTTGACGCCACCCGGGATGTGCACCCGGGCGCGGTTGATGAGGTCAGTACTGCTGTTCATGGATATGATGCTTCCCCGTAAAATTCAAGCTGAGCAAAGACGGGTATTGTAACGGTTTATTGTAACGGGCTGGCGTGGCAAACTACGCACCCGTT
Source organism: Lysobacterales bacterium (assembly GCA_036351055.1). Taxonomy (GTDB): domain Bacteria; phylum Pseudomonadota; class Gammaproteobacteria; order Xanthomonadales; family SZUA-36; genus JABDPF01. The sequence goes on from JAZBOH010000007.1 coordinate 29,046, forward strand.
TTATTCAGCAAGGCATGGTCACATGAGTGAAAAAGATTTCAAAACCTGGGTTTGCATTATCTGCGGCTGGGTTTACGACGAGGAAACCGGCGCCCCGGACGAAGGCATCGCACCCGGCACACGTTGGGAGGACGTTCCCGAATACTGGGTCTGCCCCGATTGCGGCGCCGGCAAGGATGACTTTGAGATGACCGAGGTCTAGGCCCGTAACAGGCCTGTTTCGACCCCGCCGTCACGGTCCAGGCCCAGCCAGCGGCAGGCCGGGCCGCCCACGTCGAGCGTAAACTTTTCCCGGCCCGGGATGCTGTTGGCCACGCTGGACGGCGACCCCAGGAGCTTTACCTTGCCCAACTGCGAGCAAAAGTCCTGGTGCACATGCCCCCAGGCGACACACCGGATCCGGTCGTCTTTGTCCAGCAGTTGCAGGAAGGGACCCGGCTCGCGCAGGGCATATTTGTCGATCCAGGGTGACCCCACCGTTACCGGTTGGTGGTGAAGCGCAAGCAGCACATGATCCGACATGCAGCGTGACAGGCCTGACTCCAGGGCGGCCAGGCGATCATCGCCCAGTACCCCGGAAATCTCATTTCGAACGGTCGAATCAAGCAGTACGAGTTGCCAGCCTTTCACGGCCCGGAACAGGGGCCCGTTCCACGGCCCGTCCGGAAAGTGCTGTTTCATCACCTGCGGGTCGTCGTGGTTCCCGGGTAGCGCCAGTACGGGCGCGCCGATGGTGCCCAGCAGGGCAGCGACCCGGCGGTAGGAAGCGGGGCTGGCGTCTTCGCTGACGTCACCTGTCAGCAGCACGAGGTCGGGTTGGAACAGGCGGATCGCCGGCAGCAGGCTTTTCAGCGAACGACCGGCATTCAGTCCCCGGTAAGCGGTTTCCGGGTCGGATGAAACGTGACAGTCGCTGACCTGAACCAGTTTCAGATGCGTGTGCCCACGTGCAATCATCCGCCCGGCTTATCGCAATACCCTGCGACTATTCTTCCACCACGGTCGCATCAGCCGCATTCGTTGCAACGGACTTCATGCCGTTGCGGCAACCGCTGTCTGACTTGTACATCTGGCTGCGGCCGACTTCCTGGCCATTGGTGGCCTTCAAGACAAAATAAGCCCGGCCATCCTTCGCCTCACGGACCTCGAAGCGGTCTTCATCCTGTGAATTCTTGCGCACGGACTCGATGCCATTGAGGCAGGACTTCCGGGATGCATAGCCCTGGCTGGTGAAAATCACTTCACCATTACCGGCTTTCAGCCTGAAGTAGTCCTTTCCGTCCTTACCCGTGTATGCGACAAATTTGCCCGCCATCTTTATCTCCTTTTGGTTTCAGCGATTGAATAATGAGCGCCGGTGAAAATGCCGGCGCCTGTTTAGAATAGCAATAAATGATTTCAAAGTGCGTTAATCGATGTGCAGTTCCAGCACATCACCCGGCTGCCCGCCCAGTTCAGAGGCTTTGCCCGCGTTGAGTTCCAGTACGTATTGGGCCGGACCTGTGCTCGGGTAGGAAGGACAGCGGGCTGTTTTGCAGGGCCGGGCATTCTCGGCGACATTGACCAGTCTGAGTTCGTCATCGAAGTAGAAGATATCGAGCGGAATGCGGCAATTTTTCATCCAGAAACTGCGCATGCCCTCCACGGGAAAGACAAACAGCATGCCGTGATCATCGGCCATTTCCTCGCGGAACATCAGGCCGAGCGCCTGCGTATCGGAGTCCAGGGCCAGGTCGACAAAGAAGCGCTCACCCTTCAGGATGACATGGGGTTCCTGGGCCATGCAGGAGGTGCAGATCAGGGCGGCCAGCGCCAGGCAGAGGTTTCGCATGGGCAAAGTCTGTGCCCGGCACGGAATTTTTTCAATCAGAAATGGTGCTTAGCCTTGAGTGATGAGTTCCTCTGCTGCGGTATCTTCGGCCAACTCAACCTCGTCCACGCCGCCGGCATCCACATCCAGCGCCACCATCACGTCACCGAACTGTTCCGGCCTGATTTCACCCATCAAGTTGACCACGACCGCCTCGCTGTCAGCGTCGAGCACCAGCACCGTCATGCCACGGATTTCGCCGTCCACCATCCGCATCAGCATGTGCACCTGTTCGTCTTCCTGGCGCACCAGCATGACCGGTTGCCAGCCGTCCTCCTGCATCTTGCTGCTCATGTGCTGCATGCGTCCGGCCACCCTGGATGCGTCGCCGTTTACCTCGTATATCCGCACCCGGACCCCGTCAAGACTGCGTAACAGGTCACGCACCTCGGGGTCGTCATCGATATATCTCGCGGCAAAATGCAATACGGTGGGTCCCAGGGACAGGCTGATCACGCGGTCCGTATCCATCATGCCCAGCGAATCGAGGTCGGCATACCCCGCGTTGCCGCGTGGCGCGGTAATCCCGCAACCACCCAGCGCAACCACCAAGACCGCGCTCAGCAGCAGGGAAGCAAGACGCTTTCTAATCGATATCGACATCGAAATTGTCCATCACTTTTTCGAGTTCGGCCGGCGAGATATCGCCAATCACGTTGACGAATACCGCTTCGGTGGCTTCCACGACCATGACCGTGATGCCCTGGACAACGTCGTCGTTGATCTTCATGAAGATTCGCACCTGCTCGTCGTCCGAATTCACGGTGACGACAGATTCCCAGCCGCTGCTGCTCAACTGGTTCGATACGTTCTTGACCAGGTCGAGCCCTGCGGCCGGAACCTCGGTGTTTTCATACACGTTGACGCGCACGCCTTTCAGTCGCTTGAACATTTCGGCGGCTTCCGGGTCCTCGCTGGCGCTGAGCGAACCCACCAGGGACAACAGCGATGCACCAACGGAAATCTGTACCGTCGGTTCGCCGAAGATGTCTCCCAGGTCGCCAAAGTCCACGTAGCCCGGGAAGGCCTTGAGTGCGTCTTCCTGCGCCATCGCCGGCAGCGCCAGCATGGCCGTCAGGACAAAAGTCAGGGCAAAATCGAAGACTCTCCTGATTCCCTTGGTTTTCATGATGTTTCCTCCTTACGGAATTGTTCGGTAAACGGCATATGCTCGGAAAGCGGTTTCTTGACACTGTTGCGGAGTTCACTACCGAGCACGTTCTGGATCTCGGCGCCCGTGATAACACCGGCTTTATCCATGTAGGCAAAAGCCACGGCCAGGTCCCTGCGGGCCTGTTCCACCTCGGCCTCGGATGGCCCCCGGTCCTGGACCAGAAAAATGGCCAGCACGATCAGGGGCACGGCGGCCAGCGCAGGCGCCATCACCCACTGCGGCATCGGGTTGGAGAACCATTGCCAGGGCCATTTCCAGCCCTTGTTGCTCTCCTCTTCCGGAATCCGGTACAGGCGGCTACTCAGGCTGGCCGGCGCTTTCTCGATTTCCAGCTGTTGCAGCATGGCTTCGAGTTGCTCGTCGGCGCCTTCGTGGCGGTCATCATGCGTCATGGTCTTACCTCCGTCAGTTGCTCGCGCAACTGCTTTCTCGCCCGGTGCAGGTAGACTTTTACCTGCGTCAGGCTCAGCTCCAGCACGTTAGCCACTTCTTCGTAACTATGCTGATGGACGTCGCGTAGTACTACCAGAGAGCGGTAGGGCTCGCTCAGCCCGTTAATGGAATGTTTCAGAAGATCCCCCAGCTCCTGCTGGGCCAGACCCTGTGCCGGACCCGGGCCTTCGTCCGGTTTTTGCCAGTCATCCCATTCCAGGGTTGGTTTCCGGCGGCGCAGGCGGTCGAGGCAGTTGTTCCGGGTTACCCGCATCAACCAGGGCTTGATCTTGCCCGGATCGATGGTGTCATGCTTGTGCCAGAGCTTTACAAAAGCCTCCTGCACCGCATCTTCCGCCTCGGAAGGATCTTTCAGCAGGTAGCGAGCCAGCGTCCATGCCTGGTCCTGGTATTCATCTACCCACTGTCTGAATCTTCCACTCATTCCATCAGCATAAACGCAGTGGATGAAAAAAGGTTACAGGCCCGTGACGGTTTTCGCGTTTTCGGTCGATGGGATAGGATGGCTTATGGATACCGAACTGTTCAGAAACGAACTCCTGTCCCTCAGGCAAAGCCTGTTGGAGGCGCAGGAAACCGGAGACCAGGCGGAGGCAACTGTCGAGCTGGACCAAACCCGGGTCGGGCGCCTGTCACGGATGGACGCGATGCAGGCGCAGGCCATGTCCATCGAGACCGGCAGGAGGCGGCGGCAGAAACTGATGCAGATCGAGTCGGCGCTGCAGCGGATAGACGAGGGTGAGTACGGTTATTGCCAGGAGTGCGGTGAAGATATCGCCGCGGCGCGGCTCATGGTCGACCCCGCCGCCCTTCTGTGCATTGATTGCGCGTCCAGCAGGGAGCGTTGAGTGCCGCGGCAGATCCCGAGCGCCTTCTGCAGCCAGGCGGCGGATTGCTTTATCTATTGGCCCTGACAATCAAATCTCTGGGCATAATGTGCCTGGCGGTCTCAGTCGGAAAACAGTTCCCGCAGGCGGTCGAGATGGACAGTGGCACGTTCCTTTGTCCGCTTGTAATCTTTTTCCTCGTCCTGGCCCCGCCACTCCAGCAGTTCTTCCGGCAGTTCCTGCAGGAAACGGCTCGGTTCGCAGGAAACCGACTCGCCGAAGCGGCGGCGGTCCCGGGCGAAGCTCAGGGTCAACGAGGCCCGCGCGCGGGTAATGCCCACGTACATCAGGCGACGCTCCTCCTCTTCCCCGCCATCGTCCAGGCTGTTCCGGTGCGGCAGGATGTCTTCCTCGACACCCGCCATGAAGACGTGTGGAAACTCCAGGCCCTTGGAGCCATGCAAGGTCATCAATCGTACTTCCTGGTCCGGCTCCTTGTCGGTATCCAGGCTGGTCAGCAAGGACAGATGGCCCATCAGGTCAACCAGGCCCTGGCCCGGTTTTTCCTGGTGCAGGCGCTCCAGCCAGGACAGCAATTCCCGGATATTTTCCAGGCGTCTTTCGAGCAGTGCGGGCTTGTCCGTCTGCTCGCGCACCCACGATTCGTAATGGATGGCGTCAACCAGGTCGCGCACCGCCGCGATGGGGTCGGATCGCTCACCGCGATCCCCGGTCTCTGTCAGCAGGTCGCAGAAGCGCGCCAGGCTTCGCGCGCTGCGTGCTGGCAACAGGGCGCGGCAATCTTTCGATACCGCCGCTTCGAACAGGCTGCAGTGCCGTGATCCGGCAAATTGTGCAATGTGGCCACGCGAGGTTACGCCGATATCGCGACGCGGCGTATTGACCACGCGCATAAAGGCCGCGTTGTCGTCCGGGTTGACGGCCAGGCGCAGGTAACACATCAGGTCCTTGACCTCGGTACGTTCGAAAAACGAGGTGCCGCCCGACAGGTGGTAAGGGATCCGCTGCTCACGAAAGGCCTGCTCCAGGACGCGGGACTGGTGGTTTCCGCGATACAACACGGCGAAATCACCCCAATAGCCCCTGCTCGTGATCTTGCGGTGCAGGATTTCTGCCGCGATCATCGCTGCCTCCTCATGTTCGTCGGCACACGGCACCACGCGGATCATCTCGCCCTCGCCCAGTGCGCTCCACAAACGCTTTTCAATGGCGTGTGGGTTGTTGGCGATCAGTGCATTGGCCGCCCTCAGCACGGTGCCGCAGGAACGGTAGTTCTGTTCCAGCTTCACGATGTGCAGACCCGGGTAATCCACCGACAACTGTTGCAGGTTCTCCGGCTGGGCGCCGCGCCAGCCGTATATTGACTGATCGTCATCACCCACCGCGGTCAGACGCCCGTCGTCGCCGGCCAGCAGGCGCAGCATCCGGTACTGCGTTTCGTTGGTGTCCTGGTACTCATCCACCAGGAGGTAGCGGATCGTGTTCTGCCACTGCGCACGGATATTCTCATCCTGCAGGGCGCGCAAGGCCTGCAGGATCAGGTCATCGAAGTCCACCGCGTTCAGGTTGCGCAGGTGCTCCTGGTATTTTCCGTACAACTGCCAGACTGCTTCTTCGCCCCCGCTATCGAAGCGAACGGGGGTCTCGCCGGCGGCCATGGCACGGTTTTTCCAGCGCGACACCTGGCTGCGCGCCAATCTCACCATCTCCGGCGCCGTACCCTCGGGCAGCAGGTCGCGTACAACGTTCTGGCTGTCGTTTTCGTCCAGGATGCTGATGCCTTTGCGGTATCCGAGCTGTTCGTGGTGCGCACGCAGTATCTTCCAGCCCAGCGAGTGAAAGGTCGACACGGTGATTTCCGATGATTTTTCAGCCCCCAGCCTTCTTGCCAACCGCTCCTTCATTTCCTTCGCCGCCTTGTTGGTGAAGGTAATCGCAGCGATCTTCTGTCCGGGCAACCCGCGACCGTTCACCAGGTAAACGATCTTTTCAATGATGACCCGCGTTTTGCCGCTGCCGGCGCCGGCCAGAACCAGCAAAGGACCGCCTGTATAGGTCACCGCGGCCTGTTGCCGGTCATTTAATTGGATGTTTTGGCTGGGCATGAAGGATCGGATTCTACACCTTGCACTTGAAATGAAAAATGGCGAACCCCATTTGGCTCGACAGGCTGTGCTTTCGGTGTCGTACCGGGCACAGACACTTTATACAGGGGAAAGGCGAGGCCTTTCCGTGTAGGTAACCAATCAGACTTAATCGATAGGAGATTCTGAAATGAAACTTCGTCCTTTGCATGATCGCGTGATCGTAAAGCGCGTCGAGGAAGAAAAACTGTCCGCTGGCGGAATCGTGATTCCTGACAACGCGGCAGAAAAGCCCATTCGTGGAGAAGTACTTGCAGTCGGAAACGGCAAAGTACTCGATAACGGCGACCAGCGTGGCCTGGACGTCAAGGCCGGTGACACCGTGCTGTTCGGCAAGTATGCCGGCACCGAGGTCAAAGTTGACGGTGAAGAGCTGCTGGTGATGCGTGAAGACGACATCATGGCCATCATCGAAGGCTAAACGCCTGTCTAAACAGATATTAGTGAGGAATAAACAATGAGTGCAAAAGACGTACGATTTGGTGAAGATGCCCGCGGCAAGATGATGAAGGGCGTCAACATCCTGGCCGACGCCGTGAAAGTTACCCTGGGCCCCAAGGGCCGCAATGTCGTTCTCGACAAGGCATTTGGCGCCCCCACCGTAACCAAGGACGGGGTATCCGTAGCCAAGGAAATCGAGCTGGAAAACAAGTTCGAGAACATGGGCGCACAGATGGTGAAGGAAGTTGCTTCCAAGACCTCTGACGTGGCCGGCGACGGCACCACCACCGCAACCGTGCTGGCCCAGGCCATGCTGCGCGAAGGCATGAAAGCCGTCGCGGCCGGCATGAACCCGATGGACCTCAAGCGCGGCATCGACAAGGCCGTGATCGCGGCGACCGAGGCCCTGAAAGCCCAGTCAACACCCTGCACCACCAACGAAGCCATCGCGCAGGTCGGGTCCATTTCCGCCAACTCCGATACCGAAGTCGGTTCCATCATCGCCGAGGCGATGGAGAAAGTCGGTAAAGAAGGCGTGATCACGGTTGAAGACGCTTCCGGCCTGGCCAATGAGCTGGACGTGGTCGAAGGCATGCAGTTTGACCGTGGTTACCTGTCACCCTACTTCATCAACGACCAGCAGACCATGAGCGTTGAACTGGAAGACCCCTTCATCCTGTTGCACGACAAGAAGATCAGCAACGTCCGTGACATGCTGCCCGTGCTGGAAGGTGTCGCCAAGTCAGGCAAGTCCCTGCTGATCATCGCAGAAGACGTCGAAGGCGAAGCGCTGGCCACCCTGGTGGTCAACACCATCCGTGGCATCGTCAAGGTTGCAGCCGTCAAGGCTCCGGGCTTCGGTGACCGCCGCAAGGCCATGCTCGAAGACATTGCCATCCTGACCGGCGGTACCGTGATTTCCGAGGAAGTCGGCCTGAGCCTGGAGAAGGCCACGCTGGACGAACTGGGTTCTGCCAAGAAGATCAGCATCACCAAGGAAAACACCACCATCATCGATGGCGCCGGTAATTCCGAGCAGATCGAAGGCCGCGTCAACCAGATCCGCGCCCAGATCGAGGAATCCACCTCGGACTACGACCGTGAAAAGCTGCAGGAACGCGTGGCCAAGTTGGCCGGCGGCGTTGCCGTGATCAAGGTCGGTGCAGCCACCGAAGTGGAAATGAAAGAGAAGAAAGCCCGCGTCGAAGACGCCCTGCACGCCACCCGCGCCGCGGTTGAAGAAGGCGTGGTGCCGGGCGGCGGCGTTGCGCTGGTTCGTTCATTGCCCGCGGTTGACGCGGTCAAGGGCGACAACGAAGACCAGAACGTCGGTATCGCCATCGCCAGCCGCGCCATGCAGGAACCGCTGCGCCAGATCGTCTCCAACGCCGGAGAGGAAGGCTCGGTTGTTCTGAACAAGGTCCGCGACGGCGAAGGTAACTTCGGTTACAACGCAGCGACCGGCGAGTACACCGACATGATCGCCGCCGGTATCCTCGATCCGACCAAGGTGGTGCGCTCTGCGCTGCAGAACGCCGCTTCCGTGGCCGGCCTGATGGTCACCACCGAAGCCATGGTTGCCGAACTGCCGAAGGACGATGCCCCGATGGGCGCTCCCGACATGGGCGGTATGGGCGGTATGGGCGGCATGATGTAAAGCCCTTCCCCGGAAAGACCGGGGTCAGAGTAAGTTCCTTGCTCTGACCCCATGTTTTCGAAACCCCGCCTGGTGCGGGGTTTCTTTTTCTGCGGCGATTTTTCCTGCAAACATAGGCTTGCCCTCAGAAGTTGACAGTGACCCCGGCCATGGGGCCCGATGGCTTCAAGGCCGTTTTTCTGTGCTGAAAACAGGCCTCTAATTAATTCAATGCCTCAACTACGTCTTCACATTGACATCGCAACCCGTCCTGAATACGACGGCGGCCTACTCAGCTTGTGATAGACTTCCGGAAAATAAAAATTCTGTTATCGAATCAGGGAATAAGCGTATGAAAACCAGATTTTTTTTGCTCCTGGCAGTTGTCACAGTTTCGTTCCTTTTCAGCACATCTGCTGCTGCCCAGGACCAGGGAGTTCTTTACCGTGTATCAATCGATGCCGGATCTAATGACTTTTCCCGCTACGACATTGCCAGCGACAGTTGGGAAACTCTGACACCCTTTGCGACCCAATCCCAGATGGCAACGAGTGTCGACGGTCGCCTGTTCGCGTGGAACGTCACTGCCGGGGAAATCCAGGAATATGATCCGGGCACCGACACCTGGAGTTTTATCCAGGCCGCCCCACCGGTCAGTCCGTTTAGAGGGAATCTTGAGTACCGGGCAAACGGGGAGTGGGTCTACACGCAGAGAAACAATTCGAACCTGTACTACACCTCTGGCGGAGTGTGGCAATCCATGGCTTTGCCATTCCCTCCCAATGCCACGGGTGACTACGATGCTGTCACCGATGCGCTGATCCTCGGTCAGTATGCCTCAAGCCACAACCACGCCATCAACCTGGGCACCATGGCCGTTACCTCGTTCACACTGGACAACTCGGCAATCAGTGAAACCCGGCGTTGTGGGCAAGTTCGAAACGGCCTTTTTTACTATCAGAATGGCTCGAATTCCCTGCGGAGCGTAAATCTGAACGACAATACGGCAGCGCCGGTAGATGTTGTCAGCAATACGGACTATTACCCCAGTTGCGCAGCCAGCGAAGTCAGCAACGACCTGTACATCAACGCCCTGAACGGGTCCTCGCTTAACCGGTTCTCTCTCGACGACAACTTGATGTATCCCCTGGCCGGCCACACGACATTCAGCAACCACTCCAGCATTGTCTGGGTTGGAGAATCCGGAGTCGTTGGGGAAGGCCCGGTTCAATTCGCCACTTCTGCCAGCTTTGCCGGCGGGAACGCTCCGGATGTCTTGCCTGATGTCACGATCACCTGCAATTCCGGTCTGCCGCTGTCACAGACAGCACAGGTCGGCGTGACCTTCACCGTTACGGAAATTCTCCCTGGTGCCAAATGCACGATCGAACTTGCGGAAGACTTCGATTCCGGCTGGGTATCTGGCGGCGCGTTGTCAAACGGCAGTCCAAGCGGTGAAAGTTGTGTTTTCACTGCCGGTCCAGGGCAGGCAAACAATTGCGTTTTCAGTGTCGTTCCTGCTCCGTTCAGCTTCTCAATTGGTTTCGAATGGAATATATCCAAAGATGCCGATCCGGGAGTTGGTGATGCTGCCATGATCCACGCGTTCTGTGAAAACATCTGGGACGGCAGCGGTCTCATCACCACTACGACAAATGTGTCTGCAAGCCCTGACTCCATACCGAACCCATTTGTGTGGACAGGCCTGGTACCCGATCCAAATGACAGTACCCAGTGCTACGCCTACATGGAAGGCCAGGGCAGCGTTGTGGATGCGGACGGCTGCGACACCTTCAGCGTTAAGGTCGGTGACGGTGATCAGTCCTGTACTATCTACGCAACGGCGTTCTTCGAAGGCATCCCGACCCTGAGTCAGTACGGCATGGTAGTCATGGCCCTGCTGATGCTGGGTGTCGGCTTTGTCGGCTTCCGCCGCTTTATCTGACTAAGAACCGGGGTCAGAGTAGCCTGGCTACTCTGACTTACGAATATCTGGCCCCGTGTTTTAGAAACCCCGCCTGATGCGGGGTTTCTTATTGCTAGCAAGAATTTCTCGCCGCGATCGTTGATGCAAATCCTGTCGATCCAGCAAGATCTTTGGTAGTTTGACACGGACGTCATTTCAATGGGATTGCGCAATGCGGAAGATTTTCTGCTTGAGGGTTACAGCGTGGTTGCTGGTGCCTTTTTTTCTTGCGATGCCAATCGCCTCCAAGGCGGACCTTCAATCAGAGATCGTAAAGGTTCTGACCTATTCTGGGGAATTAGACAGGACATGCCGTGGCGTCGGATCGGTCAACGATATGATTCTTGCCAGTCTCCAGACAAAAGAATTTGGTTGCGAATTGTGGCATGTCGCCCCGGACGGGAATCATGCGTTGGTTGCCGACATCAACGCGGGCGAGACTGGCTCTGGTATTTCATTCTTCTTTGGACAGGATCCGCCATTCAAGGGTTGGCATTATTTTGGTGCAAATGATGGAATCGATAACTACCGGGTGTGGCGTACCGATGGCGTAAATGTTGAGCAGGTCAAGGAAGACGACCCTGTTAGCGGCGGGTTCGAGCCACACTGGAGCCCCATCCAGCAGGTCGCCTTCAAAGGCCGAAACTACTTTTTTAACGGAATACCCGGAGAATTGAACCGGCAATACTACTCAAGCGATGGCGCCACCATGCGCACAGAACCGCAGGATCCATCGTTAAACATCCCGCGAGTCAACAACCACTTTACCCTGTTCGATAAACTGATACTCACCGTGGAAGGTGGTTCGTATTCGGGTCATTGGGTTTTTGATGGGACTGATTATCAGAAATTCGAGGAGCTCATACCCGGAGCTGAGGGCCTGGAAATTTGGTCAAACCTTTGGTTTTACATTGATGAGAGCTGGGTATTCAGGGCAGGCTTTACCAATGAAGAAGGCAGGTTTGAATGGGGACATTTTCTGACAGATGGGCAAAGCCTGAAACAGATACCACACACGGGTACAGCTTTCCTGAACACCTACAACGCTTTAGGGGGATCGGTTAAAACACGGGAAGCCCAGTTTGCTGTCGGTACACCCCAGCCATACGAAGGCCAGGAAAATATTTCGATATTCCAAGTCAACGAGGAAGGCAGTTCCGATTACGAAATATTAGTTGAGCCTGGTGGAAAAGGAGCTGCACGGGCGGCCATCCTTGATAACGAGGCACTGGTATTGGCGGATAACGTTTTATACAGGCTGGGTGAGACAGAAGCGCAAAAGCTTGCTTTTGACCTGCCTACTGCCTGGAATGACTCAGAATTCAAGTTCATCGGCTCCAACGCCTATTATCGCCACGCCTTTATCAAGGAAACCCACCCACAGGAAGGATCCAGGGTGTGGGTCTGGAACCATGATGAATCCGCCTTACTCATGGCCGGTGACGACGGCCCGGTAACCGATGCGGACTTTTTCCGGCACATTGGCAACGATATCTATTTTTACGGTGAAGACCAGGCCAATGGCTGGGCATTGCGACGGATACCCAACGCGACGGTCAAGCGCTTGCCCGCAATGGCCAGGGTAACCGGCTCTTGGTTCGACCCGACCACATCTGGCCAGGGATTCATGTTGCACCCGATTAATGACAGGCGCACGGTGTACAGTTTTTATAGCTATGAGGACGACGGCTCTCTATTGTGGCTCACCGGTACGAGTGAGGAGCCACTGGAACCCGGCGAAACGGTCACAATCGACATGAGGATCACCTCGGGTGGCAATTTCGGCGAATTCACACCCGATCACATCTCCAACGAGTCCTGGGGAACAGTGAGCATCACCTTTGATACATGTAGCAAGGGCACCGCGTTGCTCAATGGTTTGAGCGGTCAACAGAATATGGAACTGCAGCTGCTGGCCGGAGTGGACGGCATAGACTGCTATTACGTCGATAACCCACCAGCGCCTGAAACGGTGGGCATTACCGGTAGCTGGTTTGATCCGGCCACGTCAGGCCAGGGCTTATTTCTGCACTCAATCAGCGATGACAAGGCCGTTTTCTATTTCTACGGGTACAAAAAAAATGCTGAGCGTCTGTGGCTTAGCGGTGTTTTTGCTGGCCAGATTGGGTTCGGGAAAGTGTTGTCCGTGGATCTGATTGTCACAAACGGTGGGAAGTTCGGAGATTTCGATCCGGAAGACATCACGCGTACGCATTGGGGGACGTTATCAATCAACTTTGCAGACTGTGAAAATGCCACGGCCACCCTTGATGGACTGGATGGTCAACAGACCATGAACATGATCAAGTTGACTGGACTGCAGGGGTCAGAACTCGACTGCAATAAATAAAGAAGCTCTGTGATATCCGGGATCGAAGAAAACACGACTGCCCGTTACACCCGGCAAATGTGCCGCGATGTATCATGTGTGCGTGAAAAGTATCGCCTTCATGAAGCTCGAAGAGCCGGGTGACTTTATCATCGATGACGGGCTTTCGGTCGGTCCGCTTAACTGCGCAAATTCCCGCTAATGGAACTGGAATCGGATGAAAATTCCCCGGGGCAACGATATGTGCCACCGTGCCAATGCTGTCGATGGTCCGCTTGACTTGCTCGTCAATGTGGCACGGGGAGTGGAGTATGAGGTCGCCGTTGGACAAGCGAATGATCGTCATGCAGGCTAGGATGTCCATCCCACCAAAACCGATCATGCATTGCTTAAGCCAAATCTGGTTTGGGATGAATTCAGTGAAAACCTGGTTTAATCTGGAAGCTCCCGGGCAGGTTTTCCTGCCAGTATACATTTAGAAGTCGCGCAACAATCTTTCGATGTTGATGTAATAGAATGACTTGAGTACGTTCCCAATTTCCCCAGGTTTCTGGGTCAACACCAACAACTTTCGCAGCCTCCTTAACAAAAGTTGGCCATGGCGGCCTGAGCTCTACTTCTAGATCCCTCTGAAAAGGGGGGATTGTCAATGAATCTGTTTACCAGACTGGGGGAGTCCTTACACAAGCAGGCGCTCGAGTTGGTACTCAACCGAAATGACATTTCGATTTACTCATTCTGAAGACTGCATCGAACTGACTATTCTCGAAGCTGCTGAGTCTCCAGAGTCGGCTAGCAATGCTGAATTGCAAGTTGAGGTCCGGTTTTCCTCTGACTCGGTGCGCGACACCTTGGAAAGGATCGCTTCCAGCAATGGCGTCATGAAGCCCAGCCGCCGCATCTGGATGACCGCGTTCCAGACCGGTTCGAATTTCTTCCAGCCGCCCGCGTAGAAGAAGTGCTTCAGCTTGTGCTTCGTCGTGCCGTGGAACAGGCTGCTCCTGATGATCGCGCTCCAGCGATAAAACTGCTCGTACGCCAGATCGTAACCGGCCTTCAGTTCCTCGGCCGTCATGCCTCTCGGCTCGAACACGACGTGGCGCGTGTCGTACAGGTTCCAGTCGCGCGTCAGCACGCGGCCGACCTCGTCCATTTCCCGGAAGAACACGGTGTCGGGGTAGGGCGTCGCAATATGAAACGTTGCGGTGGTGATCCCGCGTTCGATCGTCCAGCCGACCGTGCGTTCGAAGACCTCGGGCGTGTCGCCGTCCAGGCCGAATACGAAACTGCCGTTGATCATGATGCCGAGGTCGTGCAGGCGATCAATGGCTGTCTGGTAGTCGCCCCCGAGGTTCTGCTTCTTCCGGCTCTGTCTGAGATTTGCCGCGTCGAGGCTTTCGAAGCCGACAAACAGGCTGCGCAGACCGGCGTCGGCCGCCCGTTCGACCAGGTCGCCGCGCAGGATCGAATCGACGGTCGCGGCGCCCTGGAAGATACGCCCCATGCCGCGCATGCCCTCGAACAAGCTGCCGGCGAATCGCTGGTGTCCCAGCAGGTGGTCGTCGAGAAAGTACAGATGTCGGCCCGGCAATCGTTCGATCTCGGCGAGTGCATCGTCGACCTGCTGCGTGTAGAACGTCCTGCCGCCCTTGAAGAAGGCGTCCTTGTAGCAGAACGTGCAGTGATAGGGGCAGCCGCGGGTGACCACGATAGCGTTCGGCACGAGATAGCGTTCGCGCTCGATCAGGTCCCGGCGGATGGGCGGGACGCCCTGTAGCGTGCGCTCGTCGCCGACGTAGACGGGCTTCGATGCACCCCGTCGGAAGTCGGCAAGAAACTGTGGAAACGACGACTCGGCCGGGCCGAGAATGATGCAATCGGCATGCGCAGCGGCTTCGTCGGGAAGTGACGTGACATGCAGCCCGCCGACAATGACGAAAACGCCCTTCGCACGATAGTGATCGGCGATTTGGTAGGCGCGATAGGCGTTGGTGATGTAGACCTGGATGGCGACGACGTCCGGCGTATCGGACAGGTCTAGCTTCTGCACGTGCTGGTCGACAATCTCGGCATCGTCCCCGTCGTCGAGATAGGCCGCAAGCGTTGCGAGCCCGAGCGGCGGAAACAGCGAGTACTTGATGGGCCGCCAGAACGGACTCTCGGCTTCGGTGAGCGCCGGCAGAATGAATTTGATCTTCATGGCCGGGGAATATAGCCCGCCGAGGATGGCGCGAACAGGATTGACGTCACACCGTATCCGTTGCGTCAATAGACCTAACTGGGATAGACACCTTGGTGGCTTGCTCCAATCGTTTCAGCTCTTTTAACAATTTATCGAACACGCTCGATTCCCTTAGCCAAAGTTAGGGTTGAAAAAGGTTTGACGCTTATTGATAACGTCTCATTGCCTCGAGAACACTAGCCGTCTGTCGGCTATCAATTCTCGCTCCATGTAATCCACCCAGTTTGACTCTGAGATCATCAACGCCGAGCGCCTTCGTCAACGTACCTAACGACGGACCTCTGTGGCTGCACGGCAGATTCATCGCTTGCGCCCAAGGTATGGCTGCTTTCTGGCTACAGAATACGCCTTGAATTTCCGGAATTGCCAATCCGTGTCGTACAACATGATCAAGCAGGATGGGCCAGTCATAGCTCGCGTTGTGAATTAAGATAAGCTGATCGTTTAAGTATTCAGCCATCTGGCTCCACTGGGATTCGAAGGATTTGAATTCGGCAGCCTGTTCGTTGCTTATGCCGTGTATCGACTGCGCTTCTTCTGAAATGCGTTTTTGTGGTTCTGTCTTGAACTCGACGGAATCTGCTATCTCTCGATTACTCACCACGGTGATGCCAAGTGTCACGATATCCGGCAGGCCGTTTTCGTCAGGCAGCCCGGTGGTTTCGGTATCGAGGACAATGTAATGGTCCGGTAGTTGGGTGAAGATCCACAGCAGCTCTTTATACATTGCCATCAACTCCTGCCACTGCCGTCCAGGGATTCAACATTCATAACTGACCCCTGTTCATAGTGGTAACGCAGATAGCGCCAATGGATGGCATCGGTGAGCGCCTTGGGCCGCATCACCCCGTAGCACTCCCCTTTCGCTCTCACGCTTTGGTAGTGAATGCCGAAGCTATTAATAGCCCGCAGCATATAGCCAAGTGTCTGTGCTTCGCCGTAATCGTCGGGATCGTAGATAGCGTTTCCAACCAGGTGCCGCACATCGTGAAGAGTTGTCGGCCCCAGCTGCGCGCGGATAACGCGCATTTCCTGGGTGGTCTTGTCGATTCTGGATTCACGTAGGAATCGTGCCCTATGGAAGGATGATTCGGCGATGGCGACCGTCTCATCCGCGGCGCAATAATAGATGCCGAAATCCCGATTGAAGCGGCTACCTCGTCCATCCACCGGCGGGTGAGTGAAGGCCGCCATGATCCAGGACGCGCCATCGCCATACACCCGGTCTTCCGGTGGCACCAGGCGAATATCACCCACCTCATCCCGTAACCTGGGGTTGGTCAGCGACTCCACTGCATAGAGCACGTCCCAATCCTGCGGATTGGAGACTCGCTCAAACAGGTGGATCTGAGGATAGCGCGACAGAATGACGCGATAGACCGGTTCATTTGACTCGCTACCCGGTAGCGTATCGATATCGATCACCAGCCACCCCGCTCCGCATCGAGGAAATTCCTGACCACGGCCAGATCCACCACCTGTCCGGCCAGCAACCGGTCCAGCGGGGCCGTGCCATTGAACAACGGGTTGTCATTGGGGGTAGCCAGCCACAGATCGGCAAGCGCCTGATCGGGCAACAGGATTTGCAGGGATTTGTAGATCCCCAGGATATAGCTGGCCCGTTCCAGCAGGTCCCTGGTTAACTTGGCCTTTTCCGGCTGGCTCTTCCAGTTATAGAGCGTCTTCTCGTTGCTGAGCCCCAACAGGGTCATCTGCTGGGCGCCGGTCAGGCGCCACTGGCTGAAAATAGCGAAAATCGCCGGCAGTAGTGAACTGGTGACACTGGAACGACGTTGCAGCAGTTGTTCGGCTTGAGCGATCATGATTATCTCCTTAACAGCTCTTATACTGTATCTTTACAGTGCTTAAATGCAGTCTAGCAAACTGTAATGGTACAGTCAACTGTATCAGAGATACTTTCTGAAGGTACTGGCCGTGATGGTCACAGCAAAGGCAAAGGCCAGAGGGAACGGCAAAATGATCCAGCATGGGTGCAAACTGGACGGCAGCGCCACCAGGGTGAACAGTCCACATACTGGCGTCGCCAGCATCAGGATGGCGAGACGCACCGCAATGAACGCAACGCACCACGGTCACCACCGGTTCTTCAACCGGAACTGACTTTTACCTGAGACAGTTGGGCGGAAGTCCGGAGTGTCTTGCGGCTGCTCGCCCGGATTTCAAACCTGTATCTCGGATTCACCGGCTTGTTGACCTGGTGGATTGCTTTCAATCCATGAATCACCCGCCTACGGCGTGTATCTTTCAACCGTATTCGGGGAATACGTACTTGCCCGAACTACCACAGACGTGGTTTATTCTTCCTCCGCGGTCACTAACTGGTGCCCGCCCGTCAGGCCGGTGATATGAGCATGCGATTCTTTCCATTGAAACTGCTGATCCTCGTGGCGGTATGGGTCAGCGCCTGCGATTTCTGGCCGAGAGAACTCGATTCATTGGCGGAATCGATAAGCGAGCAGCTGTCTGGCAAAGCGACAGCCTGGCTGGTCGGTGGGGACATCCTGGTGATCACGGTGGCAGGCTCGCCCGTCTTCCGGGCAGAGCGATCTGAACTGGAGGCCCAGGCCATCGGAATCGCGAAACAGGCGATCGCGTCTGTCTCGGCGCCGCTCGAGAGCATTGCCGTCACCTTTTACGCAGGTGAAATATCCAGTGACCAGGAGAATGCACGCGAATTCATCTTCCTGGTCTTTGAGGACCGGCCCGTTCTGCAACCCTACCTCGACGTCGACGTCACGGGTCCGCTGACCCGTGACGAGATCGAAGCTGCCATTGAACGCCTGGGCGACATCCTGGCCGGCGATCAGAGGGAATGCGTCCGGGAGCAGGTGGAGGAGCGCGCCAGGAACGCCGGGGACCCGGAGTTGCTGGATCCGTCGAACGTGGAATTTCTGACCGCGGAGACTTGGAATGAACTGGACGCGTTCGGTAAACGCCTGATCTTCATGCAGGCGATTATGACCATTGCGCTGTTTGATTGCGCCCGGTCGAGGTGAGCTGCGAACGGGCGCCGATTCAGTCCTGTACGATCTACGCAACGGCGTTTTTCGAAGGCATCCCGACGCTGAGTCTGTACGGCATGGTAGTCATGGCCTTGCTGATGCTGGGTGTCGGCTTTGTCGGCTTCCTACGCTTTTTCTGATGCTATAAAGGGTTCGAGTAAGCCCCTTACTCTGACCCCGGTGCGCCCGGCAGCTGCATTGGACCTTATACCCCTGTACGCACGGATCGACATTATTCGTGCTGAAACCGGCGAATTCCTGCTGATGGAACTGGAACTGGTAGAGCCCTCGCTATATCTTAAGACCAGCCCCTTGGCGCCCCAGAGATTCGCCGCGGCAATCGACCGTTGGTTCGCAGATTGAAGGGATTTCTGAATAGACAGGAGAATGTGATGACTGCCCAATGGACCGAGCTTTTGATGCGCGACCATGAAACCACGGAAAAGGTCTTCGAGGCCGGCGAACGCATTCTCGAAGCAGCCGTTCCCGACCCCCTGCTAGTGCAAAAACTTCTCGACTATTTCGTGGGTTACGTCGAGGCCTGCCACAACAGGAAGGAGGAAGATCACCTTTTCCCGCTCATCGAAAAGCGCGGCATTCCCCGCCAGGGCGGGCCATTGGCGGTGATGCTGATGGAACACGAACAGAGCAAACAGGTTCTGGCCCAGCTCAAAACCACCGGCGCGGATTATGTCGCGGGCAAGTCAGAAGCGCTTGACCCGCTTCGCGCCGTCTATGCCCAGTATATCGACCTGCTCAAAAACCACTTCTGGAAAGAGAACGACATCCTCTACCCACTGGCCCAACGTGTGATGGCCCAGGCTGACGGCGATGCGGTGGTTGCCGGAATCGAGGCTACTGAAGCAGCCTGCGGGCCGGATACGCGGGCCAAGTACTACGCTCTGGCCGACGAACTGATCGCCGGCGGTGCGGTCAAGGACCTGGTACACGGTCTTGACTACGATATGATCGGCGCGATGCTGAACACCCTGCCGATCGAGCTTTCATTCGTGGATGCCGAAAACACGGTGCGTTACTTCAGCCATGAAAACCACGCAAAGATCTTTCCCCGTACCCGGGGCGCGATCGGTATGAAGGTACAGAACTGTCATCCCCAGAAAAGCGTGCACCTGGTCAATCATATCCTGGAGGATTTCAAAGCTGGAAAACGCGAGGTAGCCGAATTCTGGATCAAGCTGCAGGGCAAGGAAGTCCACATTCGCTATTTCCCCGTGCATGGAAATGCGGGTGAGTACCTTGGTTGTCTCGAGACCGTTCAGGACATCACGCCAATCAAGGCCCTGTCAGGTGAGCGCCGACTACTCGACGAGTCGTAAATCTGCAGGAAACCAATCGTGGAAATCGAAACAGCCTGGCCAAGCGCATCGCTGCGGGTCGGATAGATCCTATTCCGGACTCGCTCTTTCTTCAGGTTTCTGAAAAATGATTCAGCCGCCGCGTTGTCGTAGCAGTTTCCCCGGCGAGACATTCTGGGTTTTAACTGGTGGTCCCGGCAAAAGCGTACAAAGTCATCAGAACCGAATTGAACACCCTGGTCGGAATGCAGAATCACTTCCGATTTAGGCCGCCGGCGCTACACCGCCATGAGCAGAACGCCGCTTCCGCGGCTGGCCTGATGCTCACCACCGAGGCCCTGGCCGTGGGGACCGACCCCAAATAACTCGCAGCCGGTGGTTTTTCTTTGTCTGTTTTATTGGTTTCCTTTCCTTACAGGGAAAAGTAAAATACTTGATTAACCATACTTTTTGCGTTCCTGGGGAAAATCATGATCAGTAGAACTACGCGACGTTTGACCGTCAGCCTCTTTGCACTGGTAGCGGGTGCTTACACGTTTTCAGCCCTGGCGGCTCCCACTTACTACACCGATCGGGCCACGTTCGAAGCGGCGGCAGGAGCAGGCTTGAGCTTCGAGAGCTTTGAAAGTCAGTTCGGCGTGGGTGCTACCTTGATTTTTACCGATTTCTCAGTAAGCGAAAGTGGAGGCACGAATGCATTGGCGCCAGCCAGTGGTTTTGCCCCCTTCGCGATCACGGACGGCGCCCAGGCTCTCGCTTATGATGACAATGGCGCCAGCATCGGAACCTTCTTTGGTTTCGTGACCCCGGTCGAAGCTTTCGGCCTGGATTTGTCCACCAGCGAGGGAAGCACGGTGACGATTGGCGGTGACGTCGGCGACTCCGTCGTTTTGACGGCTCAGACACCAGCGTTCTGGGGTGTCATTGACCCGGACGGAATTTCCTCGATCAGCTTTGATGCGAGCGGCGGACCGAATGTGGGTTTTGACGCCGTTTCTTACGGCGAGGCGGACGGTGCCGTTTCAACGAATGCAACCTTCTTTGTAAGCAAGACCTTTACCAACGGCGACACCAGCGACGTTGAAGTGATGCTGACCTGTAACGGCGGCCTTCCGCTGCAACAGAGCTTCACGATTTCCGGTGGTGGGCCAGGCGTGACCTTCACCGTCACCAACCTGCCGAGCACGGGTATCGACTGCGAAGTGACCGAGACAGGTGGTGCTGACGGTTACACGGCGGACCTGAGTGCTTGCGCCTGGGCGAGTGTTGGCAGCGGCGCCTACTCCTGCCCGATCGAGAACATTCCCGAGCCGACTGCCTTGCTGATCGTCACCGATTTCGAGGGCGCGGAAGATCCGAACATCCCGGACACGTTCACCACGGTCCTGGAGTGCACCAACGTATCGCCAGATACGGGTTCGACATTCGGCACGGCCACGGAAAGCTTCGTGAATATCGCCGACGCCTCTGTCAACTGGTACGCCAAGCCGGGCGCCACCTCGGAATGCACCGTGGAACTAATGCCGGATGCATCGGCAGTCCAGAGCGATACGTGCTCCTTCAGCTTCACGCTGGGTGATGCGACGACAGGCTGCACGGTGGTCGGCACGGTCTTCTTCGAAGGCATCCCGACGCTGAGTCAGTACGGCATGGCCATCATGGCCCTTCTGATGCTGGGTGTCGGCTTCGTTGGTATGCGCCGCCTTGTCTAGAGCAAGACCGGGGTCAGAGTAGCCAGCCTACCCTGACCCCGAATATCCCAGACCGCGTGCGGGATCGGGACAATGGGCTGTTATGCCTGTTATTCCCAGTTTCCCGGCTTGTTAGCTGTATCAGCCGAGCCCTTGCCGGCAATGGTGTCTTCCTTCTGTTTATTGGTCTGACGCGCGCCCCGTTCCGAGACTTCAATTTTCTGACACAAACCCTGCAGGTTGCTTAGCGCAGTGAAAAAATACTGGTTTGGCTTCACACCAGATTTGATGAGTGGCAGATTGGCCGCGAGATCCTCCAGTTGACTGGCTTTGGTCCTCGAGTGCTGTGCCGTCTCCATACATTGGTCTTTGGCCAGACTCGTGAGGGCTTTGATCATTGCAGCATAAGCCGAGTTAATGCCGCGACCAATGGGTGCCTTTTTACTTCTCGTCTCCCACCATGATGGTTTGATACTCGCCTGGGATGCATCGAATGCTGAAAACTCCGCCATTAAAACTCTCCTCTTTATTTTGATTGGCAACGGGTTCAAGGCCCATTGATTCCACAACTACTTCTTCGGACACATCATGCCATTTTTGGCATCATATGCCCTATTATGAGCACAAATACAAAATTCCGACAAGCAGGATAGTTCTAAATCGCAGGGTTGATATTCCTGTGTTCATTGCATAACAAGCGGAGCCTGCTAGGCTTGATATAAGAGGCCAAACCCGACAAGGTAAGTACTGGCTAGAACAATTAACTTATTGGAGAGCCGTTTGTGAAGACATGCAATCTGACACGCTGGCTGGTAGCCGTTATACCCTCTTTTTTTCTCTCATTCGCTACCGTCGCGCAGGCACAGACGGTCGAGTTGTATATCGGCAAGGGTGATGACTATGTCAACCACTTCCCGGGGGCCGATGGGTTGGTGGGTAACGCAGACGACGTCGTTTCGGCAGGCCTGTCTGGTGTGCAGGGCTCCGCTCCCAATACCAACGGCAGCCTGGGGTCCAACGCTTTTCTCTTCGTCGCGGGCGGCACGCAGGACCCGTTGCTGCCAACGGGTTATGACGCGATCACCTTCGTTAACGGCTCGGTCACGGCCGATCTCGGCGTGCTGGCCAACGGTGGTGGCCCGGTGCTTACTGGACTCAACATAACGTCAGGCACCGAACCTTTTCCGGGACACGGCGCCTATGCATCCACGATCACCGCGGTCAACGGCGGCACCTATAACCCGGCCTCGGGGGCAATGACACTGGATGTCGACATCAGTTACACGATTTTCGGTAACGTCAGCACCGAACCCGGCGTGTTGCTCACCGGCACGGCAATCCATCGAACCGACGCAGAATACGGAACAGCGACCGGCAATGCATACGTTGATTCCGTTGCCGTGCCATTTGCCCAGGCTTCCGGGGCATCCGACATGCTGTTCATGACTGCCGATGGTACGCTGACCAGCCTCGGCTACCCCATCAGCGCCTCCCTGGTCGCGCTGGACGTCGGCGGCACCGTGATCAACCAGGGAATGAATGATGCCTGGTTTAGCCCGGCAACCGGCGGCCAGGGATTTTTCATCATCGCCTGGCCCGAACTGAAAATGATCTTCCTGTCCTGGTTCACCTACGATACAGAGCGCCCACCGTCAAACGTCGTGGCGACCCTCGG
>JAZBOH010000008.1:0-4987 GCA_036351055.1 Lysobacterales bacterium
GCGGGCAGGGAAAACCTCGTATTCCTGCTGTGGGGCAGTTACGCAATGCGAAAAGGTGCGATCATCGACCGCGATCGTCACCTTGTCCTGACCGCTCCGCACCCGTCGCCGCTGTCGGCTCATCGCGGTTTTTTCGGCTGCCGGCATTTCTCGACGGCGAACGCCTGGCTCGAAAGCAAAGGCATGGCACCGATTCGCTGGGTTTAACCCGGGAGCTCTTCCAGGCCGTCGTCGATCGGCATCCATCCCACGTGTGCGTCGAAAAAAGCATTGGCGCGCGGCTTGCGGTCGATTGGGCCGTCCAGGCAGGCCAGGGCGACGTGTGTTTCACCCGCCCACCGCTCTGACTCGAACAGCATGGTACTGCCACAGGTGCTGCAGAAGCCGCGGCGCGCGCCGGGTGAGGAGGTGTACCAGGTCAGGTGGTGGTCGCCTTTTTTCAGCATGAAATGGGTGCTGTCGAAACCGACCCAGGTGACGTACCCGGCCCCGTGTGCCCGCCTGCATAGTGAGCAGTGGCAATGTGCGCACCACTTGCTGGGAAGTTTGAGTTCGAATGCCACGGCGCCGCACAGGCAGCTGCCGCTTACCGTGTCTGGACTGTTCATGGTTTTCACCTCAATGCATCAGAATATAGCTGGCCAGTCGTATCCATATTAGCAGCAGGAACAGGCAACTGGCCGCGTATACGGCAAAGCGATGGTTCACGTCGTTGTAAGTGCAGTGAACGGCGCTGTGGGCATACCGAAAACCGACAAAGCCCCAGGACAGCCATACCAGGAAGGAATCCTGGACCATCAACAGCAAGGACAGCAGCACGGCGGTATAAAACAGGACCGGCATCTCGAACAGGTTCTTCAGGTTGTTCGAAGCAGCCGCCGAATCAGTCAGCAGCTTGTGCCCTTCCGCCCGGTCCGCCAAATCCCGGACATCGATTTTCTTGCGCAGGATTTCCGGTATGCGGCGGGCAAACAGGTAAAGCCACACCAGGAACGTGAGCAGGACCAGGGCGAGCATCGGCAACAGCATCGGCTTGAAAAACATCCACGAATCCTTACGTCTATTTACCCGCCATCAACGGCACGGTCTTACAGCATGTGCGGGCAGACCAGGACGACGCCTTCGTCGGTGACCCGGAAGCGCTTGGCGTCCTCGGCGTGGTTTTCACCGATCACGGTGCCGTCAGGAATCTCGCAGCGTTTGTCGATGATGGCGCGGGTGATGCGGCAGTGTTTGCCGATTTTTGCCTGCGGCAGGACCACGGCCTGGATGACTTCGCTGCCCTCGTCGATGGTCACGTTGGAAAACAGCAGTGACTGCTTCACGTAAGCGCCGGAGACAATGCAACCGCCGGAAACCATCGAGTTGGTGGCCATGCCGATACGCCCGGAATCGTCGAGTACGAATTTGGCCGGGGGAACCTGTTCCTGGTAGGTCCAGATAGGCCAGTCTTCGTCATACAGGTTCAGTTCAGGGTGCACGTAGACCAGTTCCAGGTTGGCCCGGAAGTAGGCGTCCACGGTGCCCACGTCGCGCCAGTAGCTTTGGGCGCGCGTCTTAACGTCATGGAAAGGGTAGGCGAATATGCGGTGGCTGTCGATCAGGCGCGGAATGATGTCGTGGCCGAAATCGTGGCTTGAATCCGGATCCGCCGCGTCCTGCTTCAGGACCTCGATCAGGAATTCCCTGTCGAATACGTAGATGCCCATGGAGGCCATGGCCGCGTCCGGGTTCCCGGGTACGGATTCCGGGTTTACCGGTTTTTCCGCGAACTTCTTGACCCGGTTTTCCTCGTCGATGGACATCACGCCGAAACCGGTGGCTTCGTGCAGGGGCACCTGGATGACACCGACCGTGATATCGGCCGCTTTCTCGGCATGGGCCGCGATCATCGGCCCATAGTCCATCTTGTAAATATGATCACCGGCCAGGATCAACACCTGGTCCGGGCCGTGTTCACGGATTTCATTGATATTCTGGTAGATGCAATCGGCCGTGCCCAGGTACCAGTGTTCGCCGACCTGTTGCTGCGCCGGGATGATCTGGATGAACTCTCCGAACTCGCCGCGCAGGTAACCCCAGCCGCGATGGATATGCTGGATCAGGGATTGTGCCTTGTACTGGGTCAGGACAAAAATCTGCCGGATGCCCGAATTGACGCAGTTGGAGAGCGGGAAATCGATAATTCTGAATTTGCCGCCGAAGGGTGTGGCCGGCTTGGCCCGGATGGCGGTCAGATCTTCGAGACGTGAACCGCGTCCGCCGGCCATGATCATGGCCATGGTACTGCGTGTCAATCTACTGACGAAACGGCCCGATCTCCTTGGTATCATCGCTCTCTCTCCGATTGACGAATGATGTTATCTTGTTAGATTCATCATACCCAGATCGGCATGACAATCCAGTGAAATAACGGGAAACGCGGGATGAAATCAACTAAGACAAGTTTCACGCTTTCGGCCAGTTCGGGCCATATCGTGGACCTGGCGACCGGGCGGCATGGCGATCCGTTTTCGGTCCTGGGACGGCATGCCGTGGAAGGCGGCGAGGTATTCCGCTGTTTCCAGCCCAGGACCCTGAACCTCTGGCTGGACGACGAGTCGCGCCCGATGCAACGTGTTCCCGGGACCGATATGTTCGAGTACCTGGCGAAACCCGGAGAAGTGCCGGAGCACTACCAGGTGATCCGGGAGACCGACTACGGTGAGAAGTTCAGCCGGCCTGATCCGTATGCCTTCTGGCCGCAACTGGACAATGATGACATGGCTGCCTTCAACTACGGGCGCCACCGCTATGCACAGCAGCTTCTGGGCGCACGCCAGCACCAGGTGGAGGGCATCGCGGGCACGCTGTTCTCGGTGTGGGCGCCAAACGCGGGCCGTGTCAGCGTTATCGGTGATTTCAACGATTGGGACGGACGGTTCCACACCATGCGCTTTCATGCGGACCAGGGCATCTGGGAACTGTTCGTTCCGGGTATCACCGATGGACACTACCGTTTTGAGATTCGCAACGCCAACACGGGTGAGCTGCTGATCAAGTCCGATCCCTTTGCCCGCGCCAGCGAATACCGGCCCGGCACGGCCAGCGTGATCACCGGCCCGGCACGGCACGGCTGGATGGACGACGAATGGGAACAGGCAAAAACCGCCGGCGGATGGCACGCCAAACCCATGTCGGTTTACGAGGTGCACGCGGGTTCCTGGCGGCGTAACGAAGACGGCACCTTCATGGGTTACCGGCGCATGGCCGAAGAGCTCTGTGCCTACGTCAGGCACCTGGGCTTTACCCACATCGAGCTGATGCCGATCATGGAGCATCCGTTGGACGAGTCCTGGGGTTACCAGACCACGGGGTACTACTCACCTACCAGCCGTTTCGGCTCGCCGGACGATTTCCGATACTTCGTGGACCATTTTCACCAGAATGGCATCGGCGTCATCCTGGACTGGGTTCCGGCCCACTTCCCGCGTGATGGCCATGCCCTGGCTTCGTTCGATGGAACAGCCCTGTACGAATACCACGAGGCGATCAAGGCAGGTCATCCGGACTGGGGTACGCTGGTGTTCAATTTCGAACGCAACGAGGTCGTCAGCTTCCTGATTTCCAATGCGATTTACTGGCTGAAGGAATTTCACCTGGACGGCCTGCGCGTCGACGCGGTGGCGTCCATGCTCTACCTGAATTTTTCGCGCGAGGACGGGCAGTGGCTGCCCAACCGGTACGGCGGCAATGAAAATATCGAGGCGGTCGAATTCCTGCGCAAGTTCAACGAGGCCGTTGGCCACGAATGTCCCGGTTGCGTGACCATGGCCGAGGAATCCAGCGCCTGGCCCGGCGTTACCCGGCCGACGTCAGACGGTGGCCTGGGTTTTGGCCTGAAGTGGAATATGGGCTGGATGAACGACTCGCTGGCCTACTTTGAAAAAGAACCGGTGCACCGCAAATTCCACCACGATCTGCTGACTTTTGGGCCGATGTATGTCTTCGATGAGAATTTCATGCTGCCCTTGTCACACGACGAGGTGGTACACCTGAAAAAATCACTGTTTGGCAAGATGCCGGGAGACGACTGGCAAAAATTCGCCAACCTGCGCCTGTTGTTCACCTACCAATGGGCCTACCCGGGTAAGCAACTGTTGTTCATGGGTGGTGAATTCGCCCAGACCACCGAGTGGAACTCGGGCACCGCCTTGCCCTGGGAGCGCAGCCGTGAAAATATGCCGACCGGCGTTTCCAGCCTGGTGCGGGACCTCAACCGGCTGCAGGCGGCCCACCCGGCCCTGTCGGAATGGGATTGCGACGGCCGTGGCTTCGAATGGCTCAGCGGCGAAGACCAGGAACAGTCCGTGATGGCCTTCGTGCGCCGCAGCGAAACCGAAACACTGACCGTGGTGCTCAATTTCACCCCGGTACTGCGTCACGACTACCGCATCCCGATGGCCGAAGAAGGGGCCTACTGGGAACTGTTCAACTCGGACGGCGGCGCCTACGGCGGCTCCGACCAACTCAACCGCGAACAGCTCCACACCGACCCCGAAGGCATGAACGGCCGCCCCTGCAGCCTCCGCCTGACGCTCCCGCCGCTGGGCGGCGTGATCCTTCGAAAAGGCTGAAGCCTGATGTAGGACTCCGGTGGCATTATCCTCCGGCGTTCGGTCGGGAAAATGGGGTCAGAGTAGGTCTCCTACTCTGACCCCGGTCTTAACCATGGCAAGAAAACTGCGTCTAGATGTTCCTGGTTACCCGCAACATATCATTCAGCGGGGCAACAACCGCGGTCTATGTTTTTTCGATGATAGCGATTACATGGCTTATCTCGAATTTCTTGGTCTGGCCCTTAACAAATCCGGCTGCAGTCTGCACGCCTATGTGTTGATGACAAACCATGCGCACTTGCTCGTAACCGGTCACCACGAGGGTGGTATCGGGGTGTTGATGCAGTCTTTGGGAAAGCGGTATGTCCGATATTTCATCAGCAATATCA
>JAZBOH010000009.1:0-11217 GCA_036351055.1 Lysobacterales bacterium
CAGCCTTTCCCCGTGCTGCGCCTGCATGACCTCGATACCGTGCTGGTCGATGACCCCTGGTCCGAACTCAGGGGGGCCGAGGACGAGTTCGCGAAAAGCTATGGCGATGTGCCATCAACAGGCGATCCCGATTCGGACCCAGACGACCGTTGCAAAGAACCCGAGGTGGATGCCTTGCCGGATCCAACCTTGTATTACGCACTCGATGGCACGGTCTCCCTGGTGCGAACCCGTTTCCTGCACCTCAACCTGGACTTGCAACTCAGGGAAGCCTTGTTCGAGCGCGGACCTGGCGATGACAGCCCCACCCTGCCGCCCGGCCCAGAAGAGCAGACCCCGCCGGACACGCCGCAGCCGGCCGCCTTCCTTTTGCACGAACTGAAACAAAAACGCCAGGTCCGTTCGGCACGCATGGAATACTTCGACGGCCCCGTTATCGGCGTGCTGGCGTGGATCACGCGCATTCCGCTGGAAGGCGCCGCGGAAAGGGAATAGTCTATCGGTGGATTCGTACCCAAGGGAGTCCCTGCATTGTGAATTTTGAAAAGGTCGTATTTGGTTTTTTCATCGTCCTCGCACTGACACTGAACTTTGGCTTCTTCGTCGGTGACATAGACAACCCGGACCACCACCACGCGGTTGAACTTGGCGCAGCGCTTGCCGTCAGCCTGATCGCCACCATCATCAAGTTTGGTGATCGCTCACAGATGGGCGCCGTATTGCTGGCCACCAGCCTGGTCGCCGATTTGCAACTGATCATTGCAGCCTTCGTTTGGGGGTATTCGACCAACATCTCCGAGGCGGGCATGACCAGCGAAGTGTTGGCCAGCATCGTGTCACTTTCCGGCGGCGCCTTGCTGGCGAACCTGGTGTCCGTGACACTGCTGGTAGCAGAAACCATTTCAATTCGCCGCTAAGCCAGGCAGCAGAGCCATGAACGACATCGTCTGGCTGACCATGCGGCGAATGCGCACGCCGTTGATCCTGTTGATCCTGGTCTACGTGTTTTCCGTCTTCGGAATGGTCGCGATACCAGGCCAGGATGCGGCCGGAAACGAGATCCAGGTCGGCTACCTGGATGCCATGTACTTCGTGGCGATCATGGCGACCACGATCGGTTTCGGTGAGGTTCCCTATACCTTCACCGATGCCCAGCGCATGTACGCCTTCGTCATCCTGTTTCCCAACGTCATCGCCTGGCTGTACTCCATCGGTACCATCATCAGCCTGTTTGTCGATCCGCAGTTCCGGGCCGTCATGGCACTCAGCCGCTTCAACCGCCGGGTGCGCCATATGCGGGGCGATTATTACATCGTCTGCGGCTTTGGTTATACCGGCCGCATGATCGTCAACGGCTTGCTCAAAAGAGGCATCAGCGCCGCGATCATCGAACGGGATGAAAAGATCATTCATTCCATGGCCTTGTCCGATGATTTTGCCCACCTGCCGGCCATCGTCGGATCGGTGACGGACATGCAACTGCTGGACATGGCCGGCCTGAACCGTGAGATATCCAACTGCATCGGCGTGATCGCCATTACCAATAAAGATCACGTCAACCTGACTATTGCCATTACCAGCAAACTGTTGCGGCCCGACCTGCCGGTCATGGCCCGCGCCGAGACTCGAAGGGTGATCCACAACATGGATTCGTTCGGCACCGACGAAACCGTCGATCCCTACGAAATTTTCGCCGACCGTTTTTACCTCGCCCTGAAGTCGCCGGCCAAGTACCTGGTCCAGGATTGGCTCATCAGCGTGCCGGGCACCCCGCTCCGCGATGAATTCAAACCGCCCGATGGAAAGTGGATCATCGCCGGTGTTGGCCGTTTCGGGTCACGCATGGCGGCCACGCTAGACAAGTCAGAAATCGAGTACACGGTAATTGACGTTCACCCGGACCGTGTCCAGGAACGACCCGGTTCCATCCTCGGCCGAGGCACCGAGGCAAAAACCCTGTTGGAAGCCGGCATCATGGACGCGGCGGGCATCATCGCCGGCACGGGTGACGATGTTGACAACCTCTCGATCGTCATGACGGCATTGGAACTGAAACCGGATTTGTTCGTGATTGCACGCCAGGAATCCCCGCGCCACGACGAGCTGTTTGATGCTTCGGGCGCCCACCTGGTGGCCCGGCGCAGTCTGATCGTGGCGCGCCGGGTGCTCAGCGTGGCCACCACGCCCTTGCTGAACGTGTTCGACGACCACATGGTCCACCAGGACGAATCGTTCGCACGGGCGGTAGAGCAACAACTGGAAGCAGTTCTGGGTGGCTATTCTCCCGGCTTGTGGACCATCGAGATCAGCGGAGTCTGCACCGAGAGCCTGCGGGCAGCGCGCCTGGAAGGCGTTGCCATCACGCTCGGACACCTGATGGAAGATGCCCGCACACCGACGCCGGAGCGTCTTCCTTGCGTTTGCCTGATGCTGGAGCGGGATTCGCTCAGGCTATTCCTGCCTGCCCCCGATCAAAAGCTGGTCAAGGGCGACCGCCTGCTGTTCGCCGGGCGTGGCATTGCAAGGCGCGAGATGCTGTTTGCCCTGACCGAACCCACCGCCCTGGTCAGCCTGGCCATCGGGCGCCCCCAACCCCGCGGCGCCCTGATGCGGCGGCTTGCCCGTAAGCGGGCTCGTTGAATCCCTCTCCTTTTGGTGGATGCCACAAACCATAGGCTATGCGGCCGTAGAGTTCTGAACCCGGTCGTGGTGGCGTACTCCCCTTTTCAGGGCACGCTCAAGCCATCCCTGGCCGCTCGTCGGGTGGGTGCCGACTGGGAGACCCTCCCCTGTCTGGGCGAATATAGAAGCGCTGAGTATTCGGGTTGAGTAGAGCTCGATCATTAAAAGGTACCGGATACATTTATCGAACGAAAATGTATCCGGTACCTTTTGTGGTTGGATCAATGCCGCTACCGTGATTCCCCCTGAAAAGCGCTTCACAGGTGTATTTGGTGAACTTCGGCGGACGCCGGTTGAGCCATTCTCGAAATGGGGCCGGATACAATTTTGGCCGTTAAATGTATCCGGCCCCATTTTTTTGATGAGCAAAAGCGGGGGATGGTGTCCCAGACGGCGGGCCGTGATGCCAGGCAGAATAGACCTTCTGCCTACAGTACGAACTGATCAGCATCCTCCTGGAAAGGGAACCGGCTGCGGGCTTTTCGAACTTCCTCGAGATTGAGTTCTACCAGGCGGCTGCACTCCTTGTCACCGAGTTTGACGAGGGTTTCGCCCATCGGGCCGTGCACCACGCTGCATCCGGGGTATTCCCGTTCATTGCCGTCCCGCCCCACCCGGTTGAGGCCGATGACCCATGACTGGTTTTCGATGGCGCGGGCTTCGAGCAGCGTGGACCAGTGGTGTATACGGGGCACGGGCCAGTTGGCGACCAGCAGCAGCAGGTCGTAATCGTTCCGGTTGCGGCACCAGGCCGGGAAGCGCAGGTCAAAACAGACCTGGAGATTGATACGCCAACCCTGGTACGGGATGATGACGCGCTGCGTTCCGGCCGTGTAGTAGTCGTCTTCACCACCACGGGTGAACAGGTGACGCTTGTCGTAAAAACCCGCAACACCTTCCGGCGTGACGAAAAGGAAACGGTTGAAGCGCTGTTCCTGTTCACTGATCACCAGGCTGCCGGCCATGGCGCAGTCGTGGCGGACCGCCATCTCATGCATCCATTCGACGGTGGGTCCGTCCATGCCCTCGTCATCCGCCCCGGCATCGCCGAGAAAACCCGTGGTGAACGTCTCCGGCATGACTGCAAGATCAAATGCGCCGGGTTGTGTTTCGAGCATGCGCTCGAGGCGTTCTCGGTTGGAAACGGGCGCGTTCCATTGCACATCGGCCTGGAGCAGTAAGGTTCTGAGAGTCATCATGGGGCGATTTTACGCTACGAAGAGGTAATTCTCACCTTCGACGCGGCCAAGGTCCTGCATAAAACGGCGGATTTCTCCTTTCGCCCCTACCGCGCCAACGGCGACCAGGACAAAGGATTCCTGGTCCTGAACGAGGTATTGGATTGGCCAAACCGGCAATCCGCGCTTTTTGCCGCCGATACGCCTGGGGTGGACTTCAAGGAAGCCCAGCACGTCCTGCGGCCCGGCGGCCAGCAGGTCATGGGTCAGTTTACCGGTTGGTCCCGCACCCCAGATGATCAGCCCCCTGCCCTTCGGCAAACGGTTTTGAGCCAGGTAGTGAATCTTGGCCTGCTGAAAAGCGACCAGCGCGTAACGCCCGTCGGTGCGCGTCAACCGGGCCGGGTGCTCACGCCACCGCAGCACAATCGGATCCGGTTTGCCCATTTTCATGCCCAAGGCGTCTGCGCGAAGGAACAGGTCATAGTCCTCCGGCCAGGCGGGATCGGCGTAGCCGGCAAGTTCAAGAATCGCCTCTCGCCGGAAAAACGCAGTGGGGTTGGGGATCGGGCTCTCGATAAACAATTCCCGCCGGATCCGCCCCGGGGAACGGCAGGCATTCAGCCAATCCTGGTAGCGCAGGTTGCCGCCCTGCAGGCCGCCGGCGGAAAAAATCTCGATGCAGCCTCCGCAGATACTGACGTCAGCATGGCGCTGGAGGTAGGCCAGTTGCGCCTCGATCCGCTCAGGCAAGGCGATATCATCGGCGTCCATGCGCGCGATGTATTCACCACCGGCCACGGCCAGCCCGGTATTGAAAGCCGCGCTGACACCCCGCCCGGCACTGCTCAGTCTGCGCAGACGGCCATCGTCTGCCGGCAAGCGCGCTATGGCTCCATCGTCGCTGTTGTCGTCAACCAGGATCAGTTCCAGCTTCGCATGCGACTGGGAAAGGATGCTGTCCACTGCGGGCTCGAGGTAGCGGCCACCGTTCCGAACCGGCATCACCACCGAAACGAGGACATCCATGTGCTGCGGCCCGTGAGGCTCAGGCCTCCGGGCGCATATACGGGAACAGCAAGACGTCGCGGATGGACGGCGAGTCGGTAAACAGCATCACCAGGCGGTCGATACCGATACCCTCGCCCGCCGTCGGCGGCATGCCGTACTCCAGCGCGCGGATGTAATCTGCGTCGTAGTGCATGGCTTCCAGGTCACCGGCGTCTTTTTCGGCGACCTGTGCCTGGAAGCGCTCGGCCTGGTCTTCCGGGTCATTGAGTTCGGAAAAGCCGTTGGCGATTTCACGTCCGCAGATGAACAGCTCGAAGCGATCGGTTACATCCGGGTTTTCATCGTTACGGCGCGAGAGCGGTGAAACCTCCGTCGGGTATTGCGTGATGAATGTCGGTTGAACCAGCTTCTCTTCCACCGTGGCTTCGAAAATCTCGATCAGCAGCTTGCCGGGACCCCAGCTCTTCTCGGTGTGGATCTGCAGCGCGTCGCACGCGGCCCGCAGAAAATCCGGGTTCCAGAGATCCGCTTCCGCCAGCCTGGGGTTATAGCGGCGGACCGCGTCTTCGACACTGAGGCGCTCGTAAGGCCCCTCGAAGTTGATCCGGGTGCCCTGGTAGTCAACCGTGCTGCCACCGGTAACGGCTACGGCCATTTCGCTCAGCATGGCCTCGGTCAGGTTCATCAGGTCGTTGTAATCCGCAAACGCCCAGTAGAACTCGAGCATGGTGAATTCGGGGTTGTGACGTGTCGAAACGCCCTCGTTGCGAAAGTTGCGGTTGATTTCGTAAACACGTCCCAGGCCGCCCACGATCAGCCGTTTCAGGTACAACTCCGGTGCCACGCGCAGAAACATCTGCAAGTCCAGCGCGTTGTGATGCGTGACGAAAGGGCGCGCGGTTGCTCCACCCGGGATGGGGTGCATCATCGGCGTTTCGACTTCCAGGAAATCCCGGCATGGCCCTTCCATGAACCCACGGATAAAGGTGATGATCTTTGAACGGGTCCGGAATACCGCGCGGGACTCCTCATTCATGATCAGGTCGACATAACGCTGGCGGTAACGCGCCTCGGTATCGGTCAGACCGTGGAATTTCTCCGGCAAGGGCCGCAGTGACTTGGAAAGCAGCCGCAGCGTGGTCGCCCTGATCGAGAGTTCGCCTTTCTGGGTGCGCACGACAGGCCCGCTGGCCCCCACGATATCGCCAACATCCCAGTGTTTGAATGCCTGGAATACACCCGCGGGAAGATTGTCGCGCTGCAGCATGAGCTGGATCGAACCGCCCCGGTCCTGCAGCCTGACAAAGGCGATTTTACCCATCACCCGCTTGGCCATGATGCGGCCGGCTACCGAGAATACCTCGTCGATCTCCGCCAGCTCTTCCGACAAGGCATCACAGAAACGCAGGTGAAGTTCCTTGCTGGTGGCATTCTTTTTGAAATCGTTCGGGTAAGCCTGCCCTGCCATGCGCAACTCGTCGAGCTTGACGCGCCGCTCCGCGATCAGGCGGTTCTCATCGGCTTCGGTGATCGGTGTTTCAGTTTTGTCGTTCATTCTCGAAATTCCAAGTACCTGGTTCCTTGCCGGAACGACGAACGCCGCCCCAACGGGTTGATTAAAGCCCTTGCTTCAGGGATGCCTCCACGAAGGGATCGAGATCACCATCCAGCACGCCCTGGGTATTTCCCACTTCCACACCGGTGCGCAGGTCCTTGATCCGCGACGCGTCGAGCACGTAGGAACGAATCTGGCTGCCCCAGCCAATATCCGACTTGCTGTCCTCCAGCTTCTGGTGTTCTGCCACCTGTTTCTGCATTTCATGCTCGTACAGGCGTGCGCGCAACTGCTTCATCGCGTGGTCGCGGTTCTTGTGCTGCGAGCGGTCGTTCTGGCACTGCACGACGATGCCGGTCGGGACATGCGTCATGCGCACGGCCGAGTCGGTCGTATTCACATGCTGGCCGCCAGCGCCGGAAGCGCGGTACACATCGACACGGATGTCGGCGGGGTTGAGGTCGATCTCGATGTTGTCATCCACCTCGGGTGAGACAAACACCGCCGCGAAAGACGTGTGCCGCCTATTGCCCGAATCAAACGGTGACTTGCGCACCAGGCGATGCACGCCGGTCTCGGTCCGGCACCAACCGTACGCATGGTCGCCCGTGACGTGGACCGTAGCACTTTTAATCCCAGCCACCTCGCCCGATGAGACCTCGACCAGGTCACTTTTCCAGCCACGCCGTTCCGCCCAGCGCAGGTACATGCGCAGCAGCATTTCCGCCCAGTCCTGGGCCTCCGTGCCGCCGGAACCGGCCTGGATGTCGATAAAACAGGGACTGGCGTCCATCTCACCGGAAAACATGCGCTCAAATTCAAGGCGCTCGACCCGCAGCTGCATCGACTCGAGGTCGCGCATCACGGCGTCAGCGGTTTCTTTATCCGCTTCCTCGATGGCCAGTCCCAGCATCTCGCCCGCATCGCCCAGGCCGTTGGCCAGTTCGTCCAGCGTGCTGACGATATCTTCCAGCCGCGCGCGTTCGCGGCCCAGTTCCTGGGCCTTCTCGGGGTTTTTCCAGATGTCGGGGTTCTCCAGTTCCCGGCTTACTTCTTCAAGCCGGTCACGCTTGGTCGCATAGTCAAAGATACCCCCTAAGCGCCTCGCTGCGGCGCTTCAGGTCATCCATAAGACTGGTGTGCTGGTTGGTTTCCACGTGTTGAATTCCGTTCAATAGGAAGCGCTGCATTCTACACTAGCAGACGTTTGAACTTAACTTCTCTATACTGTACCCACTCTTTTAGTGACTGGCTCTATCTTTTAACTTTTGTCGAGGAATTGTCGATGAAGAAAGCAAGCAAAAACCTCCTGGCCGCCTTGACGGCACTGCTGATCCTGTTGCCACTCGCCAGCCAGGCGGCTGAAAGCTGGCCACGGGTCTCGGAAATGTGGACCATGGTTCCGAAGGCCGATCAGCGTGACAAGTTTTTCGAAGGCCTCAAGAAGCACATGGAATTTCGCAGTGCGCAAGGTGATCCACGGGCGTGGCAGACTTACACGCCGATGCTGGGTGACGACATCAACCTGGTGGCGGTTCGCTACTGCTGCTTCAACTGGGCCGATGCAGACAGCTACCGTGACTGGGGTGAAAGCAACCCGGACGTTTCAGAACACTTTGACAAGCACGTTGGCGCCCACGTCGAAAGCTATGGCCACTATTTCGACGAGGTCAGTTGGGCCAACTCCAATATCAAGAGCGAATGGGGCCCTTATCGCTACTTCGCGGTCACCGAGTTCACCTTGAAAATCGGCCAGAGCGGCCACTTCGATGAAGCACGTGATGCGATCAGCCAGATTTCATTGAACCAGGGCTGGGCCAGTGAAGACCGTCCCTGGATGTGGGCGAAGAGCGTCGGCGGAACGCCCAAGGAATCCATCGTCATTCCCCATAAGAACTTTGCAACCATGGATCGCGATGAGGAGAGCTTCTTCAACTTCATGGCAAGGGTTATGAAATCAGAAGCCGCCGCCGAGGAATTGTTCCAGAAACTCTCCGGCGCAGTCGCCGAGCAGGATTTCCAGATCTGGGAACGGCACGAAGACCTTTCCATGAAAAACGACTGACAGGCATTTTTCAGACGGCCAGGAAAACGCGGCCCCGGGGCCGCGTTTTTTTATCCCAGTGTTGCGCCACCATCCATGACCAGGCTTATCCCCGTGGTATAGGCCGCATGATCCGAAACCAGGTACAGCACGCCGGCGACCATGTCTCCAGGCTGACCCGGCCTTGGCACCGGCAGTCCGGCAACCCACTTCTGGACCGATGGGTCCTCGATCAGGGCAGCCGCCAGTTTGGTTTCCACCAGGCCGGGCAGAATGGCGTTCACACGCACACCCTTTTGGCCATATTCCCTGGCAAAGGATTTGCTCAGGCTGACCAGCCCGGCCTTGCTCATCGCATAGGGCGCCTGCCCCGGCATGGAGACCTGGGCCGCGATCGAGGCCACGTTCACGATGCTGCCACCGCCGTTCTCCACCATCATCGGCACGGCATGCGCCATCATGTAATACGGTCCTTTCAGGTTGACATCGACCGTTTTGTCGAAAGCGTCCGGGGGCAGGCCGTGGGCAGGTCCGTAATACGGATTGGTCGCGGCGTTGTTGACCAGGATATCAAGACGCCCAAAGCGCTCACGGATGCTGCGGAACAAGGCTTCGATATCCTCCAGTTTTCCAGCGTGACAGGCCAGCCCCGTCGCTTTGCAACCCTCCGCAGCGAGGCTCGAAGCCACTTCGGAAACCTTTTCAATACTCCGACTGGTCAGTACGACCTCGGCGCCCGCGTGCGCGAGTCCACGCGCAATGGCTTCCCCGATACCGCGTGACGCGCCGTTGACCAGGGCGATTTTTCCTTCGAGGTTGATATGGTTCATGTTATTGATTATCTCATGCATGCAAAGGTCCAATTAGGGTTAAAATCCCTGTCATGAACTCTACGCCTTTTCACATACTGCTGACCAACGACGACGGCCATTTCGCGCCCGGGATTCAAACCATGCGTGACGTGCTGAAATCGCAGGGATACCGGGTCAGCATGGTTGCACCCAGCGCCGAGCAGAGCGCCACCAGCATGAGCACGACCATGGGGCGCAATATCGGCCTCGTGCAAACCGAGGAAGATTGCTGGCACCTCGACGCCCAGCCGGCGGATACCGTGCTGGTCGCCCTGCGCCACCTGTTCGATACCGACCCGCCCGACATGGTCGTGTCCGGCATCAATTTCGGACCAAACCTCGGAATCGGCCTGCACGCGTCGGGCACCGTGGCCGCCGCCATGGTTGGCCTGTTCCACGGGCTGCCTGCGATCGCGATTTCGGCCGGCATGCTTTTCGAGGAAGCCGAGCAGGTGCCGCGGTCTTTTCCCAGCACGGTCAAGGCCCTGGTGCCGGCCGCTGAGTTCACCTGCACGGTGATCGAGAGCCTGCGACAGGGCAATGGCAAGGGTGGCCCGCTGCTGCCCAAGGGAGTCATGCTGAACATCAACTACCCGGCGCTCCCCCCCGAGCGCATCCGGGGCGTCATTTACCCCGAGGTATCCCGCGGCCACATGATCCAACTGGCCTACAACCGCTGCGATGATACCGGGCAGGTTATGCCCTTCTTCATCCCGGGGGTGAACCCGGCAAAACCCCACCGCGAAGAAGGCGACGTGCGCGCCCACCTCGAAGGCTACATCACGGTTTCCCCGGTCAAGCCGAACTGGAATCCGCCCGAAGACGAAGCCGGCGAGATCCGTGATCGGCTGAGTTCGCTGCTGGGCCCCTTCTCGGAATAGCCGCATCGGCCTTGATTGCCGTACCGAACCCAACCATTAAAAAGGTACCGGATACATTTTTAGCCGAAAAATGTATCCGGTACCTTTTTCAGAATGACCCACCCGCTGAGCGGTAGACTCCACAGGGTTTAGCTGCGGCGGGCTTTTTCGAGGTATTCGATACAGCAGAACAGGTTCGGTAGTTAAAGGGGCCGGATACATTTATTCGCAAAAAATGTATCCGGCCCCTTTATTCTTGGCTCTTGATTCTGGCCGTTGTGGTTTCGGTATTTGCAATTGGCGGTGATCGCGGTGTGTTTTTACAGGATGATATGCTCCACGAGGAGTTGGAGGGATTCGGCGCCGCGGAAACGGTTGATGCCGAGGCGGTAGAGGAAACGTGCGGGACCCGCTGCGGGGAGGTTTTCGGGCAGGCGGTTGAAGGCGATGGCGTCGATTTCCGGGCCGCCGCCCAAGGGTTTGACAATCATCTTCAGGTGCGAGCCTCCCACAATGCGGCGGTCCACGACATCGAATCGCCCGTCGAATAGCGGTTCTGGAAAACGTTGACCCCAGGGTCCGAAACGCTCGATCTCCAG
Source organism: Lysobacterales bacterium (assembly GCA_036351055.1). Taxonomy (GTDB): domain Bacteria; phylum Pseudomonadota; class Gammaproteobacteria; order Xanthomonadales; family SZUA-36; genus JABDPF01. The sequence goes on from JAZBOH010000009.1 coordinate 10,781, forward strand.
CGCGGTATCGAGGGTGAAATCACCCGCACCGAGTTCGCCGTCCGTGCGGATTTCTTCGGTCAGCACGGCACCGCCCAATTGCAGGGTCACGGCTTCCGAAAGCGCCGCTTCGAACTCGACCAGGTTTCCCCTGTCGATAGCAAGTCCGGCCGCCATGGCGTGTCCGCCGAATGCATTGACCAGGCCCGGCTGACGCGAGTCCACGAGGGCGAGGACGTCCCGGATATGCAGGCCCTTTACCGAACGGGCAGAACCCTTGAGCAAGTCGCCCCCGTCGCTCTCCGGTGCAAACGCGATCACCGGCCGGTGCACGGCATCCTTGACGCGGGAAGCAACCAGCCCGACCACACCCTGGTGCCAACCCTCGTCAAACAGGCACAGGGCCTCGGGCAAATCTTCCTGCTCAAGACGTTCCAACAGGATCGATACCTGCTGCG
>JAZBOH010000010.1:0-33699 GCA_036351055.1 Lysobacterales bacterium
CTGCGACCTCTCGCGCGGCAAAATCGTGCTGTTCATCAGCCTGCTGTTATGGCTTGCCGGGCTGGGCACGGTCTTTTCATTCTCCAGCCTGGCGGATTTCTACCCTCTGTCGTTTATCCCGGCGTTCGAGACGCGCACCATTTTTTCTTCGCTTGACTACATCGTGTCCAATTTCATGATGCCGCTCGGCGGCGTCCTGGTTGCCGTGCTTGCCGGCTGGGGATTGAGCAGGCAAGCGGCCCGCAGCGAGTTGGCCCTGCGAAATAACCGGCTTTATGCGCTGTGGCGCCTGCTGGTGCGCTACGTGGTGCCGGTGGCCATCGCCCTGGTGTTTGTAGTCAACCTCTGATTGTTGCCAGACGGTCGCCGGGGAGTTTGCTTCTCAGTTCCGCCAGGAGCCGAAACGCCAGATTCTCATTGAAACTGTGTTTCCGGCAAAACGCTTCATGGTCTCCTATACTTTGTCCTTGTTTCTGACGTCGAGGAGACGACCTTCATGGAACGCATTCGCCCACAGAGATTTGTGCACATCGTTTACAGAACATACCGCTTTACTGAGATGTTGGCCTGGTACCAGGTCGTTTTCGGAGCCAGGGTTCTCTATCAAAATCCCGCGCTTGCCTTCCTGACCTACGACGATGAGCACCATCGCTTCGCATTGGCTGACCTGTCTGTGCTTCGACCCGGCTGCACTGAAACCGAGAAGGCGGGTATCACGGGTGTTGACCATGTCGCTTATACGTACGCGTCACTTGACGATCTGTTTGAGAATTACGAACAGCTCAAGGCGGAAGGTATCAAGCCCTACTGGTGCGTTCACCATGGCCTGACTGTATCCATGTACTACGCGGACCCGGACGGCAACCAGATGGAGTTCCAGGTGGATGTTTTTGATTCCAGCGAGGAATCCATGGCCTATATGTGCGGACCGGTCATGGCCGATAACCCCGTGGGCGTGGAATACGATCCCGAGGACTGGTTGGCGCAAAAACGCGCCGGAAAGCCGCTTTCAGAGTTCCTGGTGCGCAAGGACCACGAACCGGTATCCCCGATTCGCGGCAGGCTGGGAGGCTGATTGGGAGCCCCTGCTCGTGAAACCCCCTATATCTCCTCTTCCTCGACTTTCTTGATAATGATGACTTTCTCGCCATGGGCCTCGTGGAGTTCACCCATGTCGTCACCCGGTTCACCGTGCGTGATCCTGATGACCTTGTGCGCGGTTTCCTGCCCTTCGTGCAGCACTTCGACATCGACATCCATCTCGCCGTGGTCTTCCTCCTCGTGGATCATGATGACCTTGTGGCCGCCTGAAGCGCGCAGGGCTTCGAGGTCGATGTCTCCGTCTTCACTGATCCAGACCGTTTCTTCACATTCCTCGCCGCCTTCGCAGATGATCTCGACGTCGGCGTGCACGATCTTGTGCATGCCGTGCACCTCGCCATCGCCCAGGCCGGTATCCAGCAGTTCGCCATCGACATAGATCTCGATTCCGTCCTCGGTGCGCAGCAGGTCAACCGTCTTCCCGCTCCCGGTCACGATGGTTTCCGCGTCACCCACGGCCAGGTGGCTCAGGTCGGTTTCTTCCAGCTCGAAATCATCGGTGCTCAGCGCCACGACGTATTTCTTCTCAACGACCACTTCCGGGTCCTCTCCGGCAACGACTGAACTTGCACCCAGGAAAAAAATGCCGCTTGCCAGCAAAAGAATGATCTGTTTCATACGGGTCTCTCCGTCCTTTTCGGTTTTGATGCATGCGTTAACCGGACACCCCGGCCAACACTCCTGAATGTAATGACGCCGGAATGCCGGGTAGCGTCGCAAAAATTCCGCTTCGCCTTCAATAGCGTTATAAGCTTACCTCCGCCAAAGTATTTCTTGATACCAGCTAACCAAACGAACGAAGCCTTCGTCTAGACCTTTGTAATGAGCCAGAGCGAAGAAAAAACCATCCGCAAAGCCGCAGCCGGCGACCGCCTGGCGTTCCGCGACCTGGTACTGGAACACAGCCACGCCATGTTCCGCCTGGCCTGGCGGCTCAGCGGTGACCAGACAGCCGCCGACGATATCGTCCAGGAGGCTTTTATCAAGGCCTGGCAGAAAGTCGGTGACTTCCGCATGGACTCCAGTTTCCGTTCCTGGGTCAGCCGCATCACGGTCAATACGGCGATGGACTACCTGCGCAAGCAGTCCAGGCTCGCTGCACGGACGGCCGCGGAACCGGAGTGGGAACGCAGCCGGGAGGGCTCCGAGACACCAAGACACGACGTGCAGATCGATATCCAGACCCAGACGCATGCCGCCTTGATGCAGCTGAGCGAAAAAGAGCGTGCCGCGTTGATGCTCCGGCATTTCGAAGGTCACTCCATCAAGGAGATCGCACAAATGCTCGACCTGACAAGCAACGCCTGCAAACAAACGATCTTCCGCGCGGTCCGCAAAATGCGTATTGAACTGGCCCCATTGGTGACAACATGAAAAAGATCACGAACGACGACCTGGTTCTGCTGTATTACGGCGAACACGATGATCCCGGGCTGGCCAAAATGGTAGCCGCCGACCCCGAACTTTCAGCACGGTTTGAAGCCCTGGGCAACGAGTTGGGGCAGATCGACAGCTTCTCGCCACCGGCACGCGATGACAATTATGGTGTGGACACGTGGATGAAAATCTCGCCGCAACTCGCCGTATCCCATGAAAAACCGGCCGGATACTGGAGCAGGCTTCGCGCTGGACTGGCACAGCCACGTTTCAGCCTTGCCGGCGTGGCGGCAGTAGCCGTCGTGGCCGTTCTGACCTTCATGCTGGGAAGACAGGACACGCAACCCGGCATGGAACTACCCATCGATAACAAAATCTCGCAGAGTACGGCGATGGCACAACTGGACACCGAGCGCCTGTTGACCTCATCGGTATCCGGACACCTGGAACAACTCAATATCGTTCTGACCGAGTTCGCCAACTCTGATCATTCACGAACCAACGAAGCGGAACGGGCTACCGACATGCTGGTAGCCAACCGCCTGTACCGACAGGCCGCTGCAGCACGCGGCGACCACGCACTGGCCAGTTTCCTGGCCGGGCTCGAGCCCCTGCTGATCGAAATGGCTTACGAGGCCCACCGGGATTCACCGGCCACGCGTAGCCGTATGCAGCAGGAAATACGGGACAGCTTGCTGTTCCGCGTGCGCGCCGTCAGCCAGCGCCTCCAGAACTCAACGATTTCGACATAAGGACTGATCATGCCGAACATACAGAAACTCACGAAACTTGCACTGGTCTCCGCACTGGTCGCTACAGCCGCCATGGCGCAAACACCCTACGACGAAGGCCAGAAGGCCTTGCGCAACCAGGACTGGATGGAAGCCGTCGACTATTTCGAAGAGGCCATCAAGGATGACAGGAGCCAGGGCGACGCAGCCTCCTACTGGATGGCCTACGCCTATTTCAAAGCGGGGCGCCGCAACGAGGGCGAGCGCGAGCTGCGCCGCCTGGAACGCAACTATCCTGACAGCCGCTGGGTGAAAGAAGGCCAGGCCTTGCGCATCGAGTACCAGGACCCGGACAAATCCGCTGCAAAAATCGCATCCGGTGCGCTGGAAATGGACGAGGAAATGAAACTCTTCGCCCTGATGCAGTTGATGGAGCGCAACCCCGAACGCACCACACCCCTGGTGCTGGACATGGTAAATAACGCAAGCTCGAAAAGGGCCCGCCGTGATGCGCTGTTCCTGCTGGCCATGAGCGACGAACCAGTCGCGCGCCAGGCCGTATCCGATATCGCCCGCAACAGCAGCGACCCGGCAATGCAGCGCCAGGCAATCGAAATGCTCGGCGTGATGGAAGCCACCGACGAGTTGCAGGCCCTCTATCCAACGCAGGACCATGAAACCAGGGTGGCCATCATCGAATCGCTGTCTATTGCCGGCGATACCGAGATGCTCAGGCAGATCCTGGCAACAGAAACCGATCCCGAGCTGCGCAAGGCCGCCATTTTCGGTGTCGCCATGCACGGTGATGCCGATACCAACGAGTTTGCCGAAGAGATCTATAACGCCGCGCAAAGCGTCGATGAAAAACTCACGGTGCTGGATGCCATGGTCATGATGGACGACGCCGAAGAACTGGCGCTGAAGATCCTGAAAACAGAATCCGATCCCCGGCTCCAGATGCACGCCATTCACATGCTGGGCATCATGGATGCCACCGGGGAACTGGCCGAGTTATATAACAACATGCCGGACAGGAACGTTCGCATGGCCGTGCTGGAGGCGCTGTCCATTGCTGATGACTCCGACGCCCTGGTGGACATCCTCGAATCGGAGAAAGACCCACAACTGCGATCTACCGCCGTTCAGATGCTGGCCATTAACGGCAGCCCGGAAGCGTCCGCTTACCTGGTCGACATGTACCCGGGTGCCACGCGCGACGAAAAGCGAGACATCATCCAATCCATGCTGGTCCTCGATGATGCGGATGCCTTGCTGGCGTTGATGAAACAGGAAGAGGATAGCCAACTGAAACGTGAAATGTTGCAAATGCTGAGCGTGATGGGGTCCGAAGAAGTTGATGACGCCCTGTTCGAACTGCTGGAGAAAGAACAATGAGAACACTGATCGTTGGTTTGTTGCTGGCCCTGTTCAGCGGCACCGTTATCGCCCAGCCCCCGGAACTGGGCAACGCGGACGTGGTCGAGCGCTTGTCCATCACGGACCCGGCCCAGGTGGTCCGGAAAACGGGAGACGGCTGGTTCGCCTTGGAATTGCCGGCGATCGAGGGCACCCGGACCTCCTGTTGCTGGGACGGAAACTGGAAGTTCCGCAAACAGACCGGTTGCAGCCTGGATGAAGATGCACACAGTTACGGAACCACTTCACATTCGCCGTTGGAAGACACCGTCATTGTTTACGCCAAAGTTGAATCGGGCGAAGTTTCCCGGCTCAAGGTGACGGGTGAACACTGCCCGATGGACGGGGGCGGCCAGTCCCTGACCTGGATTGGTGAAACGGACAGCCAGGATACGCTGGAATTCCTGGAGTCCCTGGCTCGCCAGGGTTCCAGGAAAAACGTGAGTCACCCAGCCCTGTGGGCCATGGCCCTGCACGCCGACGATGGCGCCAGCACCCGCCTTAATACCCTGGCACGTGAAAGAGACGGCGACCTGGCGGAACAGGCGATTTTCTGGCTGGGCGAGGCGCGCGGCCAGGCGGGCTGCGAAATGCTCAAAGACCTGCTCGACGAACTACCGGTTGGCGAGAAGCGCCGGCATATCAACTTTGCCTTGAGTCAGAACCGTTCGGATGAGGCCGTTGGCCTGCTCTCGGATATTGCCCGAAACGACAGGGACCCGGAGCAACGTGGCATGGCGCTGTTCTGGCTGGCCCAGGAAAACCCCGGGGTCGCGGAAAAGCTGATCGTCGAGGTGATTGAAACCCAACGGAACGAAGAAGTCCTGGAGAAGGCCGTGTTCGCCATGTCGCAACTGCCTCCGGAAACCAGCGGCCCCATGCTGCTCGCCCTGGCCCAGGATAAAAACGCACCGCGCGAGGCGCGTCGCCAGGCTCTTTTCTGGCTGGCCAATTCAGATGACGAGGAATCGGTCTCGGCATTGACTGAAATCCTGACCCGCTGACTTTTTCACGCAGTACTTCACACTGAACGGACTATTCCCCATGCTGGACGGTTTCACAACCGTCCTCATCGGCGATACAATCGGGTGCAATAGGGGAAATGTCAATTTAGGGGAAATCTCACCGGACTTCTCATTTTCCCTATCTATGGGGTCAGTCAAGGAATGACTGATGGCTTCACAAATGAAGCAAGTAATGAAAGGGAGTTCAAGATATGCGATTCAAACAGCTACTGTTTGGCGTTCTGCCGTTCCTGTTTGCCACTTCTGTCGGCGCGAAAATCCTTGCCCCGCCACAGGTATCGGAAATCCTGGTCGACTTCGACAACCACGAAATCACCATCATCGGTGACAACTTCGCCAATCCCGCGATTACCCTGGGTAGTGTCCCGGGCTACCTGCCGCTGATTGACTCCGATTCGGAGTTTGTCAGGGTAGAACTGCCTGCCGTGCCCAATGGAGATTACAAGCTCACGCTCTGGCAATACCGGAACGACCGATACAGCGGCCGGGACATCGCCAGGGCACGGTCCTGGCAGCTCTACACGGTCCAATATGACCTGACCATCGGTTCAGCCGGGTCGGGGGGGGGCCAGGGCCTGCCAGGGGCGATGGGGCCTCCAGGGCCAGAAGGCCCCCAGGGTGAGGTTGGTCCACAAGGCGAAACCGGCCCACAGGGCGAAACCGGCCCACAGGGCGAGGCCGGTCCACAGGGTGAAGCCGGTCCACAGGGTGAAGCCGGCCCACAGGGTGAAGCCGGCCCACAGGGCGAGGTCGGTCCACAGGGCGAGGTCGGTCCACAGGGCGAGGCCGGCCCACAAGGCGAGCTTGGCCCACAAGGCGAAGTTGGCCCACAAGGCGAAGTTGGCCCACAGGGCGAAGTTGGCCCACAGGGCGAGGTTGGCCCACAGGGCGAGGTTGGCCCACAGGGCGAGGTTGGCCCACAGGGCGAAATTGGCCCGCAGGGTAATCCCGGCGTAGCGGGCAGCACGGGTCCGCAGGGACCCCGCGGTGAAACAGGCCCACGAGGCCCCCAGGGTGATACCGGACCTCGAGGACTGCAGGGCGATACCGGCCCGCAAGGCCCACAGGGTAGTCAGGGGCCCCAGGGTGAGCCAGGGCTTGGACTGGAGGTTCTTTTTGGTCGCTCCTGCCAGCCGGGTTACTACCTGAGGGGCTTTACCGGCGAAGGCGACCTGATCTGTGATCCGCTGTCGGTCACGAGCGAACCAACGGTTGATTACCGGGCCTTTGTCAGCAGTCAGACTTATAGTGGGAACCTGGGTGGTATCAGCGGCGCCGATGCGCGTTGCAGTCAACTGGCCCAGGAAGCGGGGCTGGACGAAGGCCGCCCCTGGTACGCCTGGATTGCAGATGGCACCGACGGCGTGCGCCTGGAAAACTTCTGGGATGCCGGTCCCTGGTACCTGGTCGATGGAACCCTGGTAGCCCACAGCTCCGGCGACCTTGAGTTCGGCGATCTCACGAACCCGATCAACCTGGATGAAAACGGGCTGCGGATAAGCAGTCCAGCCCTGGGTAATCCCGGTGTATGGACCGGGCCCATGTGGGTGGAAGGCTCGCTTTCCGGTGACTCCTGCAACGACTGGACAAGTTCCAGCGGTACGAGTTCAGGCACCGGGGGTGACTTCAATGCAACGGACACGGGTTGGTGGCAGGAAGGGCCAAACCTTGCCTGCTCAAACCAGATGCGGCTGTACTGCCTGGAATCGAGTGACCTGCTTATTAATTGAGCAGACCTGGACGTGGAAGCGCCACCGGGAAAAACAGACCCGGTGGCGCATCGCTTCTGTAATTCAGCGGATTACCTGAGCAATGTCGTTCCCGTCAGTTTCTTCCAGGCCATCAATGACGCCTTGGCGAGCAATACCGACAGGCTGGCGATGTTATTGACCGGCATGAAGGCAAGCGCCAGCCAACCTTCGCCCAGTTCGACCAGTGGATTGGTGAAAAATTGTGAGACCAGTACCGCAAACTCGAGCAAGGGCATGGCAAAGACCAGCCAGGCAAGCAGCAAAACGGCCAGGGACACCAGGACGCCGCCACCGATCAGGGTGTAATAACGGTTGCGGGTATGGGCCAGGATCTGAGCGGTCAGTGCCTCGTCCACCACGTCCTGTTTTGCCTCGTTAAACAGGGTTTGTAACAGCGGGTCGCGAAGTTCGGTCATCATGAGCTCTGCTCCTCGGTTTCCCCACCGTAGGCGGACAGTATGTCCTGCAATTGCCGGGCCCCGTTTCGAATGTGCGTTTTGACAGTGCCCAGTGGCATTTCCGTCATCTCGGCGATCTCGCGGTGGCTCATGCCTTCCTGGTAGGAAAGCACAACACACAGGCGCAATTTGGGTTGAAGTTTTGCCAGCGCCCGGTCGAGGTCCATGCTGACCCCCGGGGTTTCCTTGCTCGGCTTTTCCGTACCCGCGAGTTCTCCCGCGCCGCGCAAGGCATCATTTTTGCGGATGTAATGCAACCAGGTCGTCACCGCGAGGCGCTTCAGCCAGGCACCAAAGGCACTCGGCTTTTTCAGCTTGCGGATATTGAGCCAGACTTTCAGAAACACCTGCTGGACCAGGTCGTCGGCCAGCGTGTAGTCGTTGCAACAGCGCCTCATCAGGTTGCGCACCTGCGCTTGCCGGCGCCGCACCAGTTCCCCGAAGGCGCCCCGGTCGCCCGTGCGCGCCAGGCTCACCAGGTAAGCCTCGGGGCAATCCGGGTAAAAGTCCTGTGCCTGCTGCACGGTCACGATGGGTGGCCCTGGCTCAGCGTCGCCCGTGGCTCCTATGGATTCTCGTCTTCCGCGTACCACCGTTTCGCCACGGCGGCTGCGATAAAGAATCCGATGCCCAGGCAGGCAACCAAGCCTGCCACACCCATCAGGGGCAGGTAGGCCTCGGGGACCTGCATGCCAAGCACTTTACCCAGGACTGCCAGTCCAATCGCCGCGGGCAGCAGGATCATCCCGGTAATGCTGAATGCCCTGTCGAGCCGGTCGGTCTTGTCGGCGCCAATCGACAGCAGCTTGTCCATCTTCGCGTCGTCTATCCTCTGACCGCTTTCAAACAGTCGGCGGATCGTCTCCTGCTGGGCTTCCTTTTTGCGGATGTCGTACCAGATCCCGGCCACCACGACCGAGGCGATAAAACCCCAGAATGCCAGTGCCGCCAAGCCTGCACCCAAACTGAAACTTTGCATTTCCATCTCCTAAAATTGTACGGTTTCACTATTAATGATCCCGCCAGAACCGGATTGGATGTTCGGATATTGGTTTTTCTATTCCACCGGGTGAATCTAGCCCGGATGGTCGGGCGTCGCCACCAGCAAGGTCAAGAGAACCGAAATCGTGGTGAGGATGGCGAATCCAGCCGTCATCGGGCCCAGGGTGCCGTCATAGGCGTGTCCAATCACGTAACCCAGGCCAACCGCCATCAGGGTGGTGGACGTCCCGATGATTGCCGCGGCCGAACCGGCTACGTGCCCCAGTTGTTCCATGGCCATCGCGTTGATGTTGCCGAAGACCACGCCGATGAAAAAGAACCACGCTACGCAGACCGTCATGAACTGCCACAGCGGCGGATGGCCGTCCCCCAGCCAGCTGATCAGGAAGAGCAGCCAGGACAATGCCGTGATCGCGTACAGGGCCCGGTAGGTCAGCGCGTGCATGCCGAAACGCATCACCAGGTTGCCGTTGATGATGGCCGCGATTCCGGCGGAAAATGCCAATCCGCCAAAAAACAGCGGGAACAGTTTTCCCAGGCCGTACTGGACCTGGAAGATCTGCTGGCAGGAGTTGAGGTAACCCATGAACCCGCCAAACACGCTGCCGGCCACCAGGGTGTAAACCATCGCCGGCACGTTCCTCACGACTTCCAGGAAGCCCTTGCCGATACTGACCATGGTGAACGGCCGCCGCTGCTCCGCCAGCAGGGTCTCCGGTTGGCGGTAACTGAACCAGGCCTGCACCAGCAGGCTGAACACGATGATAAAGCCAAAGATGGCCTGCCAACCGCTGAACAGCAGAATGCCCTGCCCCACGGCGGGTGCAAGAATCGGCACCAGGATAAACACGGTCATGATGAAAGACATGATGCGGGCCATTTCGGAACCGTGGAATCGGTCCCGTATCAATGCCATGGCCACCGTGCGCGGTCCCGCGGCGCCAAAGCCCTGCAGGAAACGCCCCAGGAGCATCACCGTGAAACTCTCGGCAAACATTGAAACCAACAGGCCGGCGACCAGGATGGCATAGCCCGCGTGGATGGCCGGCTTGCGTCCGACAGAGTCTGACAGGGGCCCGTAGAACAACTGACCGAGGGCCAGGCCAATGAACATCAGCGAAATGATCAGCTGTGTCTCGTTGCTGGATCCAATCGCAAGATCACGCGCCATGTCCGGGAAAGCGGGCAGCATGGCGTCGATGCATAAAGCCACCAGTGACATGGTCGCGGCCATCAGCAAAACGAACTCGACGATGCTGGCCGGCCCGAGGTCGTGGACCTGTTGCTTATCCGGTTTCATGTTGCATACACGCCCTGTACCGAGCGCTAACGATGTCAGAAAGCCCCTGCGTTCGCAATGACTTCGAGGAAGGCTCTTCCGTATCGCTCCAGCTTGGCCTTGCCAACGCCGTTGATGGCCAGGAACTCTTCCTCGCTGGCCGGCTTGGCGCGTGACATTTCGACCAGCGCCGCATCGCCAAATACGATGTAGGGCGGAACACCGGCCTCTTCCGCCAGGCGTCTGCGCAGGGTTCGCAGTTGTTCGAACAATTCCTGGTCGGGCGGCCCAAGCTCCAGCGCGATGGCCGGCTTTTTTTTGACTTTCTCCTTGATGCGTGGGCGCGCCAGTTCCACCGTGTCACCGCCACGCAGCACTTTCAGCGCCTCCGGGGTCAGCTTGAGAACCGAAAACGCGGCGATATCCTGGACAAGAAAACCGCGGTGGATCAACTGCCGGGTTATCGACATCCACTCGGCGTGCGAATACTCCATGCCGATGCCGTAGGTGGAAAGGTTCTCGTGGCCAAACTTGCGGATGCGCTCATTGTCAGCCCCGCGCAGCACGTCCACCACGTGCTTCATGCCGAAGGACTGCCGCACGCGGTAGACGCAGGACAGCACCTTGCGCGCGGCCTCGGTACCGTCGAACCGCTCGGGCGGATCGAGGCAGACGTCGCAATTCCCGCAATCCTCTTCCAGGTGCTCACCCAGGTAACCGAGCAATACGCGGCGGCGGCAGGACTGGCTCTCGGCGAAGCCCACCATCGCGTTGAGCTTGTGCATCTCGACGCGCTTCTGGTTCTCATTCTGGCCCTGTTCCATCTGGTAGCGCGCCATCGCGGCATCCTGGGTTCCAAACAGCAACAGGGCCTCGGCCGGCAGGCCATCGCGGCCGCCGCGACCGGTCTCCTGGTAGTAGCCTTCCAGGTGGCGCGGCATATCGTAGTGCACCACGAAGCGCACATTGGGCTTGTCGATCCCCATGCCAAAGGCCACCGTGGCCACCACGATGGAAACGTCATCACGCAGGAAGCGTTCCTGCACGTCCTTGCGGGTCTCTGCAACGAGGCCGGCGTGGTAGGCGGCCGCGGAAATCCCGCGGTCGGCAAGGTGGTCCGCGACCTCCTCCACCCTTTTACGTGAAAGCGCGTAGATGATGCCGGACTCGCCTTCGCGCCCCTCGAGGAACCGCAGCAGTTGCGCGTGGGGCTGGTGTTTTTCCAGCACGGTATAGCGGATATTGGGCCGGTCGAAGCTGGTGATGAAGGTACGTGCCTCGCCCAGGCCAAGCACCTGCAGGATATCGCTCCGGGTCTGCGGGTCGGCAGTCGCCGTCAGGGCGATGAACGGCGTACCCGGGAAGTGTTCGCGCAATTCACCCAGCGCCACGTACTCGGGGCGGAAATCATGGCCCCACTGCGAAACGCAGTGCGCCTCGTCGATCGCGATCAGCGAAATCCGGGTGGATTGCAGGCTGTGCAGGAAGGCAGGTTTCATCATGCGTTCCGGGGCCACGTACAGCAGGTCCAGGCTTCCGCTGTGTAAGGCCTCATGCACATCGCGGGCTTCCCCGGCGGACAGGTTGCTGTTGTACATCGCCGCCCTCACGCCGTTGGCGCGCAGGGCGTCGACCTGGTCCTTCATCAGCGAGATCAGCGGCGAAATGACGATCGCCAGCCCCGGCCGGTGCAGGGCCGGGAGTTGGTAACACAGTGACTTTCCGCCCCCGGTAGGCATCAGCACGAAGGCATCCCGGCCGGTCACGACCTGCTGGATGATTTCCTCCTGGAAAGGCCGGAAATCCTGCAGGCCAAAAACCTGCTGCAGCGATTCGCGGATTTCATTCATGGGATTATCTGCACCGGGAAAGGGGGCAATTATAAGTGAGACAACAAAAGATTTTGTCGGAATTCGGCGCCGCGTTGCGAGGGAATCGACAGTTCTTTAAACTCGCCGGATGAAACGGTCCTACACCAATGGCCTGGTCGGCCGCGTTGCGCCCCTTGTCTGCCTGCTTTTGAGTTCCGGCGCATTTGCTGCCGGCTCGCTGCTGCTGCCACCCGAAATCGCCAATGCCACCATCAACGGCACCGAGTATGCACCCGTCACGCTGCGGGACGGAACCTGGGAAGGTGAACCCTGGGTCGAAGGCGGAGCGTCCCGACCGCGGGTCGGCCTGGCCGGTGATTTCATCCTGCTCGGGGATATCGACGGCGACGGCGTCGACGAAGCGGTGGTGCTTGTCTGGCAGAGTTCAGGCGGCTCCGGCACCTTCAACTACATTGCCCTGATGGATCAAGACGAAAATGGCATGCAGAATACCGCGACAACACCACTCGGCGACCGCGTCAAGGTGCTTGGGGGCTCCATCCAGGAAAACCTGCTGGAACTGCAGGTGATCGAACACGACGAAGACGACCCTGCATGCTGCCCCACGCGCGAGACAACACGCTACTACGACTCAGAACTCCAGGCCACCGAGCCTGCAAACAGGAAACCGTAATGATGACAGAATCAAACAGGCCCGGCCCCATATGGGCCGTGCTCGCCGCCGCCGTCCTGCTTGGCGCCTGCTCAAACGAGGAACCCGCACCGGCCGTCGACGCGAAGCCCGAAACGGCGGCCGAGTCAACGGCACAGGATGACCCGATCACCGCCGGCGTCGAAGCCATGACCGAGGCCGCCTACCGCCGCCACGTGGAAACACTCGCCTCGGATGCATTTGGCGGCCGTGCGCCGGCCTCGCCGGGCGAGGAGCTGACGGTGTCCTACCTGGTCGAGCACTTTAAAAGTGTCGGACTGGAACCCGGCAACGGCGACAGTTACACGCAGGATGTACCGCTGGCCTGGGTAGAGACGGTCAACAGACCGGACCTGGTGTTCAGCGGTGGTGAGGGCGAGGACCTGGTACTGGCCTACGGATCCGACCAGGTGGTCTGGAGCCGCCGGCAGGTGACGGAAGCGAAACTGGCGAATTCCGAAATGATCTTTGTTGGTTATGGCATCAACGCACCGGAGCGAGGCTGGAACGACTACGAAGGCATCGATGTCAGCGGTAAAACCGTGGTGATGCTGGTCAACGATCCCGGTTTCGCCACCCAGGACCCGGACCTGTTCAACGGCAATGCCATGACCTACTACGGCCGCTGGGACTACAAGTTCAGCGAGGCCGCCAGCCGGGGAGCAGCCGGCGCCATCATCGTTCACGATACGCTGCCAGCCGCCTATGGCTGGAACACGGTCGAAAACAGCTGGACCGGACCACAGTTCGACATGGTCCTGGCAGACCAGGGTGAATCCCTGGCTGCCGTCGAGGGCTGGATTCAGAAAGAACACGCCGAAACGCTCTTCCGCAAGGCCGGGCTCGACCTGGACGAGATGTACGAGAGAGCAAAGCGCCCGGGATTCACAGCTGTGCCGATGAACGTACTTGCATCGGCCGAGATCGAGAGCGCGACCGAGAACGTGCTCTCACGCAACGTCGCCGCGATTTTGCGCGGCAGCGAGGCGCCCGATGAAGTCTTTATCTACATGGCCCACTGGGACCACCTGGGCACGGATCCGAAACTGGAAGGCGACCAGATTTACAACGGCGCGCTGGACAACGCCAGTGGCACCGCAGCGCTGATGGAAATCGCAAAAGCTTACGCCACCCTGCCCCAGGCGCCGCGCCGCACTGTTCTGTTCCTGGCCCTGACCGCCGAGGAGCAGGGTCTGCTGGGCTCCCTGTACTATGCGTCCAACCCGCTGTTCCCGCTGGAGAACACCGTGGGCGGCCTGAACATGGACGGCATGAACAACTTCGGCGCCACGCGCGATATCACCGTGATCGGCCTGGGTATGAGCGACCTGGACAGTTACCTGCAGGCCGCGGCGGCCGCCCAGGAGCGCGTGCTCGAAGGTGACCGCGAATCCGAGAAGGGTTATTACTACCGCTCTGATCACTTTGAGCTGGCCAAGGAGGGCGTTCCGATGCTCTACCCCAAACGCGGTTACAACGACCGCGAAAAAGGCGTCGCCTACGGCATGGAGAAATCACGGGAGTTCACCCGCGACCATTACCACCGCGTATCCGACGAATACGACCTGAGCTGGAACGTCGACGGTGCGATGGAAGACATGGAGGTGTTTTTCAGGACCGGCCTCGACATCGCCAACAGCGACGCTTGGCCGAACTGGAAGGAAGGCACCGAGTTCCGGGCCAAGCGGGACGCGCTTCTGAAATAAGCCGTGGCTGCAGGGGCGATGTGAGGCGAGACTCACGCCGCTCCTACATCAGAATCTTTCGCAGCAGCATCCAGCCCTTGAGCCCGCCCAACTGGGAGGCGGTCAGCAAGCCCCCGATCATCGCACCGACCACGCCGCAACTCAGTATGTCCTGGCCGGTGAGGTACAGGCCTGGAATTTCCGTTTTCGGTTTCAGCCAGTCCTGCTCGAAACGTTGCGGGTCATGGTCCAGGCCGTAAATTTCACCCTTGCTGTAACGGCAGAAATAATCGGTAGAGAGAGAGGTCGACAGTTCGTAATAGTCCACCTTGCCTTCCAGTTGCGGCATTTTTTTATAGAGTGCTTTCAACAGGCGCTGCGACAGGCGCTCCTTCAATTCTTCATAATCATCCCCGCGTTTGCCCCAGGGCTTGTCGGCCCAGGATTCGAACCACTCATGCGGTCCGGGCGCCACGATTTCGATGGTGGCACGGCCCGGATAACGCTGCGTAAAGCTGGGATCCTTGGCGGACGGGAAGGAAATGTACACGAGGGGAAATTCCGCCTCGGGATCGTTGTCGAATGCCGCCAATTCTTTCTCGTAATGCTCGCTGGGATAAATCCAGAAGTTGGTTTTTGGCAGGCCCAGTTCTTCCGCGGTCTCCTGGAGCCCGATGTACAGGCAAATACTCGCCATTGAGGGACGCACCTGTTGCAGGCGCTCCAGGTAAAGTCGACGCTGCGGCACAGAGTCATCAAGCAGTGTTTCAAAGGTATTGATCACGCCGGCGTTGCTGATGATGACTGGCGCCTCTATCAAGTTCCCGTCCGCCATCAGTACACCTTCAGCCCCCCTTTTATCTACCTGGATTTTTTCAACGGAAGCATAGGTGAATACCTCTCCTCCCGAAGCCTGGATGACCGGGATAATGGTTTCCGCCATGCGCGAAGCACCGCCCACCGGGTAATAACCGCCATGCATGTAGTGTTGCGCGATCAGGCTGTGGATCATGAAACTGGATCGGGCCGGCGGCAGGCCGCAGTCACCCCATTGCGTGGTCAGTACCGCGATCAGTTTCTGGTTGGAGGTCAGGCTTTCCAGCACTTCACGCGTGGTGGCGTTGACATAGGCGGGAGTGTTCTTTTCCTGGTAGGCCGCCACCCGCCTTGCCAGCCAGCCGGGAAGGATTTTCATCAGGGTATGCAGACGCACAGCCGAGCGGGTCGCCCGCATATAGGACAGGTAGCTGTCGATGGCCTGTTCCTCTTCGGGAAAAGCTCCGACCAGGGCGTCCCGGTAAGCCGGCTTTCCGGCAACCAGGTCATGATGTTCGTCACCGAGGAAAACGCGGTCGAAATGGTCGTCCATCGCGGCCCACTCCAGCTTTCCACCGCTGATGTGGTCAAACAGGCGCCGCCCGGCGGTGCGTCCGCTGCCCATATCGCCGATGTAGTGCACCCCGACGTCCCATTCATAACCGTTGCGGTCGTAACTGTGGGTGAAGCCGCCGGCCGTGTAGTGCTGCTCCAGGACGCAGACCTTCTTGCCCATTTTTGAAAGGCAGGCGGCGGCGGTCAGGCCGCCGATACCGGAACCGACCACCAATACATCGTAGGGCCCGTCGAGCCGGTTGTACCGGTAACGCCGACCAACGCGAATTGTGCTCGGTTTTTTGCTCATTTGCAGTCTATGATGCCATCCCCTGACTTCAGGTAGCGGATTTCTCCGAAGGACAGCTCGAATTTATCGTCCGATTCAAGCCTGAAAGGTACCGTCACGTTCTCGAACGATGTTCCACTGTCTGCAAAACAGGAAAGCGGGACCGTGACCTCGTTCCAGCCCTGCCCGACCAGCGTATAAGCCGCGGTATCAAAATCGATTGCCTTGTGCCCGACACGCAGGCGCAGAATTCCGCTGCCTGGCTCGTCCTGTTTGAACTGGAAGGACAGAATGCCGCTGGCGGTGAAGCCGCTCAGATCCAGACCCGGGCCACTGATGTGGATGTTGCCGGCTCCCGTTCCACTGAAGCGCACCTGCAATGCGTCTTCCTGCACGTTCATGTCAGTCGTGCTCGCCGATACCGTGCCGCCGGTAGAGGCAGCATAAGACCCGGACAGCATCACGGGGTTATTTTCCCCCTCGCCGATGTACACGGACCAGGGTGGCAGTGGGCGCCCGCTATAGAGCGCGATGGAATCCTGTGTTGCAGCTTGCAGCCCGGTGACGTTTTCTTCAAGCAGGCCGGGGCCCTCTTCACCTGACGCATAGGTCAGGCCATAACCCAGGGCGAATAGCGGCGAATAGTCCTCGTGGTGCGGGTTCAGGCGATTCTGCGAGGGGTCGCGCAACCAGCTGAATGAAAGCCTGCCTTTGAAATCATGCCGGGGTAAACCATCGATGTCGCCGACCAGCACGTCCGCCACGCCTGTACCCTCACTGCCCGGCAACCAGGCTGCCACGAAGGCATCAGACGCATTGATTTCCGGGTTGGTCCAGAGCGGCCGCCCCGAAAGGAAAACACTGACGACGGGAACCCCGTCCGCTTTCAGCTTCTTCAGCAGCGCCAGGGACCGCTTGTCACCGGGTTCAAATTCCAGCGAAGGCAGGTCGCCCTGGCCCTCGGCATAAGGGTTTTCACCAAACACCACCACGGCCACGTCGGGCTTGACCAGGAAATCACCGTTTGATGAATGTTCAAGCGAACCGCCGATGGCCTCAACCGCTTCCTTCAATCCGTCCAGGATGGAAGTAGCCCCGGGAAAATCACTTTTTTCATTGCCGGTGCCTTGCCAACTGATGGTCCAGCCGCCGGATTGCTTGCCGATATCGTCCGCACCGTCACCCGTGACCAGCACCTTCAGGTTCGGCTGGACCGGCAGCAGGCCACCGGCGTTCTTGATCAATACGAGGCTTTCACGTACTGCCTGGCGGGCGACCGCACGATGTTCGGCACTTCCGAGCACACCCTGAAGACCGGCTGCCCGTTCAGAGGGGCGTCCTTTTTCAAAAACACCGGCGCGGATCTTCACGCGCAAGACACGCCGGACCGCTTCATCCAGTCGTTGCTGTGATATCTCGCCGGAACGCACCTGCTTCAGGGTATTTTTGTACAGTTCTTTCCAGTCTTCGACCACCATGAACATGTCCAGTCCGGCATTGAACGACGCGGCACAGGAAGCATTGGTGCAGCCGACGACCTGGCCGTGACCGTTCCAGTCGCCAATGACGAAACCGTCGAAACCCATCCTGCCGCGGAGAACGTCCGTCAGCAGATAAGGGTTGCCGTGCATCTTTTCTCCGTTCCAGCTCGAAAAACTGGCCATCACGGTCTGCACGCCGGCCTCTATGGCGCCGTAATAGCCCTGGGCGTGGATGTCCCGTAATTCTTCTTCGCTGACCCGTGTATTGCCCTGGTCGTCGCCGGCTTCGGTGCCGCCGTCTCCCAGGAAGTGCTTGGCGGTGGCCAGGACGTGCTCTGAATCCAGAAACTCCGGTGTTCCGGGGACGCCCTGGAGACCGTAAACCATCTCGGTGGCGTAAGCCTTAACCAGGGAGGGGTCTTCGCTGTAGCTTTCGTAGCTTCGGCCCCAGCGGTCATCCTGGGTCACCGCCACGGTCGGAGCGAACGTCCAGTCAATGCCCGTCGACAGAACTTCGCGCGCCGTTGCGCGGCCGATTTCCCTGACCAGGGAAGGGTTGTGCATCGCACCCAGGCCGATATTGTGCGGAAAAATGGTCGCGCCGATGACATTGCTGTGTCCGTGCACAGCATCGGTGCCCCACAGCACCGGAATCGCCAGGTGACCGTCTGAGCTGTCCATCGAAGCGTCATAATACGCGTCCGCCAGTTCCAGCCAGTCACCGGCCGTTGCATATTTGTCCTGCTTGGGGAAAGACCCCCCACCGTTGAGGATGGAGCCCAGGTGGTAGTCTTTCACATCCTGCGGGCTCGCATGGCGTATTTCTGCCTGCATGATCTGGCCGACCTTTTCCTCAACGCTCATTTTGGCCAGCAAAGCCGTCACCCGGTTTTCAATCGCAGGGTCATTGGCGAAAGGACTCTGCACCAGGGGCCAGGCATCCACAGCCGCTTGCGTCGTTGCTTCGGGTTGTGCCGGAACCGGCATTGACTGTTCGGCGGCCTGCTGCTCACACCCTGCCAACGCAAACGCGAGGGTAACCACGGCAAGGGGTTTACAAATCGTCGAGGATGGTTTCAATTCCGTCTCCAGCTTAAGCTTCAAAGCCGGGAAGTATATCAATCCTGCCCGGCCAGGTTCTCGCACAATGCCTCGGCACCGGGCACCACCCTGGTGATAGCAATCTCTCCAGACCAGGCTTCGGCATCCAGTGTGTAGCTCAGGACCGCGGTTCCACAGTCTGCAAAATTGATGTCCATGGTTCCCACCTTCAGCGTTTCGACCTTGTCGGGGGCATCGAAGCTGCCACCTGTCGACTCGTAAATGTCGACTTGCGCAATGGAACCATCGAAACTCCCCTGGGCCGTTAACCAGCGCTGGCCTGACTCGCTGTTATCCCCGTAGGTAAACCAGGAGACGAAAATGAACTTGTTTTCCTCGGAATCCGTGTGCACATCCATAAAGAAACCCTGCCCGGACGTATCGGGATCGAACCACGCCCCATCCATGCCCCGGTTGATGGCCTCCGCCTCGATTGCCGGGTCACTAAGCGCATCGCACAGGTTTCCGGATCCAGGGATTGTGCGTTCCAGTGGAAAGCTGCCTTCGCGGCTGTCATTTTCGAAGCGGTAAAACATCACTCCGCTGTTGCAGTCGGGGAAAGTGAGGACCGCCTCGCCAACCTTGTTGCTCACCACTTCCTGGGGGTGGTCGAAGCGGCCGCCCAGGGTTTCATAAAGGTCCAGGACAGCCGTATCACCGCGGTAGTTTCCCTGCGCGGTGTACCACTGATGGTCATGGGGCCGGGCGGTTTCAGCCCCCGTGTACGTGAACCAGCTGAGAAACATGAAGCCGTTTTGCGGTTCGATATCGAGGAACAGGCCCTGACCGGTGGTCACCGGGTTGAACCACGCCCCCGAGTGGCCGGCTCCAATGACGGGAACCCTGCTCTCGACAGCAGATCCGCCCAGTTCTGAAAAACCATTATCGTAAATACGAATGTAATCGACCTGCATTTCCGCAGGCATAGGCGCCGTTATTCCCGAAGGTGTGAAAATCTGCGGGTACCCGCCGCCTACCGCGAGGTTGAGTATCAGGAAGTGGGGTTGATGGAATTCAGTGCAATCTGAACAGCCCGGGTCGCTGATATCCATCGACCAGATCGATTGGCCATCGAGGAAAGTTTCTACCTTATCTGGCGTCCACTCCATTCTGAACAAGTGAAAACCGTCATTGAGATCCGAGGGGGCGTTCAACGATCCACTGAAAGACGCGTGCGAGCCCCGGTGCTCCCAGTGTGCCGCCGATCCCACCTTCCGATTTGCTATGCCCTGGCTGATACCCGCAGAATGACCCATTTCCATGATATCGAGCTCGCCGCAGGCGGGCCAGCCGACTTCACCGAAGTTATTGCCGAGGGTCCAGAGAGCCGGCCACAAACCGTTGGCCAGGTCGGGAATCCGAATCCGGGCTTCAACCGTCCCATACTTGAATATGACCTTGTCCTGGCTGCGGATACGTGCCGAAGAAAAACTCGCCTGGCCGGCATCCTGCCGCAATGCCGCGATGACCAGCTTGCCGTCCTCGATCCGTGCATTGGACGGATCGTCGGTATATTCCTGCAGTTCGCTGTTACCCCAGCCCCGCGCTCCGAGGTCATAAGACCAGGTGGTTCTGTCCGGTGTTGAGCCGGTATTGAACTCCTCGCTCCATAACAGTTCACCCTTGGCGGCATGGGTCATGCCCGTCCACAGCAAGCCAAGGCAGAACCCGGCCACCGCCACCTGGATAGGCCTGGAGTCGGCGCGCATCGTCAGGTATCGCTTCGCGGTACGTTGTCGAGGGGAAGGGGCATGGCCTCATTATGACAAAAAGAGAGCAGCTGCCCTCTTTTTGTAGTTCCGTTTTTGCCTGGCTTAGAAGTTCGTTCTGAAACCGAGCTTGTATATGGGACCATGGTCCTGGGACAGGAACAACATCTCCGGATAACGTGCATACAGGCGGGTCGGCTCGTCGGTGAAGTTGCTGACTTCAAGGTACAAGGTTGTCAAAGCCCTGCCCATCGTGAACCTGTACTGGTAAGAGGCATCCCATTGGTTCCGCTCTTCAACGTACAGCGGCTGGTCATAGTTGCCAAATCCCGCAACCGTTTCGCCGCGGTGGTTCAGCGCCACCCTGAACGTGTGTTTCTCATTTTCGAAGAAAACAGAGAGGTTGCCCGCATCGCCAAGACCGGGAAGGATAAACTGCTCACCGATGTAATCCCGTTTGATATCAACGTCTCCGCCGCTGATATAGGTGTAGTTGAAGGTTACACCGAACGGGTAGCGTTCAAACAGGTGCTGGAAGGAGAACTCCAGTCCGTTGATGCTGCCCTTGTTCATGTTGTAGGGCGCGGTATATTCGATCAGGGCAAGGGGATCAGCGGAAGTACCATCGAGGTAACCCGGGTCGCATCGCCACCAGCCGTCCGCTCCATTGCCGGCGCATTCGGGTGGGCTCCACGGGTAGCCGTTGGACAGGTCGACACCAGCTGCCAGTGCGTTTACCACCCAACCCATGTGCTGGAAATCATTCATCCAGCCTTGCGCCCACAAGGCCTGCTGCGAGACACAGTCGCCGGTGGCGCCTTCTTCACCGGGAAAGCCGGTCTGCGGACGCCCGGCGTCAACCCAGGCCCGTACGCAATTGATGGCTTCCTGCCCGATCAGGGACTGGGAAGGGTCGGTCAGGCCTTCGAAAGTGACGCCTGTTTCCGTCCGGGTTCCGACAAAGCCCTTGATGTCCTTGTAGAAATAATTGATGGCAAAATAACTTCCCGGGGCATAGTAGTTCTCGTAACTGATGTCGAAGTTCGTGGACTCCAGGGGGTCGAGATCCGGGTTGCCACCCTCGGCCGTGACCTGGAAATAGTCCTTGGTGCCGAAAGTGATCTGGGAACTCATGTCAAACAGGTCGGGCCTCGCCATGGACTTGCCCACGGAGAACCTGACGACCTGGTTATCGGTGACGCCCAGCGACATCGCCAGGTTGGGAAGCAGGATATCGCTATCACCATAACGGGGAGAGTCCACGGCGCCGGTGCCGTCGTCGATCGCGATCATGCCGGCGATCATGTCCCACCTGAGCTTGTTGGGCCGGGCGTAGTAGCTGATGGCCTCGACATCCGTCATTTCATACCTGGCTCCCGCGACGATACTGAGCGGCATGCCCTTGATATCGGTTTCCATATTGAACTGAAGATAGACCGAATCCAGCGTCTCATTGACCCGTTCGTTGTCATCGATGGGTCCGGGGCTACAGCATGGGGTCCCATCGACCGGGTCGATCGCATCGGGGTTGATCGCGATGAAAGCGGCCAGGGCGTCTGTCGGATCGATGGTGTAGTAGTAATCCGTGCCGATATCGGGATTAAAGGAGTTCATGAAGTTGCCCAGATTGGTTCTCTGGAACAGGTCATCATCCCAGTCCCCCGCTTGCGGGCTGAGTGCCGGGAAGCTTCCGATGTTTCGGACCTTGGAAAACTCACTGTCAACACGGGAAATTCCGAATTGAATAGATGAAAGAAAGCCTCCATCCATGTTGGCCCATTCACCGTCCAGCCGGTACTGCGACATGTCGTTTTCCTTGTACCCGTCCCGCAGGGTCAGGTTGGTGCCCATGTAATTTTCCGGGTTGAAAACGGCGTCGTAAGAAAAGGTCTGGATGCCGGAATTGCCACCGTTGATATGGGTGATGATCGCCTTGTTATCAGTTGTGAACCCGATGGAATTATCCAGTTCACCACCATCTACCGCGGCGGAGGAACTGTGTGCATCGAATGCCAGGTTGAACGAATCCGTGATCTGCCAATCGACATTCAGACCCAGCGACTTGTTGGTATTTTCCAGTGTCTGCCAGATCAGTTCGTGGTCGTAAGCCCTGTTGCTGACAACAACGTCGGTATATGCGCCGTGCTCATTGATGACCGCATTGTCCGTGTCCCAGCCACCCAGCCAGGAACCGAACATGACACCCACGGCAGAAAAATCCACGCTCGAGTAGGTGTAATCCACCGTCGCGATCAGGTTATCGGTAAATGCGTACTGGAAGGTGGCCTGGGTATTCAACCTCGTCCGATCATTGTCCTTGATCTGGTAGGCCGAAGGTTCCTGATAAAAGGTATAGCCGTCGGCCCGGGTATTGTTGTTCGTGTACGCGGGGTTGGACGAATCGACCCGCAGGTACCCTTCGGTCTGTTGCATCACCTCGGGCACCAGCCAGTTGGATTCACGAGTCCCCTCCTCGCGGTTTGTTCTTTCCTGGTAGGCACCTGAGATTGAGAATCCCCATCTATCCTGGTTGGTCGCGAACAGCATGGTGGCTTCGATTGGATAATCGTCCTCGACACTGGTGCTGTCTTCGACCAGCGCCAGGCCGAAGTATGTCTTGGTGCCATCGACATTCAGCGGCTTGGTCGTGACCATATTGACCGTTGCACCGATACCACCGGATGGCATGGTGCTGTCCGCCGCTTTAAAAACCTCTACCGACGTGACACCCGGAGAGGCGATGTCACCGAAGTTGAATGACCTGCCGCCACCCCAGACACCCGGTGCCGTTGGCATTTGACGGCCGTTCAGTGTCACCAGGTTGAACTCGGGGCCAAAACCGCGAACCGCGATTTTCTGACCCTCGACATTGCTCCTGTCGATGGCGACACCCGGCACGCGGGCCAGGGATTCGGCCAGGTTACCATCGGGAAACTTGCCGAAGTCTTCGGCCGAAATGGCCTCCATGACACCCACATTGCTTCTCTTGATATCGACAGCATCCCTCAAACTGGACCGGATGCCATGCACGACTACCTCTTCCAGGATGAGTTCATCCGATTCTGTTTCACCTGCAACGGTTTGTACCTCATCAGCCTCGGCGGCCTGCATATCATCAGCGGCAAATGCCGGAGTGCCCGATGCCAGGAGTATGACGGTGCCTGCGATAGATAGAGTTCTCATTTTGACTCCTTTCTGCTTCTGCGGCGACAGCCGGGGTCGCCGATACCCTAAAATGAAAGCGGTTTCATCTCATGCGCACTATACATGAAACCGCTTTCAGATGAAAGCGGTTTCATTAAACCTGAAAAATGCACTCATTCAGTTGACGAGGGCTTCGGAACAGGTCACAACGATCTTCCGGATCCGATTATCCCTGCGGAAAAGAGAAAGGCTCAGCGACTCGCTCAGGCACAAACCCGGAAAGTCTTCACCTGCCGGATTATCCGCTGTGAACACGCGAACACCAACCGCGCCCCCCAGTTGATAAATCACCGGTGTCGCACACAAACTGAACGCCATGGAACCGGCTTCAATCAAGTCTGCCGGCCCTTCCTTGCCGCATGAGAACTGCCAGGACCGGTCCTCCTGGAGAAACTCGCCGCGTTTCACCAGGTACGGGTCGAAAGAAACAATTCCACCCCGGACAGAAATGCCCAACTCCAGGAAACGCGTGATGACGTCTTCTTTGACCTGGCCGGTCATTCCTGGTTGCTGGGGACCCGTAAATCCCGGTGTGTGGGAGTACGGATCCAATGGAATGGCGCCATACTCCGCGGGTGATTTGTGCAGCCCCAGGCCTGCCTTGATCTCGTCGAAATGAATGCGCAATCGCTCGAGAGTCGATTTGTCGACTCCAGCCCGCCTTGCCTCATCCACGACAAGCGACACGGCCAGCAGCAACTTGGATACCATGTGCCAGTAAATACTGCCGAGCCCTTCGTACTTGAACATGGTACTGGAGCGCCCGGTAAATTCCTTGTGATGAAATACAGATTCGTACAGCTCTCGCCACTTGGTTCTTTCTACTTCACCGCTGCGCCCTGCCTCGTCCAGGGCTGAGTGCAGGTCTGCAACATTCCGGAAGGACCCATTGAAGTGGGCGTTACCGTGGATGTCCTGTTCGATAATACCCCTCCGCCCTGACGCCAGTTCCGCCAGGATCCAGGGGGTGGCATCGACCAGGGATTTGGGTATGAGATTTCGTTCCAGGAACGGTGCCGGTTCCTCGTCGGGATAAAGCAGGTAACTCCGGCGAGCGGGGCAATACAGCCTGCTGTCTCTCAACACGTCCAACAGTGCCAGGCTACCCTGTGCATCAAGATAGCCGGAACCCAGCAACGCCACCTGCCCTTCCAGCATCTCAGGCAGACGCCTGACAGCAAATCCCGAGTCGCCAAACCGGATGGTATTGTAGGAATCGAAAAAACCGTCCGGCCTGCGGCTCAGTCCGAGCGTAAAATCAAGGTGGGCCAAGGCGGTATCGAAAAAGACGAGGAGTTGGTCGCTGTTGAGGGCCGAGCGTTCGCCTGTGAACCCGGCGTATACGCGCTCGCGGTAGCCCGAGGCTATGGCCCCGACCCGGTCCATGAAATCCTTGCGGCCTTTGTCCGTCAGTGTTTCATCGATTGCCCTTAATGAGCCGCTCAGCGTCCGGTCGATCTCCCTAAAAAAATGCACTACCTCGCTGGAAACCGGGAAGGCGCCCGGGGCAGCTTCGCCGACAAAGCGCTTCAGGGAATTGAGCAAGCGCCGCAGGTAGCCCAGGGTAACGATCGACAAGCCAAACCCGGCGAGCGCATTGTTGGCGTCGTTCCACTCCGGACGCTGTGTATTCATCCAGATCCCGCCGCCCGGTACGAAGCTTCCAAGCTTGCAAAGGGCGCTCACCAGCAGTTTTTCCAACAGGTTGACCCGGTAAATCGAACCGTTGGAAAGGGTCACCAGCTTGCCGTCGGCGCCAAGCTTGCTGACGCGGCGCGCTGCCTGCAGTGCACGCTCGCGGTCAAACTCGATGCTGTTCCTGGGATCGTCCAGCAGCGCCTGGTAGGGCTTGATCCGGTATGGCACATCAGCGTACACAAACAGGTCCTGGCCAAGCAGCCCGACGACCTGGCCTGGAAAATAACGGTATGAAAAGTCGAGCAAACCCGTCAGGTAATTGGCCTGGTGGTCTCCCCAGTAACCGATGTTCGACCATGCGTCGTTCGGGTCCAACTCCTCCCAGTCAATTCCATCGCTGCTGATCCGGTAAGCATTGAACCCGTCCACGGTGGACGCGTTGACGAATTTTGCGATAAAGCTGTTGATGAACTCGGGATAGGAAAGCGCCAGGGCTTCCCAGTTCTGGAATATGTCGCGCCAGTTGCCCTGGTAATACAACCTGTCCCT
The DNA here is from genome assembly GCA_036351055.1 of Lysobacterales bacterium. Taxonomy (GTDB): domain Bacteria; phylum Pseudomonadota; class Gammaproteobacteria; order Xanthomonadales; family SZUA-36; genus JABDPF01. Next base: position 25,691 of record JAZBOH010000010.1, read on the forward strand.
GCCTTCAGGGTCCTGCGGTTCAATATTGAACTCGTTCCATGGCCGACTCGGATCCCCATGCCGCCGGCTGAATGTCAGCGGCAGGTACTCCAGGGCGAGACGATGCAAATTAGCGTCGCCCGTGGACTCCACGGCCGACAGCAGCGCTTTACGATCCAGTGGATCCGGCTGTCCTGCGAGCAAACCGGCAAAGCTGTCGCACAATGGTGCATTCCACCTTGCGACAAACGCCAGGAAGTCATCGTGCCGAATCCGGTATACGTCGGGGAAAGTGCCGCCGCGCATGATGTTGAACAGGGTATTGGTGAAGTGCCGGCCTGATATCCGTTCATCGGACGTGAGCTGGCAACCGTCAGCCCCGCCGACCAGCTGCACCAGGCGCCGCGTCCCGGCGTCGATATCTGCCTCGACATCCTGCGCGTCGATTCCCCGGGCAATATCATCCAGCAGCTGCAGCACATCAGAAGGCCCCAGGCCGATATCGCTTATGAGATACCAGTTTTTCTGCTCACCTGGCAGCAAGGTGAACCCGGTTTTCAAGAAATAGGCGCCGCGCAGCCCTTTCATTACCGGTTCGGAACTCAGAGGCAAGCCGGCGCAAAAGGCCGCTGATTGCCTCTCTGACAGCAATGTCACTGGCTTGTCGATCCCCAGGCACCAGGCGACGGTGGCCCTCAGGGATTCACTTGGCTCGGCACGGTCGGTAGGGATGGAACTCAGAGAATAAATGCCCGCTCCCGTTGCCCGGTCGACTTCTGCCTTCTTGTAGGCATCCACCAGGGTGCTCGTGGCGGACTGCATTTCACGGCTAACCCCGGGCGGGAGCATGTTCCGGATACCGTCCAGTATTTCCACCGATACCTTGTCTGTGCCGGTATGGTGGACCCTGGAAGTCTTCACGAAGCCGAAGCGAAGACTGGTGGACCAGCAGTAGGAAAATATCAGGCCAAGGTCATGGTTGACTTCTTCGAACACCAGCCGGTTCCCGACCAGGCTCTTATAAAGGTTGCGCTGCGTGGCATAGACCGCCATTTCTTCGCTGAAAGGGTTCCACAGGTGAGTCTTGCCGGCTTTTTCAACCAACAAAGAGGTTCGCGGCCCGGTATGTGACACAGAATCGTGAAGCTTGTCGTCCGTTTCGTACGGGAAAAGAGCGCTGTTTGGATTTTTTCGGCCACAGCTGAGCCCTCCTTTACTGGACACGAACATCCAGTGGTCGGAACTGCTGACGACCGACATACGGAAGGGGGGTATGCGGTCGTAGTGCTCTATCCGGTAGAATTTTTCTCCCCTGATTTCGACGATGCCTCCGCTGACCGGTTCATCGCTCCTCTTCAGGACCGTGTCACCCCAATAAATGTCCTTTCTCGCTATCACTGCTGGATTCGCTATTACTTCTTCACCTGGAACGGAATGTTGGCGTGGCCGGCATGCCCGCGATCATCGTAGACATAAGCGAAGACGCGATAGTTACCTGGCTCGGTTGGTGCTGTCAGGACAGCGTTGCCCGCATGACCGGCAGCAAGCAGCCCCTGCAGTGCTTCGGGTATTTCTTCCCGGTCACCACCCGTTTTGCTTGTTTCGCTTTCTCGCATGACCACCCAGCTGTAGCGCAGCGTATCACCATCCGGATCGCTGGCCTCGACGCCGGAGTCGTAGGTTCTTCCTGCCGCCAGCGTGACACTCTGATGCGCGTTCCTGGCATCAAGATGCATGGCGGCAACCTGTGGAGAACGATTTTCAGGCCACGACCCGGTCCACAGGTATTGCATCACGTCCACGGCTTCGGTTTGCGTTCCATCTTCAAGGAATATCCCGTACCAGGTGGGTGTGCGCTCCTGTTTCTGCCCCCAGAGAAACACATACGAACCGATCAGGCGATCCGGGTCGGAAGCAATGGCAGTGCGATAACTTTGCAGGTAATTGGCAGCTTTCTCGCTGCTGTTCTGCTCGATTGGGGCGCCCCAGGAGGTCTTGGGCACTTCCCAGTGACCTATCGCACCCCATTCGGTCACCATGTAAGGCCGTGTGAAATCCATTTCCTCGAGGTAGCGAGGAAGATTAACGATGTCGCCATACATCTGGATACTGATAAAATCCAGGTCCGGGGCCCGTTGCTCAACCAGGTCGACAAGCCCCGCATCGATGCCCGCCAGGGCCGTTGTTGTGGGGTGGTTGCCGTCCAGTTCATGGATCATCTTTGAAATGTCGTTCATCGCGTCGAAAACCCCCGGGTTCTCAAAATGCAGGTTCATTTCGTTGCCGATGATCCAGGTGAGCAGTGCCGGGTGGTCTTTGTACTTTAGAACTTCACCCCGGGCGTATTCGAGTTGACGGGCCACTGCATCCTCGTCATCGTAGTCAAATCCGTGCCGCTCTCGTCCAATCTCGATACACAGCGCCACAGTAACACCATGTTTGTGAGCCTCGTCCAGCAATTCCTGTCCCGTAAACTGCTCGTTGTCCGTTCTCCAGGTCCGGATCGAGTTGCCGCCATGGCTGGCGAACACAGACAGCTCGCTGAACTCGAGTCCCGCGCCGTATACCGTATACGGCTGGCCGCCGCGTAAGAGCAGGTAACGCTCGCCTTGCTTGACGATTTCCACCGGAACGACCCCTTCCCCGGGCGCCGCCACGGCATGCGGCGGGAACGCACTCGCTGCGACGGTCGCGGCAAGGGCCAGAACTCTCGTAAGGTACATAATTTTCTCCCGCATCAGTGGCGCACCAGTTCAGATTCTATTTCTTCCAGGCTTCTTCCCTTTGTTTCGGGTAGCAGCTTCATGATGACGACAAGCCCGACGATGGCGAATACGCCATAGATCAGGAAAGTCATTGAGCTACCCAGCGTTTCCAACTCCCAGGGAAAGACCAGTTGCACGGTGAAGCTGACGGCTGAGTTGATCAGGCCGACGAAAGAAATCGCAATCCCCCGCACTTTGTTGGGGAACATTTCCGAGAAAAGGACCCACATGACGGGGCCGAGCGACACCGCGAAACTGGCCACGAAACCCAGAATTCCGACCAATATGAGCGTGGGGTTCATCGAAATGGCGCTGCTGACCAGCTGTGACTGGTGGGCCGCAAACGCATCGTTGCCGATCATTGCCGCTACCGCGCCTTTGAAAGCAACATCACTGTCAAATGTCTGTCCTGCAATGGACATCAGGGAAACCGGGTCGAGTTCCGCCGGTAGCGCCATGATGACCTCGCTACTGAGCGAGTATGTTGCCGTGCCAAAACCATAGGCCAACAGCATCATGCACACCGCGATACCGGTCAGTCCGAAGCCCAGCAAAGGCCGCCGCCCCAGGCGGTCGATAAGCATGATCGCCACCACGGTGAAAACCAGGTTCACCAGGCCAACCAGTACGGCTTGCATGAACGACGCGTCAGTCCCGATCCCAGACTGTTCAAATATCATGGGCGCGTAGAAGAATACAGAGTTGATGCCGGTAATCTGTTGCAGCACCGCCACGACGATGCCAATGGTCAGAACCAGCTTCATGGCCGGCTGAAACAGCTCTTTGAGCGTGCCACGATCCTCGCTGGCTTCCGCGTCGAGGGACTCCAGCACCTGCTTGAGCTCTGCTTCAGCCTCGTCACGGCTGCTGACCCTTGCCATGACATCGAGTGCATCGGCATTCTTGCCGTTCATCACCAGCCAGCGCGGGCTTTCAGGAACGGTGAACAAGGCCGTGAAGTAAAACAGGGCGGGTATCGCCTCCACTCCCAGCATCCAGCGCCAGTTCCACTCTTCCAGCCTCAGGGCCTGGGTCCAGGCCGTATCTGACTGCCCCAAGCTGAGTATCAGGTAATTGGTGAAAAAAGCCACGGAAATGCCGATCACGATATTCAGCTGGTTGAAAGAGACCATCCGGCCACGGATTTTGGGAGGCGATATCTCTGCGATGTACATCGGGGCGATAATTAACGCAGCACCAACACCCAGGCCACCTAACATCCGCGCGGCAACCAGAGAAAAGTAGTCCGGCGCCAGGGCCGAGCCTATTGCAGATATCAAAAATAGGACAGCTGCCCATTTCAGGACCACTCGTCGACCGAAACGGTCGCTGAGCGGCCCGGCAACCATCATGGCAAGCGTCGCGGTAAGTGTCAGCGAGGCGACGGCCCAGCCCAGCTGGATATTGCTCAATTTGAACTGGGGTTCGATGAATGTCACCACGCCCGATATAACCGAGGCGTCGAAACCCATGAGGAATCCACCCAGGGCGACAATCAATGCCACGCGGATGGTGTAGCGTAAACTGGGGGTCATTCCTCTCTCCTGGTACTCGATCGATCTGAAACCGAGGCGCGCTTTAGCAGTTCGGGCTCAAAGCGGACCTGAATTTCCTGTCCGGTTTTCTCGTAAACATCCCGGAGTACACAACGGGCTGCCATTTGCCCCATTTTTTCAATGGGATAAGCAATGGTTGTGAGCTGAGGGTACATGTAACGCGTGAAAAAGACGTTGTCGAAACCGACAACCGAGAGATCCGAGGGGATATCCATTCCTTGCTCCCGTGCAAACCTAATGGCGCCTGCAGCCATCTCATCATTGGCGCAAACCAGCCCCGAGAACGAAACGCCGCTTTGAATGAGTTGTTCCATCCCACGCTCACCGCTGGCTTCTTCGAAGTTACCTTCAACCACCAGGCAGGGATCGAAGACAAGGCCTGATTCGGACAGGGCGCGCTTATATCCTTCGAGCCGCTCCTGGCCGTCACTTTTCCACAGCGGCCCGGTGATGCAGGCCAGTTTCCTGTGGCCCGAATCAATCAAGAACTTTGTCGCAAGATACCCGCCGGCTTCGTTGTTCAGGACGATGCAATCTTCTTCCATGCCCTGGATGAGCTGGCCGATAACGACAACAGGCATGGAGGACTCCCACAGCGCCCTGATGTCTTCGCCCGGCGTGGCAAAAACAAACAGGATCAGGGCATCACATCCTCGGGAGACCAGGAACTCGATACCTTCCTTCTCCCGATCGGCATCACTGTGACCCGCAGTAATGATCACGTGTTTGCCTTCGTTTCTCAGTTCCAGCTCAATGCTGCTCAGCATGGTGCCGAAAAACGGTCCGTGCAGTTCCGGAACGAGAATGCCCACCGAGTTCGAGCGCTTTGAAGCCAGGGACTGGGCAAACTTGTTTGGCCGGTAATCAAGCGCCTCGATGGCTGCTTCAACTTTTCGGCGGGTCGATTCGACGACCAGGTCACTGCCGTTCAGAACCCGCGACACCGTGGAAGGAGAAACGCCAGAAAGTTTTGAAACTTCGTAGATCGTTGTCATTGAAGGACTCGCCGGATGCCAAATGAAAGCGGTTTCATTAGTAACAGAATTTTCTGTACATAGCAAAAATTTTGTCCCTCGTGGTGGTGATGCCGCCTCAATTCCTGCCTTGCCCGTCCTGCTTTTTTCCTTGGCCGTCTATACCTTACAGACCATGGCGTGTACATTGAAAGGCAATGCAATCGCTGGAGACCGTACGGTGGAAAATGGCAGGATCGAAAAAAAAGATGGTAAAACCAGGCTGTCCAACAAAGAGTATGAGAAGGAGCTGGCCCGCTTACAGGCTGAACTGGTCAAACTGCAGAATTGGGTCAAGGCGGAAGGCCTGAAAGTCATCGTGGTCTTCGAAGGCCGCGACGCCGCCGGCAAGGGCGGACTGATCAAGCGCATCACCGAGCGCGTCAGCCCACGTGTTTTCCGGGTGGTTGCACTGCCTGCGCCGACCGACAAGGAAAAAACCCAGATGTACACCCAGCGCTACATCCATCACTTCCCGGCCGCGGGTGAAATCGTGATTTTCGATCGCAGCTGGTACAACCGCGCCGGGGTCGAACGGGTGATGGGGTTTTGCACAAGAAAAGAGTATTTGAAGTTCATCCAGTTTGTACCGGAGTTTGAGTCCACCATCGTCAATTCCGACATCATGCTGATCAAATACTGGCTGGACACCAGCATCGATGTCCAGGAAAAACGCTTCCACAGTCGCATCGAGGACCCCCGCAAGATCTGGAAACTGAGTCCGATGGACATCGCCTCCTATAACAAGTGGTACGACTATTCACGAGCCAGGGACGACATGCTGATGGCCACGGATACACTACTGGCCCCCTGGTACATCGTGCCGGCAGACTGCAAGAAAAAGGCCCGCCTGAACTGCATCACGCACCTGTTGAGCCTGATACCCTACGAGGAAATCGACGGGGGAGAAGTGGAGCTGGGCGAACGTGACATGACAGGAAAATACGACGATCAGCTGGACCTCAAAGAACGGAACGTGGTTCCGCAGATTTTTTGATCACCGGAAGCGATCGATGAGAATAATTAAGTTAATCAGTTTGTTGCCTGCCGCGACCCTCCTCGCGGGCTGCCTTGGTATGCCCCGGGGCGTTGAACCCATTGATGAATTCGTACTCGATCGCTACCTGGGAAAATGGTACGAAATAGCCCGCCTGGACCACTCGTTCGAACGTGGCTTACAGCAGGTGACCGCCGAGTACAGCCTGCGTGACGACGGCGGGGTGAAAGTGCTCAACCGGGGTTACTCGAGTAAATCAGGCAAGTGGGACGAGGCCGAAGGCAAGGCCTATTTTGTCGGCGCCGAGGACCAGGGTTATCTCAAGGTCTCGTTTTTCGGGCCCTTTTACGGTTCCTACGTGATCTTCGAACTGGAACCGGATGGCTACGAGTACGCCTTCATTTCCGGGCCGGACACGTCCTACCTGTGGTTGCTCGCCCGCCAGCCTGGCGTCAGCGAAGAAGTATTCGAGCACTTCCTTACCCGCGCCGGGGAACTGGGATTCAATGTCAGCGAACTCGTGGTGGTTGAGCACGGGAGCTAGGCGCTGAGCACAAGCGTGATGAGGGATTTCGCTCCGTCATGGACGAACGCCGTCCATGCGCACTGAATCGCCCAGATGGTACATATATTGTATAAATATTTGGTTAATACCTCTTTATTTATTTGCAATATTGGATTTTAAAATGTACATTACTTATACATTCTATTTTAAGGAAGCTGGAAATGAAAATTCTCGGTGTTTTGGCAATGATCGGACTGTCGGCCCCCGCGCTGGCCTGTGACAGCACCCTGCTCGACCAGGATTTCCGGCAACTGGCTTCGAAAGACGAGGTCAACCTGTGCGAGGCCTATGCAGGCAAGGTTCTGCTGATCGTCAACACGGCGTCCAAGTGCGGCAATACCCCGCAGTACGATGGCCTGGAGAAGCTGTACCAGGAATACGGTGACCGGGGCCTGGTCGTGCTCGGCTTTCCCTCCAACGATTTCATGGGCCAGGAACCCGGCAGCGAAGAACAGATCGAGGAATTCTGCCGCCTGACCTACGGCGTTGAATTCCCGATGTTTGAAAAAACCAGCGTCAAGGAAGCCAATGCACATCCTTTTTATGCGGCATTGGCCGATGCAGCGGGCACGTATCCGACATGGAATTTCCACAAGTACCTGGTTGGGCGCGACGGCGAGCTGATCGCCGAGTTCAGCCCGCGCACCCAACCCGAAGATGATGCATTGGTCGCTGCGATCGAGGATGCCCTGTAACGGGACTGGAGCCAGGCTCCCGCCCCGTTTTTGATCTCTTTCTGTCTGGAGTTGGGGTCTGCGCTACTGTCAAGATCATTCACTATTTGCCAACAATTGCCCCCACATAATCAACCAGTTTCAGCAGAGCTTCCGAGGCCATGTTTCGCTTATAGACCAGGTGGATTCCGACCCTGCCCAACCTCGGGAAGCGGTCTGAAAACGGCAAGATGCGCAAAGAGTCCGGAACTGTCTTCTGCGCCAGCACAGTGACCCCCAGGCCCTCTTCAATCGCGGCCTGGATGCCGGAAATATCCGTATTGGTGTAGGAAATACGCCAAGACCGGCCGCAGTCCTTGAGCACCTTGATGGCGCGCGCGCGGTACAGGCAGGGCGTAGGCGCAACGATCAGCGGCAGGGTGGGCTGCCGGTGCGTATCGTGATTGGCACTGGTTACCCA
>JAZBOH010000011.1:0-17748 GCA_036351055.1 Lysobacterales bacterium
GTGTCGCCACTCATCCGTGTCGCGTACGACCTCTATCGTAAAATGCTCCGCCCACCACGGTTCCGGGTCGGAAGGCGGCAGGTACCAGTAATCATCCGGCTGGAAGTAGACCAGTCTTGGCCGCTCTCCCGGCACCACCATCAGCACACTGTCGGAGTGGCTGGTCAGCGGTAGCCAGGCCAGGAAGTGCGGGTTGGGACGAAAGGCATACTCGTAATCGTCCAGAAAGCTGTACATCGGGCTGCCCGAGTGGACCACGGCAGCATCGAATTGTTCGGCTTCGAGCGTGGCTTCCCAGCGTTTCTGAATTTCCGCGACATGCGCGGCATAAAGGCTACGGTAACTTGATTGCATTTTGAATACTTCCCGCCGGTGTAAAATTGATAGAATACTAAGCTTTGCGCACTTTAGACCCACACTGAGAGTATGGCAAATTGACTATTCGTCTATACAACACGCTGGCCCGTGAAAAACAGGAATTTGTACCGCAGGACCCCGAACGCGTCACGATGTACGTGTGCGGGCCGACGGTGTACAACTACGCCCACATCGGAAACGCACGACCGGCGGTCATTTTCGACCTGCTGCACCGCCTGCTGAGCCTGCATTACCCCGCAGTGGTATATGCCCGCAACATCACTGACGTTGACGACAAAATCAACGAGGCGGCCGCAAAGCTCGGTGTACCAATCTCGGAAATCTCAAAAAAATACACCGACGCCTACCACGCCGACATGAACGCCATCGGTGCCGCCCTGCCGAGCATCGAACCGCGGGCCACAGACCACATCACCCAGATGATTTCGATGATCCAGCGCCTGATCGACAGCGGTCACGCTTACGAGGCCGAGGGACATGTACTGTTCGATATCGGCTCCTTCGAAAAGTACGGCGCACTGTCGGGGCGCGATGCCCGCGAAATGATCGCCGGCTCGCGCGTCGAAGTGGCCCCATTCAAACGTAACCCGGGTGACTTCGTTCTTTGGAAGCCGTCTGTCGACCCCTTGCCCGGCTGGGAAAGCCCCTGGGGCTGGGGACGTCCCGGCTGGCACCTCGAGTGCTCGGTGATGGCGGAGACCCACCTTGGCAAAACCATCGACATCCACGGTGGTGGCCAGGACCTGATTTTTCCGCACCACGAGAACGAGATTGCCCAGAGCGTTTGCTCACACGAAGGCCACCCCTTTGCGCGCTACTGGATGCACAACGGTTTTGTCACGGTCGAAAAACGCAAGATGTCCAAGTCACTGGGCAACACGCTGGTCGTGCACCAACTATTGAAGGAAAATGCGGGCGAAACGCTTCGCTACCTGCTGCTCAGCGCGCATTATCGCCAGCCCCTCGACTGGTCCGGCAAGGAACTGGAACGCGCCAAGCGCACCCTGGACCGCCTCTATGGCGTGCTGCGCAACGCCAGCGAGTCCTATGGACCGTTCACCGCCAACGAAAGGCCCGGCGAAGCCTTCCTCGATGCGCTGCGTGACGACCTCAACACGCCCGTCGCGCTGGCCGAATTCAACCGGGTCGCCCGTCAGTTGGCCAATGCTTCCAATGCAGAGGAAGCCCGTGCCGTGGCCGGCGAATTGCTCGCAGACGCGCAGTTGATAGGCCTGTTCCAATCCACACCCGAAGAATGGTTCAGTGGCGGCGCCAGCAATGACGAGAGCCAGGAAATCGAAGCCCTGATCGAAAAACGCAACAAGGCACGTGCCGACCGCGATTTTACCACTGCCGATGCCGTACGCGACCAACTTACCGCGATGGGAATCCTGCTCGAGGATGCCGACGGTGTGACGCGCTGGAGGCGCAAGGACAGTTGATGCCGTGAACATGACGAGCCCACACGACCCGATCGCCATCCAGGACGAGATCATTGACGACTTCAGCCTCTTTCCCGAGTGGCTGGACCGTTACCAGTACCTGATCGACCTCGGCAAGAAACTGCCCCCCCTGGCAGAAGGTGAAAAAACCGATGACAAACTGCTGTCCGGCTGCCAGTCCCAGGTCTGGCTCTACCTCGAAGGTGACGCCAAACAGATCATCATCCGCGCCAACAGCGACGCCGCTATCGTCTCCGGCCTGATCGCTTTGATCACCCGTGTATATTCCGGCTGCTCCGCGCAACAGGTACTGGAAACCCGCCCCTACTTCATCGAATCCATCGGCCTCGCCAGCCACCTGTCCCCGACCAGGGCAAACGGCCTGCACGCCATGCTGAACGCCATCAACAACTACGCCGCCAGCCTTCTTTAAAAAAAACCAAAAAAGGGGCCGGATACATTTAATCCATCTAAATGTATCCGGCCCCATTTCTACAACCTGCCCGCGTCGCACCCGGTTACCTACCGAATAGCCCGGTACGCTTGGGTTCAGCAAGCTGTTGAAAGAAAAACCGGCCGCAATTGTTAAAGGGGCCGGATCCATTTAATTCGTTTAAATGGATCCGGCCCCTTTTTCGGAGGGCATGAATAATCGTATCAAGGTGATCAAGCGCATGGCCTATGGATATCGCGACACCGACTACTTCTTCCTGAGGATCAAAGCAGCCTTGCCCGGTAAAGCGCGATGAACCAAAAAAAAGCCCCGCCGAAGCGGGGCTTTGCACTCCCTCTAGAGTATTCGCCTTAGCGGTCCATTACGACCAGTTCAACCCGGCGATTTTCTGCACGTCCCGCTTTGGTGTCGTTGCTGGCCACCGGCATGGATTCTCCAAAACCTTTGGCTGACAGGCGGCTTGCCTTGACACCTTTTTCTACCAGGTAGTCCTGGACCGCATTCGCACGGCGCTCGGACAATCCCTGGTTGTATTCTTCGCTGCCCATGCTGTCGGTATGACCGCCAACCTGGACCACCACGCGCTCATGCTTGGCCAGCAATGCGGCGGCTTCGTTCAGAACGACCATGGCTTCCGGTTTCAGCGTGGCCTTGTCGAAGTCGAAATGCACACCTTCGAGTTCGATCACGGCTTCCACTTCGCAACCATCCAGGTCGACTACCGCACCCGGACGGGTATTCGGGCACTTGTCGTGTTCATTGATCACGCCGTCGCCGTCGAGGTCGGGATTAGGTGGCGGCGGAGGTGGCGGTGCCGGCTCTTCCGGCGGCGGAGGTGGCGGCGCCTTTCCGCCAAAATCGAAACTCAGGCCGAGGCTGAGGATCCAGTCGCCGTAGCCGTCATTTTCAACCAGGCTGTCGTTATCGCGATCTCTGCGATAAATCAGCTGGGCGCGGCCGCTCCAGTGCTTGGCGAACTGGGCTTGAACACCACCACCCATGCTGATGCTCATCGAACTGCTCTCGTCCATCACGTTGCGGTGGCTAAGGCTACCCATCCCAGCCGCGAGGAACGGGCGGAAGTTTGACTGGCCAAAATAGTAACGGCCCATCAGGCCGATGTTGGTCAGACCCCACCGGTCATAGGTCGCGCCGGGCACCTGAACGGCGTAATCCCGGTAAGTGCCTTTAAACGTATCGTATTCGAGATCGAGGCTGATGTTGTTCCCGAAGAAGTAACCAACTCCGAGTGACCACCAGATATCGTCGTCACGCGTATTGCGATCAGAGTCGGTGTAGAGTGAACCCACCTGGCCTGTAACATGAAGGGGCTGGTCTCCGTCGGCGGCGAGACTACCTGCGCCGAGCAACAGACCCGCAGCGGCAAGGGCTAAAACGAGCTTGGTATGTTTCACGTAACGCTCCTCCTACAAAGCATCACAAGGCTGAATGCTGCCGGAATTCCGGCAGGGCTTGTTTACCTGGTCAATGATACGAGAATAGCGGCCCTTTGTTAAGAATTCATTAAACATTGGGCAAAAAAAACCCCGAACTGCCACATTCGAACAGCCGGGGCTTCTTTCCAGGTTCAAATCTTGCGGAAAATCAGACTTAGCGGCCGTCTCCGATCTGTTTCTGGCGCAATTCCCAGCGTTCCTGGGCATCCAGGCACAGGGTTGCGATGGGCCGGGCTTCCAGCCGGGCAAGACCGATCTCTTCGCCGGTCTCCTCGCAGTAACCGTATTCACCCTCGTCGATGCGAACCAACGCCTTGTCTATTTTGCGGATCAGCTTGCGGTAACGGTCACGGGTGCGCAGTTCCAGGCTGTTCTCGGTCTCGCGAGTCGCCCGTTCGGCTTCGTCGCCGACGTCACGAACCTCGTGCTGGAGATGGTTGATGGTCTCACGCGATTCTTCGACCAGCTCATCGCGCCAGGCAACCAGTTTCTGGCGAAAGTACTCGATCTGCTGGGGGCTCATGTACTTTTCGCTTTTCTTGGGCTTGTAGCCCTTTTTCAATACAACGCGGTCAGATGTCATCGTGATAAGCTACTCCTTGAACGAGCTATTTTCGAGCCATATTTTAAACGCTTGATTTTTATAGGTTTGTTATTTAACAAGCTTTTACCCGAAAAAGAAATTGCAGTGTTATAGCTGAAGTTTAGGCCGACGGCAAGTTTTATGGCCTGCAGGTGTGTAAATTTTCGTCAAAACCAATGATGTCGCGATTTTTACAATTCCTGATCAGGTCCTACCAGGTGCTGATCAGCCCTTATCTTGGCGACCACTGCCGGTTCACGCCCAGTTGTTCCGCCTATGCCATGGAAGCCGTGAAAAAACACGGCGCCCTGCGCGGCGGCTGGCTGGCGATTAAGCGAATCGGCCGCTGCCATCCTTTTTGCGACGGGGGTTATGACCCGGTACCCTGAGATCCCATCATGAACACAAAAACCCTTATCAAGAACGCCCGTCTCGTCAACGAAGGCCAGATCACCGAAGGCGACCTGCTGATCGCGCAAGGCCGTATCAAAAAAATCGCCGCCTCGATCGAGGCCGATGCCGCCACTGAAATCATCGATGCCGCCGGCGCGTACCTGTTGCCCGGCATGATCGATGACCAGGTTCACTTCAGGGAGCCCGGACTGACCCACAAAGGCGGTATCCGGTCCGAATCACGCGCCGCGGCAGCCGGTGGCATCACCAGTTACATGGAAATGCCGAATACCCTGCCACCGACGGTCACGCTGGACGCGTTGGAAGACAAGTACGCGGTCGCCGCGCAGAAGTCGCTGACCAACTACGCCTTTTACCTGGGCGCGACCAACGACAACCTTGACGTGATCCGTTCCCTGCCCGTGGGCAAAGCCGCCGGCATCAAAATTTTTATGGGCGCATCCACCGGCAACATGCTGGTCGACAACCAGGAAACCCTGGCCGGGATTTTCCGCGACGCCCCTGCCCTGATCACCACGCATTGCGAGTCGACGCCGATGATCCAGGCCAAACTGGAGGCTGCCCTGGAAAAATACGGCCCCGAGATCCCGGTCAGCGAGCACCCGAATATCCGCAGCGCCGAGGCCTGCTACCTGTCAACCAGCACGGCTATTGGGCTGTCGCGTCAGTACCAGGCGCCGTTGCATGTCCTGCACCTGACCACCGCGCGGGAAATGGAACTGTTCGAACCCGGGCCCATGGCGGGCAAGCTGGTCACGGCCGAGGTCTGCGTTCATTTCCTGCACTTCAACAGCGACGATTACGCCACGCGCGGCAACCACATCAAGTGCAACCCGGCGATCAAGACACCGGCCGACCAGGCCGGCCTGATCAAGGCCCTGCAGGAAGGACGGCTGGACATCATCGCCACCGACCACGCACCGCATACCTTCGAGGAAAAGGCAAGCACCAACTACCAGAAGGCGCCAGCCGGACTGCCGCTGGTACAGGACGCCCTGCTCACCGTTTTCGAGCTTTACCACGACGGAATCATCAGCCTGGAAGACATCGCCCGCCTGACCGCGCACAACCCGGCAGACCGATACAAGGTGGCGGAACGCGGTTACCTGCGCGAAGGCTACTGGGCCGACCTGGTGCTCGTGGACACCCGCGGGAAGACCGCGGTCACCCGTGACCGCGTCCTGTCACAGTGTGGCTGGAGCCCGTTTGAAGGCGAGACCTTCCGCTCCGAAATTGTCTGCACCCTGGTCAACGGCCAGCCTGTTTACAAGGATGGGCACATCGTGGAGACCGATGCGGCGCGTCGACTCCGGTTCGGTCCACAGCGCTAGAACTCGACATAATGACGGCCGGATACACGTGAAAGATGTGTATCCGGCCGCAATTTTTAGTAATCTTCCCCGACCGAATCATCACAGGATTACAAAATGGGATTTCTCGAAGGAAAACGTGCCCTGATCGTCGGTGTAGCCAGCCCGCGGTCGATCGCTTGGGGTATTGCCGAGGCCATGCACGAGCAGGGAGCGGAACTCGCTTTCACCTACCAGAATGACAAACTGAAACCGCGGGCAGAAAAAATCGCGGCCCTGACCGGGTCTGACATCGTCATCCCCTGCGACGTCGCTTCCGACGAAGAAATCGACCAGGCATTCGCCGAACTGGCGAAACACTGGGACTACTACGACATCCTGGTGCATTCCGTGGGTTTTGCGCCGCGCGAACAGCTCGAGGGCGATTACATCGACGCCGTCACCCGCGAAGGATTCCAGATCGCGCATGACATCAGCGCCTACAGCTTCGCCGCGCTGGCCAAGGCTGGCCTGCCGATGATGGAAGGCCGCGACGCCGCCATGCTCACCCTGAGCTACCTCGGCTCCGAGCGGGTATTGAAGGGTTACAACGTGATGGGCCTGGCCAAGGCCAGCCTGGAAGCCAACATGCGCTACATGGCCGCCAACCTCGGCCCGCGCGGAATCCGCGTCAATGCGATTTCAGCCGGCCCCATCAAGACCCTGGCCGCAGCCGGCATCGCCGACATCCGCAAGATGCTGCACCACGTGGAAGAAACCGCCCCGCTACGCCGCACCATCACGCAGAAAGAAGTCGGCAACGTGGCCGCCTTCCTCTGCTCTGACCTCGCCTCCGGCGTAACCGGCGAAATCACCTTCGTCGACTCCGGCTACAACGTCCTGGGCATGACCGGCCTCAACTAATTTTTTTCCACCAAAAAAAGGGGCCGGATACATTTAATCGCGAAAAATGTATCCGGCCCCTTTAATTTCTGGCTGCCTTGAGTGCCGTCATTCATTGGACAAACGGCCAAACCAAGCCAATTCAGAGGCATCGCAGGTCACCCACCGGCTGCATTTGTTAAAGGGGCCGGATACATTTAAATGGGAAAAATGTATCCGGCCCCTTTATTTGAACGGTTGAAAAAACGGGCCTTTGGAGGCCCGTTTCAACGTTTTTTGTGTTGCAGTTGATGCCCGCGGTGAATCCTGGACTAACGCAGGCGGTCTTCGAAAACTTCGATGGTTGACTGCGCGCGCAGCATTTCGATGAAGCCCAGGGCTTCGTCGGTGGCGCTGGCGCTGGCAATGCGGCGGCTGTAGGCCTGGATGCGGGCTACGTCGCCCTCCGCGAGCACGCCGTCGGTGACACGGTCTAGGCGCACCACGGCATAGCCTTCACCCACTTCAACCACGGCGGTCGTGGCGTTGCCCTCCTCCGGTTTTTCCATCAGGAACAATTCGCTGCGCAGGCTGCTGTCGATCGCCGTCATGGTGCGGGTTGCTGCCTCGTTGACGATCACTTCCAAGGCATTTTCCGCTGCCAGGTCTTCCAGGGCCTCACCCCCTTCCAGGCGCGCCAGCATCGCTTCTGCAGTCTGGGCAGCGACTTCCATCGCGCGCTGTTCCTGCACGGAGCCCAATACCTGCTCACGTACCTCTGCGAACGGGATGACCTCTACCGGCAGGTGCTCCTTCAACAGGATCAGCACGATGTGATTGGTATCCAGGTCGACCGGGTCGCTGACCGAATGCTGCCCCAACACCAGGTCGGAGAACGCAGCGTCCACCACTTCACGGTTGGCAGCGATACCGGATTCAGCCCCGCCGCGTCCAAACGGACCGGCTTCCTGGACTTCCAGGCCCAGCTCTTCGGCCGCAGCAGACAGCGTGGTCGGATCTTCGTAAATAATGTCGATCAGGCGATCCGCCTGTTCGATAAAGCGGCGCTCATCCGTCTCGGCCTGGTATTCGGCCAGCAGGATGTCGCGCGCTTCGGTGAACGTCATGCCTTCAGATGGCCGGATATCGCGCAGCTGGATCACGTGCCAGCCAAAACGGGTCTGCACCGGTTCCGATACCGGGTTTTCCAGGGACAACTCGTACAGTGCGTCTTCAAAGGCCTGCACCATGTAGCCCGGCTCGATCCAGCCCAGGTCGCCGCCATCGGTGGCCGAACCCAGGTCCTGTGAATTACCGGTCGCCAGCTGGACGAAATCTTCACCGTCGCGTGCGCGTTGGCTCAATTCCTCGGCCGTCTTGCGGGCGGTTTCTATATCGACCTGGGGTGCTTCCGGCGCCACCTCGATCAGGATATGCGATGCCAGGCGCGCCTCGGGCGAGATGAAGCGGCCCTGCTGCTCTTCAAAACGAGCCTTGAGTGATTCCTCATCGACTTCCACATCGCCACCGATCAACTCTGCATCGAGTTCCAGGTATTCGATAACTACTTGCTCTTTGGACATGTAATCGGCCTGATGATCCTCATACCAGGCGAGCAATTCCTCTTCCCCAATCACGCTCTCGGTATCTACCACGGCCGGTACCACGACCGCACTGAACGCGCGCGTCTGGTCCTGCAGGCGGGCATAGTCTTCGAGCTCCCAGCGCGTTGCGATGGCACTCGAACCGATCGCGTTCGGAAACTGGTCCATCACCAGCGAACCGCGCAGATCCATCTCGAACTGCTGCGGCGTCAGCCCCTGGGCAGCCAGCCTCTGCTGGTAAACGTCGACATTGAATTCGCCGTCGACCTCGAACGCCGAAAGGCTGCGGATCGACTCGGCCAGTTTCTCGTCCGTCACGGCCAGGCCGGCGTCAATCGAAACCTGGGCCATCAGTTCTTCATTGATCATCTGGTCCAGGAACTGGCGACGGATGATGGCCTGGTCGAACAACTCCGGGTCGAACGCCTGGCCCATCTGGGCCTGCAGGCGGCGCCGGTAGTTCTGGAACGCGGCGTTGTAATCGTTGAGCGTGATCTCCTGGTCATTGACCACCGCCACGGCATTGACCGTGCCGGAAGTGAAGTAGGAGTTCACACCCACGAAAGCAAAAGGAATGATCAGGATGGCAAAAATGAAAATGGCGATGATGCCATGCAGCCTGTCGCGAATTGACTGAAGAACCATATCGTATTACTTCCATATGAAAAAGGCGCCTTGCGGGCGCCCTTCTCGGATTAAGTGGCGGAGTGGACGGGACTCGAACCCGCGACCCCCGGCGTGACAGGCCGGTATTCTAACCAACTGAACTACCACTCCGCATATTTCTGGTGGGTGCTGACGGGCTCGAACCGCCGACCCTCGCCTTGTAAGGGCGATGCTCTCCCAACTGAGCTAAGCACCCGTCAGAAGGCGCGCTAGTTTACAGCGTCTTTAAGCGCTTTACCAGCCTTGAAGGCAGGATTTTTTGAGGCGGCAATTTTGATGGTTTCGCCGGTGCGGGGATTGCGGCCAGTGCGTGCTGCGCGGTCGCGAACCGAGAAGGTTCCGAAACCGACCAGAGATACGGCTGAACCCGCTTTCAGGGCGCCGGTGATGGCATCTACAACGCCGTCCAGGGCACGACCGGCGTCAGCTTTTGACAGGCCAGCAGATTCGGCGATTGCATCGATAAGATCAGATTTATTCATTCTTGCACTCCATTGATTATGATGTGTAGGCGGTAAGTTTAGTTTATCCCACGGCAAATTCAGACCACCGACATTCAGACCCTGTCGGCTTATTTTGTTTGCTTCGAAAGTTTCGGCAACTCCCTGAAAGCCTTGTATGCCAAGGCCTGCAAGCCGTGACGGAATACTAATACCTCTTTCCCCCAGGCGCAACACGTTTTCGCCTGATACTTAAAGGTTATTGCTTAACTGGTCGTGGCAAGTGACTCAATGATCAGGAAAAGCAGGGTTTTTGCCCTGGAAGCGGGCTTGGCTGGCGACGGGTCCGGATGGTCCGAATCTGTCGCCAGCCAGGTCCGCTTCCGGCCATGGGCTAGTGCGTGGTTACCGCGTCCCCACCCTTCTTACCCTCGCCCGGCTTTGGCTCCACAACGGCCGCCAGGGGCTTGGGCATTTCAACCAGGGCCAGTTCCAGCACCTGGTCGATGGTGGCCACCGGGTGCACCTCGAGCTTCTTGAGGATGGCCTTGGGGATGTCCACCAGGTCCTTCTCGTTCTCTTCGGGAATCAGCACCGTTGCAATGCCGCCACGGTGGGCTGCCAGCAGCTTTTCTTTCAGGCCGCCGATCGGCAGCACCTTGCCGCGCAGCGTGATCTCACCCGTCATGGCGACATTGGCGCGTACCGGGATCTTGGTCAGTGCGGAAACCAGCGCCGTGCACATCGCGATACCGGCGGACGGGCCGTCTTTCGGCGTGGCGCCTTCCGGCACGTGGATATGCGCGTCAAAAGACTGGTGGAAACTGGGGTCGATACCCAGCTGCGCCGCGCGGCTGCGTACCACCGTCATCGCCGCCTGCACCGATTCCTGCATCACGTCGCCCAGTTGGCCGGTCTGGGTCAGGCGGCCTTTACCCGGCATCAGGGTCGATTCGATGCGCAGCAGTTCGCCACCCACCTCGGTCCAGGCCAGGCCGGTGACCTGCCCGACCTCGTTGTTTTCCTCGACCACGCCGTAACGGAAGCGCTGCACGCCCAGGTACTTGTCGAGGTTCTTCGACTTCACGGCAATCTTGTCCTTACTGGAATCAAGTGCCAACTCCTTGACCGACTTGCGGCAGATCTTGGCGATTTCGCGCTCCAGGTTGCGCACACCGGACTCACGCGTGTAATAGCGGATGATGTCCGTCAGCACACCCTGGCTGATCGTCACCTCGCCGTCCTTGAGACCATGCTGCTCCATCTGCTTTGGCACCAGGTACCGGGTCGCAATGTTCAGCTTTTCGTCCTCGGTGTAACCCGGGATGCGGATTACCTCGAGACGGTCCAGCAGCGCTGGCGGGATGTTCAGCGAGTTGGCGGTGGCCACGAACATCACCTCGGACAGGTCGAAATCGACCTCCAGGTAATGGTCGTTGAAACTGTGGTTCTGTTCCGGATCCAGCACCTCGAGCAGCGCGGACGACGGGTCGCCGCGGAAGTCCATCGACATCTTGTCGAGTTCGTCCAGCATGAACAACGGATTGCGCGTGGCCACCTTCGCCATGTTCTGCACCACGCGTCCCGGCATGGAGCCGATGTAGGTGCGCCGGTGGCCGCGGATCTCGGCCTCGTCGCGCACACCGCCCAGCGACATGCGCACGAATTTGCGCCCGGTAGCCCGTGCGATGGAACGCCCGACACTGGTCTTGCCGACACCCGGCGGGCCGACCAGGCACAGGATCGGTCCCTTCATCTTGCGCACTCTCTGCTGCACGGCCAGGTATTCCAGGATGCGTTCCTTTACTTTCTCCAGCCCGTAGTGATCGTTCTCGAGAATCTCTTCCGCCTTATCCAGCTGCTTGCGGATGCGGCTGCGCTTTTTCCACGGCACGTTCAGCATCCAGTCGATGTAATTGCGCACCACGGTCGCTTCGGCCGACATCGGCGACATCATCTTCAGCTTGTTCAGCTCGGAGACCGCCTTCTCGCCGGCCTCCTTGCTCATGCCGCTTTCGGCGATGCGCTTGCCCAGGTCCTCGAGGTCATTGGGCGCGTCGTCCATGTCGCCGAGTTCCTTCTGAATCGCTTTCATCTGTTCGTTCAGGTAGTACTCGCGCTGGCTCTTTTCCATCTGCGTCTTGACCCGGCCTCGGATGCGTTTTTCCAGCTGCAGCACATCGATCTCGCCTTCGACGAGACCCATCAGGTGCTCCATGCGCCGCCGCGGGCTGCCCATTTCGAGCAGGGTCTGCTTTTCTTCCAGGCGGATCGCCAGGTGCGCCGCAACCGTGTCGGCCAGGCGCCCGGCGTCCTCGATGCCGGCCAGCGTGGTCAGCAGTTCCGGCGGAATCTTGCGGTTCAGCTTGACGTATTGCTCAAACAGCGAAACCAGTGAACGCATGGTCACTTCGAGTTCTTTCTCCGACCCTTCAGCGGTGGACGGGATCAGGCTCCAGTCCGCTTCGAAGAAACCGCTGTCCTCGGTGTATTCATTGATCCGCACACGCTCACCGCCCTCGACCAGCACCTTGGTGGTGCCGTCCGGCAGCTTCAGCAGTTGCAGCACCGTGGCCAGGGTGCCGACCTTGAACAGGTCTTCCTCGGCCGGGTCGTCGATTTCCGCGCTGCGCTGGGTCACCAGGACGATCCGCTTGTCGTGATCCATGGCCTTGTCCAGCGCCAGGATCGAGCGCTCGCGCCCGACAAACAGCGGGATCACC
Organism: Lysobacterales bacterium; assembly: GCA_036351055.1. Taxonomy (GTDB): domain Bacteria; phylum Pseudomonadota; class Gammaproteobacteria; order Xanthomonadales; family SZUA-36; genus JABDPF01. The sequence continues at coordinate 12,333 of JAZBOH010000011.1, forward strand.
ATGTGTGGGTAAACCACCACGTCGCGCAGCGACAGCACCGGCGTCGGCTGGCCGGTCATGGCGGGAAAGTCTTTGCTTGATATCTCGGTCATTTATTCCTCTCCGGTATCCCGTTATTTTGGCCTTCGCGGCTTTCAGGATCCCCTGTTCAAATCATAGCAGTCTGTGAGCACATATTGGCCCAAAGCGAAATTTTTCAAGTTCAAAACGCGCAGGCCGGCGCGAACCGGCAGGCAGCCCGGCCTGGCCCGGCCCGGGCACTGCTGCCTTTTCCGTTTGCACCGTCCAAGGGAAAATACGTACCGTTTGTCGTTTCAGACTTGCCTGCAGCGGCAAAATTCAGCATGATGTGCTCACGTGCCGACCAAAGGGGGTCTGCAGGTACGTATTTATAAGGAAAAGATCAAAAGGACATCTTGATCTTCAAACCTTGCTATATGGGATCATGGATTGGTTCCAGGCCAGGCGAGAAAGGAGAATCAAGATGGAAGCCATCTACTTTTTTGCCGGAATTGCTGTACTCCTCGCAGCGAACTATCTTGCTATACGACGTATTGACGCCAAGAGCTATCTTCGTCCGCCCAATTCGCGGATCAAGGAGTTCTGGATTCAGTCGCGCGAGGAACAGACTTCCAAACCCACGTCCAAACCGCCACTGAGCCGCCCGGAACTGCGCGAGCAGAAGTACGTCGAGTGGTTCACCCAGGGATTGACCGAAATCCAGCGGGCCGAGAAAGCGCGGAAAATTGAAGCGGCGCAACGCAAGTACGAAGACGAGCACCCGGCCTTTGTGGGTGTTGCCATCGTGCATGAGGAAGAACCCGCCATCAAGGACAGCAAGCACAAACCAGAGAAAAACATCGACCGGTGGTACCGCACTGCGGCCAACGGCTAAGGGAAAAATTTAACAAGGGGAAACAAAAAATGGGGACTTTATACTTTTTGTTGCCGATTGTCGGCATCACTGCCCTCCTGTTCTTCGTCATAAAGCAAATTGAAGCCAAGAGCTATCTGCGGCGCAAGGTCGAGGCTGACTTCGTACGCGAAAAAGAAAGGAAAGAACTGAGACTCACGCCCGTCGAACGCCAGGAACACCGCTACGTCGACTGGTACACCCAGCAGAACATCGAAAGAAAACTGCGGGCTCGGCAAGCCGAGAATGACGACAACTGCCCGGTAGCCGCCAGCTTCGTACCCGAAGGCGTGGCCTACCGTCCGCAGCCTCTCCGCCGCATGGCGCGCATGTAGCCAGTTGGTGCGGCGAAAGCTGCGATTTTTTCGGGGGGGATAAAAACGGGGCCGGATACGTTCTTGCGTATCCGGCCCCGTTTTTTAACTACGAACTATTCCGACCCGCCAACGGCCTGCTTGGCGTGGTTCTCATAAAGAATAAACGGTTCGGCTTCGCCCTCGATCACGCTCTCATCAACCACCACCTTGGACACGTTGTCCAATGACGGCAGTTCGTACATGCTATTGAGCAGCACGCCTTCGAGGATGGTGCGCAGGCCGCGGGCGCCGGTCTTGCGGGCCATGGCCTTGCGGGAAATGGCGGACAGCGCGTCTTCACGCACTTCGAGTTCGGCGCCTTCCATGTCGAACAGGGCCTTGTACTGCTTGATCACGGCGTTCTTGGGCTCGACCAGGATGCGCATCAGGGCTTCCTCGTCCAGTTCTTCCAGCGTCGCGACCACCGGCAGGCGGCCTACAAACTCGGGGATCAGGCCGTACTTGACCAGGTCCTCCGGTTCGACATCACGCAGCAACACGCCGATGTTATCGGTATGTTCCTTGCTCTGCACATCGGCGGAGAAACCGATGCCGGTCTTGGTGGAACGGTCCTGGATGACCTTTTCCAGGCCGGAGAAAGCACCGCCGCAGATAAACAGGATCTGGCTGGTATCGACCTGCAGGAATTCCTGCTGCGGGTGCTTGCGGCCGCCCTGGGGCGGAACCGAGGCAATGGTGCCTTCAATCAGTTTCAGCAGGGCCTGCTGCACGCCCTCGCCGGAAACGTCACGCGTAATCGACGGATTCTCTGCCTTGCGCGAGACCTTGTCGATTTCATCGATATAAACGATTCCTGTTTGCGCCCGGTCGACGTCGTAGTCACATTTCTGCAGCAGTTTCTGGATAATGTTCTCGACATCCTCGCCCACGTAACCGGCCTCGGTCAGCGTGGTGGCGTCGGCGATGGTGAACGGCACGTTCAACATGCGCGCCAGCGTTTCGGCCAGCAGCGTTTTACCGCAGCCGGTCGGGCCGATCAGCAGGATGTTGCTCTTGGCCAACTCGACCGCGTCGTCCTTGCGGCTGGGTTCGAGACGCTTGTAGTGGTTGTAAACCGCCACCGAGAGCACCTTCTTCGCATGCTCCTGGCCGATCACGAATTCATTGAGAAAATCGTGTATTTCCTTGGGCTTGGGCAGGTTTTCACGGTCGCGAACACCGCTGTCTTCGAGCTCTTCGCGGATGATGTCGTTACACAGTTCAACGCATTCATCGCAGATGTAAACACTGGGACCGGCGATCAGCTTCCGGACTTCATGCTGGCTCTTGCCGCAGAAAGAACAGTAGAGAATCTTGCCGTCCGTGCCTTGATGATCTCTGTCACTCATGGCGCCTATCTAATTCCATTTATGGGTTTATTGACTATCACAGTGAAAATACTACCTTTTTTAACCCTTGGAGTCGATAGCCCTGTTTTCAAATACCTTGTCGACCAGGCCGTAATCCAGTGCCTGCGCCGGATCCATGAAGTTGTCACGCTCGGTATCGCGGGCGATGGTCTCCACTTCCTGGCCGGTATGTGCGGCGAGCAGTTCGTTCAGTTGCTGGCGCGTCTTGAGGATTTCGCGGGCATGGATGTCGATATCCGTCGCCTGGCCCTGGAAGCCGCCCAGCGGCTGGTGGATCATCACGCGTGAATGCGGCAGGCAGTAACGCTTGTCCTTGGCGCCCGCCGCCAGCAGCACCGCGCCCATGCTGGCCGCCTGGCCGATGCACATGGTGCTGACGTCACAGCGGATGAACTGCATGGTGTCGTAAATCGCCAGGCCGGCGCTGACCACGCCGCCGGGGCTGTTGATGTACAGGTTGATGTCCTTGTCCGGGTTCTCCGATTCGAGAAACAGCAGTTGCGCCACGACCAGGTTGGCCATGTGGTCTTCGATCGGACCGACAATGAAAATGACACGATCTTTCAGCAGGCGCGAATAGATATCGTAGGCGCGCTCGCCGCGGGAGCTCTGCTCCACAACCATCGGCACCAGGTTAAGCGCCTGCGTATCGAATGCTCCGTTTCTGCTGTCGTTCATGTCTCGCTCCGTCGTTTGCTGGGGTTTCCCTTATCCTCAGCCGCCTTGCGTGGCGCCTGCGATAACTTCCTGGAAACTCATGTCCTTGGGCGTCACTTTAGCGTTTTCAAGTACCCAGTCAACCACCTGCTCTTCCAGAACCGAGCTTTCGACCTGCTGTAACAGGCGCTGGTTGCTGTAATAGAGCTGGACCACTTCGGCCGGCTGTTCGTAAGTGCTGGCCACGGTATTGATGGCCTCGCGCACCCTGGCGCCGTCCACGCGGATGCTGTTCTGTTGCGCCAGTTCACCCATCATCAGGCCGGCGCGCACGCGCTGCTCCGCTTGCGGCATGAACTGTTCGGCCAGCTTGAGCACCAGTTCCTGGTCGGGCTCCTGGCCCTGCGAAGACAGGATCTGCGCCGCCATTCCGGCCGCCTCGTCACGGACCACGGCATTCGGTACTTCCAGGTCGGGAACGGATTTGACCAGTTCGTCGACCAGCTTTGTTTTCAGCACGGTAGTCGTGGCCTGCTTGAGTTCGCGCTCGAGGTTGCCGCGGATTTCTTCTCTCAGCGCTTCGATGGTGGCGTCTTCGATACCAAAGCTCTGGATGAACGCTTCATCGACTTCCGGCACATTGGGCTCGGAAACTTTGACCACCTTCAGCTCGGCCTTGGCCTTGCTGCCGGCCAGGGAGGCTTCTTTAAAGCCCTCCGGGAAAGCCAGTTTCTTTTTCTTGTCGGCACCGGCTTCCAGGCCGGTCAGCACCTTGTCCAGTTCTTCAAAACCGGAACCCCCGATCACCACGGACATGCGCCTGTAACCCTCTTCGGGCACCCGGCCTTCTTCGCCTTCGGCAGCAAAGTCCAGGATGACCTGGTCGCCCTCTTGCGCGGCACGTTCGACCTCTTCCCAGGTCCTGCGCTGTTCACGCAGGGTTTTCAGCATTTCTTCGACATCGGCATCGGTCACCTCGGCTTGCGGGCGCTCGATCGCCAGGGCACCCACGTCGATCGTATCGATCTCGGGGTAAACCTCGACCATCACCTCGAACTCGAGGTCGCCGTTGTCCAGGTCCCGGGGCGCCGAATCCAGGCGCGGCATCGAGGCGGGACGGAGTTCTTCATCCATGATCGCCTGCTGGATGCTGGTCTGCATCGCGTCATTGACGATCTCCTGGCGGGCCTGCGCACCATAACGCTGCTTGACCACGCTCATCGGCACGCGGCCGGGGCGGAATCCCTTGATGCGAACGGTTTTAACCAGTTCTTTGAGTTTGCCAGCGACCTTGTCGTTGATTTCGTCGCCGGGAACCTGGATTGTCAGCTTACGCTCCAACCCTCCGGTGTTTTCTACAGAGACTTGCATAGTGATGATTAAACCTGTCGATGATGAATGAGGCGGCGTGGCAAGACCAGTGGTGCGAAAGGGGAGACTCGAACTCCCACGGGTTGCCCCACTGGCACCTAAAGCCAGCGCGTCTACCAATTCCGCCACTTTCGCACGTGGTGGAAAAAATGGTGGGCCATCTAGGACTCGAACCTAGAACCAATAGATTAAGAGTCTACTGCTCTGCCAATTGAGCTAATGGCCCATAAATGGGGTGGACGATGGGGCTCGAACCCACGACCGCCGGAATCACAATCCGGAGCTCTACCAACTGAGCTACGTCCACCATAAATACAGGGGCGATATTCTACCCTGTTTTCTTACATTGTTGGAGCGGCTTTAGCCGCGATTTTCTTTTTCGCAAAAAATCGCGGCTAAAGCCGCTCCAACATTCAATTCCTGTTTCGAACCGGCCATTCCCAAACCGGCAAAAAAAAGCCGTTTTTGAAATGGCGCGCCCGGCAGGACTTGATTCAGCAGTCGCTGCGCGGCGCTTCTTTCGCGCTGCACGCGAAAACCGCCCCGCTCCGCGGGCATTAATGAGATTCTCGCAAGCCTTCGGCTTGTCTCGAATCTGCGCCGGTTCAATTCCTGCCTCGAACAGGCCGTTTTAAAACCGGCAAAAAAAAGCCGTTTTTAAAATGGCGCGCCCGGCAGGACTTGATTCAGCAGTCGCTGCGCGGCGCTTCTTTCGCGCTGCACGCGAAAACCGCCCCGCTCCGCGGGCA
>JAZBOH010000012.1:0-62725 GCA_036351055.1 Lysobacterales bacterium
CCGACGCCCGGCCTTCCACCGCCCGCTGCATGATAAGGTTTACCAGCCGGATGACCGGCGCCTCCGAGGCGAGGTCGCGCAAGTGCTCGACGTCTTCGAGATCGCCTTCGTCCCCGGCGCCCAGGGTATCCGCGATCTGCCCCATCGCGCTGCGCCCGCCGCCCAGCAGTTTCTCGATGCCATTTTCAACCTCGGACGCGATGCCAATCCGGGCCACGATGTTTTTTCCACTGGCCATGGCCAGGGCACGCCGGGCGAATTCGTCGCGCGGATTGGCCATCACGACAGTCAGGTCACCGTTGGATTCTTCGATTGGAAGCATCAGGTTCTGTTTCAGGAAGCGAACCGATACGTCGGGCAGTTCAGGCGACTGGTCCGGCAGGTCGGCAGTACGCACCAGGGGCAGGTCGAGCAGATCCGATTCGGCTTCGGCCACGTCACGTTCCGATACCAGGCCCAGCCGCACCAGCAGGGTGACCAGGTCGCCGCCGTGCTGGTCCCGGTAGTTTACCGCGCGCGCCAGATCGGCCGGCTTGAGACGGTGCTGCTCCAGCAGGAAGGCGCAAACGGGATCTTTTACCGGTTCGCCCCCGGTCTGTACCTCTGTTTCGATCTCGATCTGGTCCTGTCCTGTTTGCACGCTTGTCGTCCCCGCGATCTGTACCTGCTGTTTATCAGTATAAATTAAGCTGCCGTAATGCAGTCTACCCAGCACAGACAGCCACGCCGGGTTTCGGTTCCCTGCCTATTTGTCCTTCGGCTTCTGCAGCTGGTCCGCACTCCAGCCGACAAACTGCTCCACCAGCGGGCGGTTGGTCAATACCCAGACAAAGATCGGCGCCAGCGCCGGGAGGATCAGGGTGCCCAGCTGGTAGCCCAGCGCGATGGTGGTATCCGTGATCCCATGCGACAGGATAATCGCGTGGGTCTGCTCGCCGAAATTGAAGGACAGCATCTTCAGAGACTGGAAAACCACGCCCCAGATCTGCACCAGGGTAATCACCGTGTAACCGATCAGCATGATGCCCAGCTTGCGTTTCCAGCTGACATCGGAGCCCATGACCAGGCCAAACAGCAACGGCAGGCCATAACTGAAAACCAGGGGGTTGACGATAAAGCCAAGCGCCTCCGTGGTTCCGTCACGGAACGTGAACTGGATATACGTTTCCACCTGGAACAGGAAATGCTGGTTGGGTTCTTCGATGATGCGCGAAAAATCACCGTTCAACAGGTGGCTGAGAATGGCTTCGGACGCCACCCTCGCCGGCGCACCGTGGAAAGCGGAAAGATAGAACCACAACATGAATCCAAACAGCATCCACATGGACGCCAGGATCAGCAATTCACTGAGCTTGAGCTCCTCTTCCTGCTTTTTTACCGGCTGTTCCGTATTTTTCTTTTCCTGCATCACCCTATTTTCCAATCAATTTGTTCTGTTTTCAGCCTACCCAATGTCGTGCGTTCTGGAACATCCTCTGCCAGGGCGACACATCGCCCCACTCCCGCGGCGCCCAGGAGAAGTTCACATTTCTCAGGGTGCGTTCCGGGTGCGGCATCATGATCGTGACTCGGCCATCATTGTTGCACAAGCCGGTGATGCCCTGCGGCGAGCCATTGGGATTCCCGGGATAATGTTCCGTCGCCTGGCCTTCGCCATCGACATAGCGCAGCGCGACCAGGCCATCCGCAACGCCTGCCGGGCCGAACTGCGCCCTGCCCTCACCGTGCGCTGTGACTACCGGCAAGTGGGAACCGGCCATGCCCTGCAAGAATATCGAGGGGGAATCCTCGACCCGAACCACGCCCAGCCTGCCTTCGAACTGCTCCGACCGGTTGCTGACAAAATCCGGCCAGTGGCCGGCGCCCGGGACCAGGTCGCGCAAGGCAGCCAGCATCTGGCAACCGTTGCAGACCCCCAGCGCGAACCGGTCGCGGTCAGCCAGGAACCGGCCGAACTGTTCCCCCAGTTCGTCATGGAACAGCACGGATCCTGCCCAGCCGCGCCCGGCGCCAAGTACATCGCCGTAGGAAAAACCCCCGCAGGCGACAAAGCCGGCAAACTCGTCCAGCGTTCGACGGCCCGCCGCCAGGTCTGACATATGCACGTCGCCCGCCTCGAAGCCGGCCCGGTCGAAAGCCGCGGCCATCTCGACATGACCGTTGACACCCTGTTCCCTGAGGATCGCCACGGCAGGACGCACACCCGTTGCGACCATCGGCGCCGCCGGGTTGTCGTCGGGGTTGAATGCAAGCCGCGGTTGCATGCCGGGCCGCGTCCAGTCGGTGACAGACTCCAGTTCCTGGTCAGCGCAGGCCGGGTTGTCCCGCAAGCGCTGGACCGCGTGGGACGTTTCCGACCACAAGCCCTGCAACTCGGCCAGGGATTCGTCGATCACGACCCGCCCTGCAGCTTCCAGGAACAGGCGCTCGCCCGGAACGGGCTCACCCAGGGCAATGACGTTTTCGCCCAGACGGGCTGTCTCGAAAGCGGCCATGACTTCCGCGCAATCGCCAGCCGCCACCTGGATCACGGCGCCCGGTTCCTCGTTGAACAGGAATACATTCAGGCCGGCCGGCGGGATGTCGGGCGCCAGGTTCAGCCCGCAGCGCGCGGCAAAAGCCATTTCGCACAGGGTGGTGAGCACACCGCCATCCGAACGGTCATGGTAGGCGCGGATTTTTCCACGGCGGTTCAGGTCCTGGATGACTTCGAAAAAGCTTCTCAGTTGTGCAGCCGAGTCCAGGTCCGGCACTTCACGGCCGAAACGGCCATATACCTGGGCCAGGGCCGAGCCGCCCAGGCGGTCCCGGCCGTTGCCGAGATCGACCAGCAGCAGGCGCGAATCGCCGCATTCGAGGTCGATCTGCGGGGTCAGCGAACGCCGTACGTCGCTGACCGGCGCGAATGCCGATACGATCAGGGAAACAGGCGCACGCATGCGGCGTTCGCCCGTTTCATCGGTCCAGACCGTTTTCATCGAGAGGGAATCTTTGCCCACCGGGATCGCGATACCCAGCTCGGGACACACATCCATGCCAACGGTTTTCACGGTGTCAAACAGGGCGCCGTCCTGGCCGGGTTCACCCGCGGCCGCCATCCAGTTGGCGGACAGCCGAATATCGGAGATGGAGTCGATCGCCGCACCGGCGATATTGGTCACCGCCTCGGCAATCGCCATGCGCCCGGATGCCGGGGCGTTGAGCACCGCCAGCGGCGTGCGCTCGCCCATGGCCATCGCTTCGCCGGTCGTGCTCAGGAAACCGCTCAGCGTCACGGCGGCATCCGCTACCGGCACCTGGCAGGGCCCGACCATCTGGTCGCGGGCAACCAGGCCGCCCACGGAGCGGTCACCGATGGTCACCAGGAAGGCCTTGCTGCCGACCGCCGGGAAGCGCAGGACGCGGCGCAAAGCTTCGGCCGTGTCCAGCAGTGCGGCGTCGAGTGCGTCACCTGCAATGGCTTGCCGGGTGACGTCCCGGGACATCTTGGGCGGCTTGCCCAGCAGAACTTCCAACGGCATGTCCACCGGGGCTTCGCCGAGCAGGCGGTCCTCCAGTTTCAGTTGTTTTTTCGCGGTCGCCTGGCCCAGCACCGCAAACGGGCAGCGCTCGCGGTGACACATGGCCTCGAATTCTTCCAGGCGGTCGGGCCCGATGGCGAGCACGTAACGTTCCTGGGATTCGTTGCACCAGATTTCCATCGGCGACATCGCGGTATCACCGCTGGGCACCTCGCGCAATTCCAGCGTGCCGCCGTGACCGCCGTCGTTGAGCAGTTCCGGCAGCGCATTGGACAGGCCGCCGGCCCCGCAGTCGTGCAGAGACAGGATCGGGTTACGTTCACCGAGCGCCCAGCAGGCATCGATCACTTCCTGGCAGCGGCGCTGCATTTCCGGGTTTCCGCGCTGCACCGAAGCATAATCCAGGTCTTCCTGGCCCTGCCCGCTGCCCACCGAGGAGGCGGCGCCGCCACCCAGGCCGATCAGCATGGCCGGACCACCCAGCACGATGACATGCGCCCCTTCCTGCAGGGGCAGCTTGTCGACAAATTGCTCCCGGATGGTGCCCATGCCGCCGGCGATCATGATGGGCTTGTGATAGCCCCAGACTTCGCCACCCAGTTCCTGCTCGAAAGTGCGGAAATAGCCGCACAGGTTGGGCCGGCCAAACTCGTTGTTGAAAGAAGCCGCGCCGATCGGCCCCTCGATCATGATGTCCAGCGCACTGGCAATGCGCCCCGGTTTGCCAAATTCCTTGCGCCACGGCAGGTCTTTGCCCGGCAGGTCAAGGTGCGAAACCGTGAAACCACACAGTCCGGCCTTGGGCCGGGCGCCCCGCCCGGTCGCGGCTTCGTCACGAATTTCACCGCCGGAACCGGTTGCCGCCCCGGGAAACGGGGAAATGGCCGTCGGGTGATTGTGCGTTTCGACCTTGATCTGGAACGGCAGGCTTTCGCGGGTCCAGGCGTAAGCCTTCGTATCCGGGTCGACCATGAAACGGTCGCCGTCCGGCCCGGCGATAACCGCCGAGTTGTCGTGGTAGGCAGAAAGCACGCCATCCGGCGCGCAGGCATGGGTATTGCGAATCATGCCGAACAGGGTCTTGTCCTGCACGACACCGTCCAGTTTCCATTCGGCGTTGAAGATCTTGTGCCGGCAGTGTTCCGAGTTCGCCTGGGCGAACATCATGAGCTCGGCGTCGGTCGGGTTCCGGCCCATACCGCTGAACGCATCGACCAGGTAGGCGATTTCATCGGCAGAGATTGCCAGCCCGAGTTCGCGGTCGGCTTTTTCCAGTGCCGCGGCGCCTTCTGTCAACACCGGCACATGAACCAGCGGCCGCGGCGGATTGTGCGCGAAGAGGCCGTAGCTGTCTTCCAGGGAAGACATGACGGACTGGGTCATGCGGTCATGCAACACGTCGCCAACCGCGGCGCGGTCCGCTGCCGGCAGGCCTGGTACGTGGAAAGCGATGCCGCGCTCGATGCGCTGCACGGCTTGCAGGCCGCAGTGGCTGGCAATGTCGGTCGCCTTGGTGGACCAGGGCGATTGTGTACCCAGGCGCGGCACGACCAGCAACAGGCCGCCTTCGTCGAGCCCGGAGACGAGTTCACCCCGCAGCAGTTTCTGCAGGGCCTCGATTTCGGCGCCGGTCAGCGCCGGTTCGGATTCAACCAGGTAAACGAAGCGGGCTTCGAGGCCGAAGTCTGCGCCGGCGATCGCATTGATGCGGCGCAGGAGCTTACGTTTACGAAAATCGGATAGAGCGGGTTCGCCCAAGAGGCAGGTGAACACGGACAAGGCAATACTCCCGGGTCATGATTATCGGCAGGCACGGGTCGCCTGCCGTTCTTGGGAGGGTATTTTAACCCACTATCGGCCGGGCTTGCCGTGCTTTGTTACTTACTCGGCGGCAGCCTGGGCGTTCATACGGTCCAGCCTCTGGCGCAGTTGATCGGGCGGCACATAGCCCGGTATCAGCTGCCCGTCCGGGGTCAGCAACGCCGGGGTCCCGCTGACGCCCATGGCCTGGCCGAGTTGGTACTGCTCGGCGATCGGATTGTCGCACTGCACCGGTTCCATGTCCTGACCCGCCTTCGCCTGCGTCATCGCTTCCTGCGGGTCGTCGGCGCACCACACGGAAACGGCTTTCTCGTAGGAGCGAGAGCCAATACCGGCACGCGGGAACGCCATGTAATGGATGGCGATGCCGGCCTCGTTGTACTCGTCAACCTGGGCGTGCAATTTGCGGCAGTAGCCGCAGTCGATGTCGGTGAACACGGTCAACTCGTAGGTCGGTTCTTTCGGCGAAAAGGTGATCTGGCGCTCGGTGTCCATCTGCTCCATGAACTGTTTGCGAATATTCGACTTGGCGCCCTCCGTGAGGTCTTCCCGCGTTTCCAGGTCGATGACACGGCCCTGGATCAGGTATTTGCCATCCGCGGTTGCGTAAACGATGTCACCGCTGACCTGGACCATCAGCACACCCTCGATCGGTGTTTCCGAGATGGCGATTTCAGTGGCACTGGGGGCCAATGCGCGGATTCTTTCTTCGACTGCGGTGTAGTCAGTGTCCGCCACGGCCGACGCGGAGAACGCCAGCAACAGACCACAAATTCCTTTCACATAGTGCCTCATGGCAAACCTCTTTTCCGGGTCCGACGACACCGTTACCGGTCGTTCGCAAGACGTTCTTCAAAATTAAAAGGCGCCCGCGGCGCCTCGGTGTAGTGTAGTGACCACGCAATTTTCAATTCGTTCACCCGCGGGGGTGATGTTTGCTGTGTATCTGTTTCAGGCCCTCGCGGGCGATGTGAGTATATATCTGCGTGGTCGAAAGATCACTATGTCCGAGCAGCAATTGCACCACCCTGAGGTCCGCGCCGTGGTTCAGCAAATGCGTGGCAAAGGAGTGCCTGAGCATGTGCGGGGAGACGTCTTGCCGGATACCGGCCTGCAAGGCGTGCTTGCGGATCGCGTACCAGAAAGCCTGCCGTGTCATGCCCGCCCTGCGCGTAGTGACAAACACCTGCGGTGACTCCGAGCCTTTCATCAGCTCGGGTCTGGCGCTGAGCATGTACCGCTGTAACCAGTCGGCGGCCTCCTCACCCAGCGGCACCAGCCGCTCCTTGTTGCCCTTGCCCATGACACGGACGACCCCCTGGTTGAGGTTGATATTCGAAAGCTCCAGGCCAACCAGTTCACTGACCCGCAAGCCGGTGGCGTACATCAGTTCCAGCATGGTGCGGTCGCGCAATCCCAGTGGCGTTTCCGCGTCGGGTGCTTCCAACAGGCTCTCGACCTGGTTTTCGTTGAGCGCCTTGGGCAGGCCGCGACCGAGTTTTGGGCTCTCGATCAGCGCGGAAGGGTCCTCCTGTATCCGGCCTTCGCGCAGGGCCCACTGGTAGAACTGCCGGAAGCCCGAGAGATAGCGAGAAAGTGAACGGGGGCTGCGTCCGGACCGGACCTGGTTGGCCAGAAAGGCCAGCAAGTCCTCGCGGCCGGCGGCCAGCAGGTCACTGTCTGCCTGCTGCAGAAAAAGCGCCAGCCGCCGCAGGTCGTAGCGGTAGCTTGCCAGTGTGTTTTCGCTCAAGCCGCGCTCCGCCCAGGCTGAGTCCAGGAAGAGTTCGAGTACTTGTTCGCCCGGGGCTGCCAATGCTCAAGATGCCCTGCGCAGGCGTTCCTCCCTGAGGTGATTCATCCATTGCCGGGCCGCATCGCGGGTGCCTTCATAGCGTTCAGCCCGGCCCCAGTCGGCGCTGGCCGCATCGAAGTTCTGCAGGTTGAACTGGGCCATGCCGCGTAACAGGTAGGCCTCTCCGGTGCGGCGGTCATTCAGCCCGCCCTTGCGCAAGGCTTCGTCCAGTGCATCGAGGGCCCGTTGCCAGTCTTCCAGGTCCACCAGGATGAAGCCACGCCGCAGGTCGATGTCGCCGTCCTCCGCCGCCTTGCCGGCTTCCCGGAAAGCCACCAGTGATTTTTGCAGTTCCTCTGCCCCGTACCAGGTCTCGGCGACCATGGTCCAGTGGCTCTTGCTGGGCTCCACAACGCCGTCCCGGATGCCTTTCTCGAGCACTTCGGCCGCCTTGTACGGCACGTTTGCGTTGCTGTACAGGCTTGACAGGTAGGCAATGTCGGACTGCTTGTCGAGCAGGTTTTTTCGATACGCCATTGCCATGACCGCCAGCGACCGGTCTTCCTGGCCGAGCTGGTAATAAATCTGCGCCAGCTGCAGCCAGTAGCTCTTTTTGTCGGGCCAGCGCGTGATCATGATCTCCAGCGTGGATGCCGCCTCGGCGAACTGCTGCAGTTCGAAATGCGCAGCCAGTTTCAGCTGGTACCAGTTTTCTTTCGGGTCATCTTCCATGCCGATGGCCGTATCTATGGCCCTCAGGGCTTCACGGTAGTCCTCTTTCTGCACGTTGATGGAGGCCTTCAGAACATAGGCGTGTGACGTCACGGATTCAGCAGGCACTTTGCAGAACCACAGGTCCAGCGCATCGAGCGAGTCCTGGTAGCGGTCCTTCATGAAATACAGCTGGGCGATCTGGTACATCAAGGCAAAGTGGGTCTGGTCCGGCAGGGTGTCCAGTTCAACCGCTGTTTCGAAGTACTTCAGGGACTCATCGTAGTTCTTGCGGGACCACTCGACCTGCGCCAGCGCCTGGTACATGACGGCCTGCAGGTATTCGTTCTTGCCGGCCCGCCGCACCATTTTCAACAGGTCTTCGTAGGCCTCGTCGTATTTTTCCTCGCCCACGTCTTCGTAGATCGCATTGAGTTGTTTCCAGGTCAGTTCGTCCAGCGCCTTGACCATGACATTGCGTTGCTCGCCACACTTTCCGGCCTGCGCCACGGTGCTGCCCGAGAACAGCAGCAGCACGGCTGCGATGACAGGCAGTAAGCTGTTGGTTTTTGCCGTCATGCCCCCCGCTAGCTCCCTTCCAGGGTGAAATCGATGGTCTGGGTCGCACGCCGCTCGACCGCCACACCGTCGATCACGCGCGGTTTGAATTTCCACTTGAGGATCGCCCGGGTGGCTTCGCGATTGAATATACGCGGCGGGCTGGCATCGATCACTCTCGGGTTCTTCACGGTACCGACCTCGGTAATTGTGAATTCGATTTTTACCCAGCCCTCGGTGCCTTTCATCGCGGCTTCACGCGGATAGATCGGGTTGATGCGCACGATGGGAATGATGTCGCCCTCGGCCGACTTGTCGATCTGCTCGAAGTTACCGATGAACATGCCGCCGCCACCGGTCATCGGAACATCGATCTGCGGCATGTCCATTTGTGGCATCTGCTGCACCGTCTTGTCCATCCTGGATACCTGCATCCGCGGCGGAGGCGGAGGGTCTTTGGGCGGCGGCGGCTTTTGCGGCTTGCGGCGGCTGCGCTCGACGATGTCGTCGGGAATCTCGACCGGGCCGAAATGAATACCGGCAATGGCATCGAGTTCGGTGCGGTCTCCGCTACCGAGGGATATCAATTTGTACATGAACAGGAACAGGCCGAACGTGACGCCAACCGCCAGCAGTGCCGCAATGACCACGCGTACGCTCTTCATGCCACTCAACCGCCCGGAAGATCTGCAGAAATTGAAATACCCTGCACGCCCGCCAGCCTGACCTGGTCCATTACCTGGGTGACCGTGCCGATCCTGGAACCCTTGTCGGCGACGATCACGACGCTGCCTTCCGGGTTTTCGGCCTTGGCGCGCTCTACCATCTGCCGGACTTCACGCAACTCGATCTCGCGTTTCGCCATCCAGATATCGTCGTTGGGCCGGATACCGATGAGAATGGTCCCGTTTTGCAGGGCAACGGCCTGCTCGGCAACCGGCTTGATGATGCTGGCGCCGGTTTCTTTCGTGAACGAAGTGGTCACGATAAAGAAAATCAGCATGATGAAGACGATATCCAGCATCGGTGTGATGTTGATCTCGGCTTCTTCAGTATGTGCATGCCTTCGTGCCATGCCGGTTCCTCGTTCAGTGGTGCTGCAGCAAGTCTTCGAGCTTTTCGGTTTCGGTCTGGGCCTTGTGTTCCAGCCAGGTGCCGAAATAGACACCCGAAAGGGCGGCGACCATGCCGGCCATGGTCGGTATGGTCGCCATGGAAACACCGCCCGCCATGGCCCTGGCGTTGCCGCCACCGCTGTAGGTCATCACGTCGAACACGGCAATCATGCCGGTCACCGTGCCGAGCAGGCCCAGCAGGGGGCAGATGGCGATCAGCACCTTGATCAGGCCAATGTTCTGTTTCAGGGCCAGTGCCGACTCGGAAACCATGCACTCGCGGATGCGCTTGGCATACCAGGACGTGGTATCGGCACGCGCTTCCCACGCGGCGACCACCGCCTTCTTCTTCGAGGGGTGGACCTTGTAGAAATACCAAAGCCGCTCAAGAATGAATGTCCACATCAGGAACAGCACAAACATGATGCCCCAGAGGACATTGCCCCCGAGTTCCATGAAGTCGCGGATCGAGCCCGTGGCTTCATAGAACCAGATCATGCGCGTTGCTCCGCCAGCCTCGCGATGATGCCTGCCGCCTGTTCCTCGAGCACCTGGATCAGCGCCTTGGCCTTACCCTGCAGGAAACTGTGCAGCAAGGTCAGCGGTATGGCGACGACCAGACCGAGCACGGTGGTGACCAGGGCGGTTGAAATGCCGCCCGCCATCATGCGCGGATCCCCGGTGCCAAACAGGGTAATCATCTGGAAGGTGGCGATCATGCCCACCACGGTACCCAGCAGACCCAGCAACGGCGCCACCACGTACAACACCTTGACGAAGCTCAGGCCCGTCTCGATCGGCGCCGATTCACGCAGAATGGCCTCGTCGAGCTTGAGCTCGAGGGTCTCGATATCGATTTCCGGGTTGTCCGAATACACGGCGAGTACACGGCCCAGGGGATTCGACTTGTTGGCCTGCCCGGATTTCATCTGGCGCGAAATCTTGCTGCCCGTGGTAAACAGCACAAACGCTTTCCAGAGACACAGCAGCAGGCCGAACAAGCCCACTCCGATGATCACGTAGCCGACCGGGCCACCGTCTTCGCGGACGCGTTCCAGCGGCGTTTTGGACTGCACCACCGCACGCAGGATCTGGCCGCGTGTGAAGTCAACCGCCATGGCGACGATTTCGCCGTCACCCGCGTTCTGCAGGTCCTGCGCCATGCCCGCAAAACGCCCGGCGGGCTGGCGCGCCAGTTCGATCAGGTTCTCGCGGCTCTTGGAGGTATCCCAGTCGAGGAAAGTGCCGTCGGCAACCGCGTTGAACACGCCAACCCGGACTACGTCGAGATCCTGCTTTTCGCCGCTGGTGCGCTCGACCGGCGCAGAGAATTGAACGACGCGGCCGGACTGCGCAATTTCGGTGACCATGGCGGACCACAGTTGCCGCAGTTCCGGCACGGTCGGCAGCTCACGCCGTTGCGCCAGGTCGGACAGGAATTGCGTGCGGCCCGGCATCTGGGCGGTGACCATGGAGTCTTCAAGCGCGGCCTGCACATCGCCCGAGGACTGGCGCACGTAGCCAAACAGCTCACCCAGGTTCCCCATCCGCTCGGCCAGCGTGGTCTCCAGGTCGGCCAGGACACGTTCGTTCTCGTCGTACTCTGTGCGTAAGCGGTCGCTGCGCGAGTTTTCAGCGGCCAACTCCTGCCGTGCTTCGGTCAATAGCTGGCGCTGGTTGTTTCGCTCACGCACGAAACGCGCTTCCCTTTCCTGGTTGATCTGCGCCTCGGTTTTCGCCGCATCACTGACCATCCGGGCAAGTTCTTCCAGGGTTTGTGCAGACACCGCGAGTGGAGCGGATACAAAGGCCACGGCCGTCATCAGAAGGATCAGCTTTTTCATTGATCCACCTCCGGGGCCGGAACCGGCAACATCACGAGGTCCGGCGCTTTTTCGTTCTTGGCAATGGCCAGGCCGTTTTTGACTTCCATCCGGAAACGGTCGTCGTCGAGTTCTTCAAAATTCCGCGAGCGCGGATTGAACCAGCCCGTGGTTGAATGATCGCTGGTCTGGTAAACCAGCAGGGTCCGGCCTACGCGCAGGAAATCAACGGTTTGCTCCGTGCCTGGCAGCGTGGCGGAATAGGCCTCGGTAGTGCGGCCAAACTCCAGCTCTCCCTGGTAGGCTTCCATCACCCTGCGATATTTCTCCGACGCGGTCACCTCGGCCTGGTCCATCATGTTACGCAGGCGCTCGACCCGTGCCCGGCGTTCGTCGATACGAAACGGAATATCGGCTTCCACGATCTGGTCCAGCGCTTCGATCATGTCCAGCATCAGCGGAATAACGCCCCGGTTGGTCGCTTCGAGCCCTTCCAACTGCCGGTTGATCGACTGGACCTCGTTGCGCTGGTCATTGACCACGCGCTCCAGGTTATCGTTATAAATTTTCAGCGCCTCGGTTTCCCGCACCACGCTGCGGTATTCCGTCAGCAGGTCCTGGGTCTGGCGCGCCAGGCTGGAGACGCGTTTTTGCGACTGGGCGGAACCCTCGTTGATCTTTTTTTCCGCCTCGACGGTGGAGCCGAGACTCTGGGCTTGCGCCGCACCGGAAAACAGCAGTAAAAGGCAGGCGCAGAAGGGAACCGCGAGGGTTCTGAATTTGGGATTGTTAAGCATGAACTGTTTCCAAATTTTCGTCGTTTTTGTACGTGTGAACAAGACCCCTGGAAGAAAATCCAATGATGCAACCAGGCCGACCGTTTCAAACCATGCAGAATAACCGATTGAAAACACCCGGTGCCACATGATAAGACATTTTAGCGATAATTGGCTGACCCCCACCTTGTGCAACTGGTTTTTTCCTGAAAATGAGAACTCAAGCCACAACTGACCCCGGCAAGGAACCCTGCGGACTGCCGCGCCGCCTGCTGATCATGGTTTATGACGGCCTGGTGGTGACCGCATTGCTGCTGCTGGCCACGGCCCTGGCCCTGGTGGCCGGTTTCGATCAGGTGACCGCGGGGAAAGACCCCTGGTTCACGCTCTACCTGCTGGCCGTGTGGTTTCTGTACCTGGCCTGGTTCTGGCGCCGCGGCGGCATGACGGTTGGCATGCGCAGCTGGCATGTGCTTATCGAGCGGGAAGACGGCGGGCGCCCGGGTTGGGGCCAGTGTCTCCTCCGGTTTCTGGTTTCCTTCGCTTCCGTGGCCTGTCTCGGCCTTGGTTTCGCCTGGTCGCTGCTTGATGTGCGCAAAAGAACCTGGCACGACCTGGCCAGCAAGTCGCACCTTGTGATGCGTTAGACGGAGCGCCGCAATATCAGGATGGCCGCAATCGTGAGCAACAGGATGGGTATCGACTGGGTCAACAGGGGCGGCAGGTCGTAGACACTGCTGACTTTCTGGAAGGCGCGGCTGACAATCATGAAGACACCGCCAACGGTCATGCCGAAAAACAGGCGCACTCCGACGTTCTGGCTGCGCGCGTGTGCAAATACGAAAGGCATACCCGCCAGCACCAGCGCAATGACGGTGAAGGGGAACAACGCTTTTTCCCAGAATGCCGCCCGGTAGATGCGGTCATCCAACTGGTTTTCACCCAGGTAGCCCAGGTACTCCCACAGGGAGCGTATCGACAACCGTTTTGGACGTGATACCGCCGAATCCAGCAATTCCGGCTTGACCTCGGTTGCCCACGATTCGGTTTCAATGCGCTTCACGGTCGCGTGGTTTGCGGAAAACCTGACATTGGAAATATTCTCCATGGTCCACATGCTGCCGTCGTGCGTCGCATTCTGTGCCCGGGTGATTTCTTCCAGTTTCTGACCTTCGTCAAAGCGGTAAATCACGACATTCTTGAAATCGATGGACTGTTCTCCCCGCCCGGCGCTCAGAACCGGCCGCTGGATATTGATGAAGTCGTTGCCGTCACGCATCCACATCCCGCGCACACCGCCGACCAGGGCCGTGCCCACGGTCTCGCTGAGCCGGAAGGCGCGCGCCTGTTGCTCAGCGGCAGGCGCCACCCACTCACCCATGATCATCACGGGAACGGTCAGCATCATGGTGCCGGCCAGGGCAGCCAGGGCCAGGCGCAGACGGGAGATGCCGGACGTCCGGAACGCCACCAACTCGTTCGCCGCCGCCAGCCCGCCCACCCCTACCAGCGCCCCGAGCAGCGCAGATACCGGGAATACCTGGTACGCAATGCGCGGTATGGTCAGGGTGACAAACCACATGGCGTCCAGCGTGGAGTAATCGCCCCGCGTATCACGCAACTCGCCAAGCAGGGTGAAAATAAGGAACAGCACGGTCATCGCGATCCATACCCCGATCATGCCGAGAACGGCAGCGCGCCCGATGTAACGGTCAACCAGCTTGACCATGATCAGCCCTTCCCTACCATGCGGCCCTGGCGTTGCAGCCACAACAGGGCAATGACCAGAACCAGGGCATGCACCCACCACATGCCCAGCGATGGCGACAGGTCGCCGTTGGCGATCCAACCGCGGCTCATGTAAAGCACGTTGGCATAGACGGTATAGGCCAGGATACCCAGCAGGGCCCGGCCCCCGCGGCCCTCACGCGGTGCCGAATGCGAAAGCGGTATGGCCAGGAAGCCCAATACAATCGCCGCCAGCGCCGGCGACAGGCGCCACTGCAGTTCCGCCGCCTCCTGCGGCGTTGCAGACGACAGGATCTCGGCGCTGTTCCTTGCCGCCAGGCTGTCATTCTTGCGCCCCTGCTCGGGCTGGGGCAGCTTCAGGTCGTTGCGGGCGAACTCCATGATGCCGAAATCCAGGCTGTTTTTACCGCCCTCGGTAATCTGTCCGTTTTCAAGCGTGAGGTAGCGTTCACCGTTCTCGCGGTCGAGCCAGTAGTAGCCCTTGTCCGCAACCCAGATCTGCTCGCGGTCACCATTGCGCTGCTGAATGAATACCTGCTGAAGCGTGCGTCCGTCTTTTTCGACGGCCGCGACATAGAGCACCAGGTCACCGCCCTGGAGCACGTGGAACTGGCCTGTTTGCAGGCCCCATTCAGCCGCGTTCTTGAATGCATCTTCCATTTTCTGCTGGGCAACCGCGGCGGCAGCCGGCGAGAGGAACAACCCGATCAGCAATAACACCGTGGCGATGGGCAGCAGCAGGCTGAACATGGGCCGCAGCATCATTTGCCACTTGAAACCGCTGGCCCGCATGACCGCCATTTCCTGGTCGCGGTAGAGCCGGCCCAGCCCCCAGATAACCGCGATAAAAACCGCCAACGGCAGTATGGTGGTCAGGACTTCAGGCATTTTCAGCCCGATCAGAACCCACAGCAGGCCGGACGGCACGCGCCCGCCCGCGATGTCGTTCAGGAGTTCGCCCAGGGAAACGCCAATCATGACGATCAGCAGCACCACGGTCACGGCCAGAAAGGTCCAGAACCATTCTCGAAAAATATATTTCTGCAGGATATTCAAGTCACACGCAGTACCCGGCTGGCGAAGCGCCCAGTTTACCAGCGTTTTCTTGTAGAATGACCCGCTTATGTTTCAAAAATGCAGGGGCGCTGGCATACAACGGGCACATCGACTTAAAGGACTATCAAAATGAGAATGTATCTGGACAATAGCAAGGTCTGCGAGATCAGCACGGGGTGCCTGGTAATCGCAGTTATAGAAAATGGCCCGCTGGGGCCACACGCCGCTGCGGTCAATGACGCCACCGGCGGCGTGATCGAGGCGATGCTGGAAAGCGGCGACATCCAGGCTAAAACCGCTAAAACGACGCTGTTGCACCGGCCTGCCGGGATTGCGGCCGAGCGCGTGCTGGTGGTCGGTATGGGCGAGGCGGAAAAGCTCTCACTGGCGCGGTTCCATCGCGCCTGCAACGCGGCCGGAAAAGTGCTGCGTGACCACCCCGTCAGGCAATGCCACGTCTGCCTGCAGGAAGTGGACATCAAGGGCGTTGATGCCTTGTCCCTGCTGCGCCAGGCGGCGCTCGCCGTGCACCGGGGCAACTATATGTACACGGTGACCAAGCAACGCAAGGACGATGCGCCGGCACCGCTGGAGTCCGCCTCATTCCAGGCGGCCCCGGACATGCAGGCCGCCATTTCGCAGGCGGAAGGCCTGGCCGCCGGGTTTGAAAAAGCCAAGACCCTGGGCGACCTGCCGCCCAATATTTGCAACCCTTCTTACCTGGCCCAGGACGCGGCAGCCATCGCCGCGTCTTATGCCAATGTCGAGTTGGAAGTGCTTGAAGAAAACGACATGTCTGAACTGGGCATGGACGCGTTGATGGGAGTTTCACGCGGCAGCGCCAACGCCGCCAAGCTGATCGTACTCCGCTACACCGGCGCCGACGCCGGGCAAAAACCGGTCGCTTTTATCGGTAAAGGCATCACCTTCGACTCCGGTGGCCTGTCGCTGAAGAGTGGCGAGAACATGATGCAAATGAAGTTTGACATGTGCGGTGCAGCCGGCGTGATCGGCGCCTTTGTCGCCTGCGCAAAGATGCAACTGAAGGTGAACCTGGTGTGTATCGTCGCCGCGGTTGAGAACATGCCGGACGGTGATGCCTGCCGGCCCGGCGACGTACTGACCAGCATGTCGGGCAAAACCATCGAAGTACTCAATACCGACGCCGAGGGCCGCCTGGTCCTGTGCGACGCCATTACCTACAGCGAGAAGTTCGAACCGGAGTGTGTGATCGACGTGGCCACGCTGACCGGCGCCTGTGTCGTGGCCCTGGGCCACCACGCCAGCGGGCTGATGAGCAATGACGATGAGTTGGCCGACGCGCTGCTGGCGGCCGGTGACGCCGTTGTCGACCGCGCCTGGCGCCTGCCCATCTGGGAGGAATACCAGTCACAACTGGACTCTCCCTATGCCGATATGAAAAACATCGGCGGCATGCCGGCCGGTGTACTGACCGCGGGCTGTTTCTTGTCGCGCTTTGCGGAGGATCTGCGCTGGGCTCATATCGACGTCGCCGGCACCGCCTGGAAATGGGGCGGTGACGACGGCGCCACCGGGCGTCCCGTCGGTTTGCTGACACAGTTCCTGATCAACCGGGCCGGCTGACCGTACTCATGAGCCAGGCTTGCCAGGTTGACTTTTACATACTGTCCCGGCGGACGCAGTCGCCGGGACAGCTTGTATGCCGCCTGGCCATGAAGGCCTGGGAACAGGGCCACAAGGTGATGGTTCGAACCGCGGGTGAGGACGAGGCACGGCAGTTGGACGAATTGATGTGGGATTACCCGCCAGGCCGTTTTCTGCCGCACGAAGCCGGCACCAGCGGTGAAGATGTCGCGGTCGCCATTGCAGCGCATGACGAAAGCATCCCGGACCACCGGGACCTGGTCATCAATCTGTGTTCCGAACCGGTGCCCGACCCGTCCCGCTACCGCCGCCTGTGTGAAATCGTTCCGGCCGAGGCGGAGCAGCGCACCGCTTCCCGGATAAAATTCAAAATCTATCGTGAGCAGGGACTCAGCCCCGCAACGCACACGATTACTTAGATAAAAACAGACCATGGAAAAGAGTTACAACCCGCACGCCATAGAAGAAGGCTGGTACCAGTCCTGGGAAGAAAAAGGCTATTTCAAACCGTCGGGACAGGGCCAGCCGTACTGCATCATGCTGCCCCCGCCCAACGTGACCGGCAGCCTGCACATGGGCCATGCCTTCCAGGACACCATCATGGATACGCTGACCCGTTGGCAGCGCATGAAGGGCTCGGACACCCTGTGGCAACCCGGCACCGATCATGCCGGCATCGCCACCCAGATGGTGGTCGAGCGCCAACTGCTGTCCGAGGGCAAGTCGCGGCACGACCTGGGACGCGAAAAATTCATCGAGGCCGTGTGGGAGTGGAAAGGCCGTTCCGGCGACCGTATCGGTCAGCAAATGCGCCGACTCGGCACCTCGGTCGACTGGTCGAAACACCGCTTTACGATGGATGAAGACCTGTCAAAAGCCGTGCAGCGCGAGTTCATTACGCTTTACGAGGAAGGCCTGATCTACCGTGGCAAACGCCTGGTCAACTGGGACCCCGTGCTGCATACCGCCCTGTCCGACCTGGAAGTTGTCTCCGACGAGGAAAAGGGTCATATGTGGCACTTCCGCTACCCGCGTAGAGACGGTCGCGGGCACATGGTGATCGCCACCACCCGGCCCGAGACCATGCTGGGCGATACGGCCCTGGCCGTACACCCGGAAGACGAGCGGTACGCCGACCTGGTCGGAATGGAAGTGGAGTTGCCGCTGACCGGCCGGACCATTCCGATTATCGCGGACGATTACGTCGACCCGGAATTTGGTTCGGGCTGTGTCAAGATCACGCCGGCACACGATTTCAACGACTACGAGATCGGCAAGCGGCACCAGCTCGAAATGATCAACATCCTAGACGACAACGCGGCCATCAACGCCAGCGCCCCCGAAGCCTATCGCGGCCTGGACCGGATCGAGGCGCGCCAACGAATCGTCGAAGACATGAAAGCGCTCGGTTTGCTCGAGAAAATCGAGGACCATAAGCTGATGATCCCGCGCGGCGACCGCTCCCACGCCGTGGTCGAACCCTACCTGACCGACCAGTGGTACGTGAAGATTGCACCGCTGGCCAAACCCGCCATCGAGGCAGTCGAAGACGGACGTATCCAGTTCGTACCGGCCAACTGGAGCAAAACCTACTTCGACTGGATGTACCGGATCGAAGACTGGTGCATCAGCCGCCAACTTTGGTGGGGACACCGCATCCCGGCCTGGTACGACACAGACGGCAATATTTACGTGGGCCGCGACGAGCAGGATGCGCGGGCGCGGGGCGGCCTGTCCCCGGACGTCGAGCTGCGCCAGGACGAAGACGTCCTGGACACCTGGTTCTCGTCCGCACTGTGGCCGTTTTCGACGCTCGGCTGGCCTGAAAAGTCCGATCTGCTGGATCGCTTCTACCCGACCAGCGTGCTGATCACCGGTTTCGACATCATCTTCTTCTGGGTGGCCCGGATGATCATGATGGGCATGAAGTTCATGGGCGACGTGCCTTTCCGCAGCGTTTACATCCACGGCCTGATTCGCGATGCACATGGCCAGAAGATGTCCAAATCCAAGGGCAACGTGCTGGACCCGATCGACCTGATCGACGGCATCGAGCTCGAACCGCTGGTGAAAAAACGCACCACCGGGCTGATGCAGCCACAGATGGCGCCCGCTATCGAGAAGGCAACGCGCAAGGAGTTCCCTGACGGCATTCCTGCCTTCGGCACCGATGCTTTGCGGTTCACGTTCGCGGCACTGGCGACAACCGGCCGTGACATCCGCTTCGACCTTGGGCGGATCGAGGGTTACCGAAATTTCTGCAACAAGTTGTGGAACGCCGCACGTTTCGTACTGATGCAAACCGAGGGCAAAGCCGTGCGGGAGGCAGCCGAGCCGGGCCTGATCGACCGTTGGATCGTTTCACGCATGAACCGGATGCTGGCGGAAGTCGATACGCAGTTCGGCGCCTACCGCCTCGACCTGGCGGCGCAGGCGCTCTACGAGTTCACCTGGAACGAGTACTGCGACTGGTACCTCGAACTGTCAAAAGCCACCCTGCAGTCGGAAGACGGGAACGTCCAGGCGGCAACCCGCCATACCCTGCTGCACGTGCTGGAAACGACCCTGCGCGCCCTGCACCCCATCATGCCTTTCATCACCGAGGAAATCTGGCAACGGGTCAGCCCGCTGCTTGGCATTGAGGGCGATTCCGTGATGCTGCAAGCTTTCCCCGAATTCCGTGCGCCAGACGAAACCGCGGAAGGCGATGTGACCTGGCTGCAACAGGTCATCCAGGGCGTGCGCCGCGTCCGCTCGGAGCTGAACCTGCCGCCCGGCAAGTTGCTGGACGTCTGTTTCCAGGGCGGCGACAGTAATGATCGTGCGCGCCAGCAACAGTTCGAAGACGAGCTGTCCTCCCTGGCCCGGATCCAGTCCGCACAATGGGTCGCGGACGATTACGACACGGCCCAGTGCGCCGTGGCGCTGGTTCGCGAGCTGAAGATACTGATCCCACTGAAGGGACTGGTCGATGTCGACGAGGAACTGGCGCGACTGAACCGGCAACTCGAAAAAGAAGGCGCTGAGCTGAAGAAATCAAAAGGCAAGCTGGGTAACAGGCGCTTCGTTGAAAACGCACCAGACGCCGTGGTTGAGCAGGAGCGCCAAAGGCTGGAAACACACCGCGCCAATGTGCAGAACCTGGAACAGCAGATCAAACAAATGGAAGCGTTGCGCGGCTAACCCAGAGCTGACAGGTCGAGGCGCATGATGATGGCATCTTCCCGGCCCTCGCCGGCCGTGTAGTAATTGGGTCTTTCACCGACCACCTTGAAACCCTTGCGCCGGTAAAGCTCGATGCCGGCTTCGTTGCTGGGCCTGACTTCGAGGAACATGCTGTTACAACCCTGTGCAATCGCCCGGCGCAGGCAGTGTTCCAGGAGGATGCCGCCCAGGCCGCGGCGCTGCCATTGCGGCGCGATGCACAGGTTCAGCAGGTGGCTCTCACCGGCCGCATGGGTCAGGATGGTATAGCCCGCCAGTTGCGCACCGGCCTGCAAACCCCAGCACTCGTACCCCACCCGCAGGCAGTCGCTGAAAATACCGCGCGTCCATGGATGGGGGTAAGCCTGTAATTCGATTTCCATGACACGGTCGAGGTCGGACACGGATAACGGCCTGACCAGGTAGTGGCAGGCTTCCGGAGAAGCGCTCACGGCGCTGCGGCTCTCCCGGTTGTTGCGCTGCCCGTCTTTAGAAGGGCCCACAGAGCCTGCTTTGCGGTTCCGCGGATCGCCAGTTCTTCAATATCAGCCACCACGCTGACCGCCGATGAAATGATAATGGCCGGAACCTGCGAGCCGAACATGCGTTCGGCCGCTTTCTCGCCGAATACGATCACCCGCGTGAACAGGCCGTCACGCACGACTTCTTCCAGGCGCGGATTATCCGGGCTGCCTGCCGGATCGGGCCAGGCCCAGACCGGGTCAGCACCGGTAGCACGGGCAATATCGCCCCCCAGGACCGAAGAGCACTGCTCGGCTGAGGAACAGACCAGCAGCGTACTGCCCTGCCCGGGCCTGACGAGAAGGCGGTCCCACTCCGGTGGCGGTGGTTTAGCGACCCAGATGTCGAAACCCATGGCTTCGAGATAGGCCTGCTTGCGTGCTTCAATCATCCCTGGCTTTCCGCTTGCTCCTGCGGTTTTTCCACTGCACACGACCCAGGATGGTGATGACCACGCCGGAGGTCACGTAAATCACGCCGGTAGCCATGAGCACGGCCGGCGGGTCGATGGCCAGCAGCACCAGCACCAGCACCAGCAAAAACAGGAATCCCATGGGAATGCGGTCACCGCTCGGCCAGGTCTTGCCACTGAAGTAACGCACCCGGGAAAACATCAGCAGCCCGAGCACGACGGTCACGGCAAACATCAGCCACTGTACCGATTCGCCACTGACGCCCTGGTCGTCAAGAAACCAGACAATGGACACCAGCGTGCCCGCAGCAGCCGGCGACGCCAGCCCCTGGAAATAGACCTTGTCCTGGGTATGCGCCTGGGTATTGAAACGCGCCAGCCTCAGGGCGGCGCAGGCGGCAAAGATAAACGCGGCAAGCCAACCCAGCTTTCCGGCCAGCGGACTGATGTCGCGCAGGCTGGATAAAGACCAGTTGAATGCCAGGAGGGCAGGCGCGAGGCCGAAGGAAATCAGGTCTGACAGGCTGTCGTACTGCACGCCGAACTCACTCTGCGTATTGGTCAGGCGGGCGACCCGGCCATCGAGGCCATCGAGCACGCCAGCCACCACAACGGCGACCGCCGCCACGGTATAACTACCATTGATACCCGCAATAATGGAATAAAACCCGGCAAACAAGGCCCCGGTCGTCAGGGCGTTGGGCAGCAGGAATACACCCTTGTGCACTTTCTTGTCGTTTGATTCCATCCGCAGTTCCCCGCAAAGCAGAGCAGAATCATACCATCAAAGGAACCACTCTTTGGTAGCGCAAGCGGCACCGAAAGGCCACCCGGGCCGTGGTGACGACCGCCGGTCCGCGAAAAGAAGGAAGCCGTGGTGTTACTATGCTATAAATTCTACGTATCCATACCATGGAACTCGTTATGAAAAAGGGAATTCCTGTTTTGGCCATGTGGCTTCTGCCCTTGATGGCGGGCCTGTTCTGCATCTCCGCCCTGGCAGCGGAAATCTACACCTGGACCGACGAAAACGGCGTCAAACACTTCAGCGATACCAAACCAGTCGCTACCGAGGCAGAAACGATTGATGTCGGTGGTTCAGAACGCCATGTCACTTACTCCGACCCCTTGTCCAGCGCCGCCCCGGTTGAAGATGACAAGGTAGAGAATTCCGTGCACAGCATCGCCGAAAGGCGGCGCCAGGAACTCGAAGACGGCCGCAAATTGCGCCAGGAAGAGCAGGCTGAAACCAGGCGGATGTGTGACCTCCACGCAAAACGCCTGGCCGAGATAGAACCGATACGCCGCGTGTATTACACGGATGAAAACGGCAAACGGACCCGCCTGGACGACGAGCAGCGGGTGGGGCTGGTCAACGAATCAAAAAACTATATCGCCGAAAACTGCAATTAGCCTCCCGGTAAGGGTAAAATCTGCGGTTTGATTTTCAAAGAGCCAAACCGCGCATGAAAACCAGCAAGTTCCACCTCATGACCACCCGGGAAACCCCGGCGGATGCAGAAATCGCCAGCCACCAGTTGATGCTGCGCAGCGGCATGATCCGCAAACTCACGGCCGGTATCTATACCTGGACCCCCCTGGGTTGGCGCGTGCTGAAGAAGGTCGAACGCATCGTGCGCGAAGAAATGGACCGCGCCGGTTACCTGGAAATGCTGATGCCGGCGGTACAGCCAGCCGAGCTGTGGATAGAAACCGGACGCTGGGACGATTTTGGCGCACAGTTGCTCAAGATCAACGACCGCGCCGGACGTGGCTACGTTTTCGGGCCCACCCACGAAGAGGTCATTACCGATCTGGCACGCAACGAGTTGAGAAGTTACAAGCAACTCCCGGTCACTTTTTACCAGATCCAGACCAAGTTCCGTGATGAAATCCGGCCACGCTTCGGCGTTATGCGGGCCCGTGAATTCCTGATGAAGGATGCTTATTCCTTTCACATAGACGAAGCCAGCCTGAACGAGACCTACTGGGAAATGTACGAGGTGTACTCGCGCATCTTCACGCGCGCAGGGCTGCTTTTCCGTGCGGTGCGTGCAGACTCGGGCGCGATCGGGGGCAGCCAGTCACACGAATTTCACGTTCTGGCCGATTCGGGCGAGGACCAGATCGCATTCTCGACCGGGTCAGAGTTCGCCGCCAACGTCGAACTGGCCGAAGCGGTTGCCCCGCAGGGCGAGCGCCCTGCGCCATCAGAAGAAATGCGCATGGTCGATACGCCCAATGCGCACACCATCGATGAGTTGGTCGAACAGTTTGACCAGCCGATTGAAAAAACCGTCAAGACCCTGGTTGTTGAAGCGTCGGAAGAATGCGAGGCCGATTTCGTGGCCTTGCTGGTTCGCGGCGATCACGTGCTGAACGAGTTCAAGGCGGTCAAGCTGCCCCAGGTCGCCAACCCGCTGCGTTTTGCTGAAGATGCCGAGATCCGGCAGGTCATGGGCGCCGGACCGGGTTCTCTTGGACCGGTCAACTGCCCTGTCCCCTGCATCGCCGACCGCACGGTGGCCAAGATGGCCGATTTCAGCGCAGGCGCCAACCAGGACGAAAAACACCTCTTTGGCATCAACTGGGAGCGCGACGTGGACCTGCCGCAAGTAGCGGACCTGCGCAACGTGGTTGAAGGTGATCCGAGTCCGGACGGCGAAGGCGAAATCAGCCTCGCCCGCGGCGTGGAAGTCGGCCATATCTTCCAGTTGGGCACCAAGTACTCGGAGTCCATGAACGCGGTGGTGCTGGGCGAAGACGGCAAGTCCCACACCATGCCAATGGGCTGTTACGGCATCGGTGTGTCACGTATCGTGGCCGCGGCTATCGAGCAGAACCATGACGAGCACGGCATTTGCTGGCCGGAACCATTGGCCCCGTTCCAGGTGGCCATCCTGCCGATGAATGCCAAGAAATCGCACCGTGTGCGCGAAGCCGCCGAAGCGCTCTACCAGGGCCTGCGAGCCGCCGGAGTCGAAGTGTTGCTGGACGATCGGAATGTCCGCCCCGGCGTGATGTTCAACGACATGGAACTGATCGGCATCCCGCACCGCGTGGTGATCGGCGAACGCGGCCTCGACGAAGGCCTGCTGGAGTACCGTAAGCGCACCGATTCAGAGAACGGCAGCATCCCGCTCGACGGCGCTGTAGAAGCCATCCTCGAAAAACTCGCCTGAACCCACCCCCCCAACAGCGCCCACAAATAAAGGGGCCGGATACATTTAAAGCGAAAAAATGTATCCGGCCCCTTTTTGTTTTCCAGCAGAAAAACGCCCGATGCGTTGTTTGTATTGCATTTTCTGAACTCTCTAAGAAATGTACCGGATCCCTTTTTCGGGGAAAAATGTATCCGGCCCCTTTTTAGGTAAGGGTGAAAGCCAGGGTGCCTACGCCTTCGATTTTGCAGCCTACCAGGTCGCCGCGCTTGACCGCTGCAACGCCGGCCGGGGTCCCGGTGAACAGCAGGTCGCCGGGCTTGAGTTCGAACAGGCGGGAGAGTTCAGCGATGATCTCGGGTACCGGCCAGACCATGTCCGCGGTATTACCCTGCTGCCGCATCAGGCCGTTGACGGCGAGGCTGATGGCAGACGATTCCGGGTGTCCGCCGGCGGCCACGGGACGGATTGGAGAAATGGGCGCGGAATGGTCAAAGCCCTTGGCCGTGGTCCAGGGCGCGCCTTTCTTCTTGGCTTCCGCCTGCAGGTCCCGCCGGGTCAGGTCGACACCGACGGCGTAACCGAAAATGGCGTCCCGGGCCTGTTCCGGCGCGAGGTCGCTGCCTCCCCCGCCCAGTGCGACAACCAGTTCGACCTCGTGGTGCAGGTTTTCGGTCCGTGGCGGATAGGGAACCTCGGGCGCACTGGTCACGGTGTCAGCCGGCTTTTCGAAAAAGACCGGCGACTCCCGCTGCGAAACACCCATTTCTCGGGCGTGCTCCGCGTAGTTTCGCCCCACGCAATAGATTCGGCGCACGGGAAACATCGCGTCGGTCCCCTCGACCGGAATGGCCGGCCGGGACTGTGGTTCGAGAACCCAGTCATTCATGCCAGTTTGCGGATTCCGACGGCTTCGCGAATTCGCGCCAGGTAAGGTGTCGCGAACGCGCGCGCCTTGACCGCACCGTCAAGCAGGATTTCCTCGATCCGGTCGGGGTGCGCGACCAGGGCTTCGTAGCGCTCCCGGCTTTCCGCCAGCTCCGCATTGATCAACTCAAACGTCTGCTGCTTGGCCTGGCCCCAGGCAATGCCCTCGGCATAGGCCTGGCGCATTTCTTCACGTTGTGCCTCGTCGGCAAATGCCGCGTAGATGGCAAACAGAGCGGAATCGTCCGGGTCCTTTGCTTCACCGGGCTCCAGCGAGTTCGTCACGATGCGCATGATGGCCTTGCGCAGCTGCTTTTCAGGCAACCACAGGGGGATCGTATTGTTGTAACTTTTCGACATCTTGCGCCCGTCCTTGCCCGGCAGCACCGCAACGTGCTCGGAAGTCACGGCTTCGGGCAACACCAGGATGTCCCCATAGTGGTGGTTGAAGCGCTGCGCGATATCACGCGCCATTTCCAGGTGCTGGATCTGGTCCTTGCCTACCGGCACATGGGTGGAGCCAAACATCAGGATATCGGCAGCCATCAGGATCGGGTAGCTGAACAACCCCATGTTGATCGCGAAATCCGGGTCTTCGCCGGCCGTGATATTGTCCTGCACCACGGCCTTGTAGGCATGGGCGCGGTTCATCAGGCCCTTGGCCGTGGAGCAGGTGATGATCCAGGTAAGTTCGGGGATTTCCGGTATATCGGACTGGCGGTAAAAAGCGGCCTTGTCGGTATCCAGCCCCAGTGCCAGCCAGGTTGCAGCGATTTCCAGCGTGGATTGCCGCATCCTGTCCGGGTCCTTGTTCTTGACCAGGGAGTGATAGTCGGCGAGGAAATAATAGGAATTTACATCCTCCTCGTGGCTCGCATCGATACAGGGCTTGATGGCGCCGACGTAATTACCGAGGTGTGGCGTACCGGTCGTCGTGATTCCGGTCAATACAGTGCGCTTTTTCATGGATTGGGGGTTCTGAACCTGGCTAAATGCGGTATTTTACGGGAAAGGGAACGTTGATGACGAATAAAAATCCGGGTAGATGGAGAGATCGGCCAGAAACGGGATTCAAGGCAGTTGGGAGCGTACCGGCAAGGTGCTGCTCATGCTGGCGCTCATGCCTGCCTTTTTCACTTTCAGCATTCCCGCCGCTGCGGATGTAAGCCCTGAAAGTCCACCGGGTCCTGCCGAAGACCATTGCGACTGGGATCTCGAGGACCAGCCGTTCCAGGAGCGGATGCAGGAAGTCGTCAGGAGCTGGTCATGCCACTCTTTCCGCTGGTTCGACAGCTGGTGGGGCGACTCGAAGGACTTCGACGAAAGGTCTGTCAATGGCTGGGTCACCGCGGGTGCGTCCTACCGCCGTTACGACGGATTCGACACCCGCTTCAGGCTAAAGGTGCGGGCGCCGCTACCGAACCTGAGTTCGCGCTGGGACGTTCTGTTTGGACGCGCAAATCAGGAGGCCTACATTTCCGATACGCAGGCACAGGATCAGACATTTTACAATCCGGGCGTTGTCGATCGCGGCGACCAGGACAGCTGGTTGCTGGGCCTGGGACATCGCCGAAAGACATTCTGGAAAGGCTGGGACTGGTCCGTGGGTGTGCGCCTTCGGCTTCCGCCCCAGCCTTACGCCAAGGCCTCGTATTTCTATAACACCCGGACATCTGAAAACTCCGACCTGAGGTTACGCCAGACTTTTTTCTGGCGCAGCGACGACGGCCTTGGCACCACCAGCCGCGGCGACCTCGCGTGGAGCATGAGCGCCGCCGATGTCATGCGCTGGGAGGCAGTGGCCACGGTTTCGGAAGACACCGACGGGGCGCGCTGGTATTTCGGCCAAACCTGGTATCACCTGGTAGATAATCGCGGCGCTTTCTCGTTGCTGGCGTTCGCTCGTGGTGAGACCCGCGACCCCGTGGCACTGAAGGACTGTGGCCTGAACCTTATCTGGCGCCGGCCTTTAACGCGTGACTGGATGTACATCTCCATGGGCCCCAGCATCACCTGGCCGAGGGAGCGGCCCGAGGATGAGCGGGAGCTGAATATCGGTTTCGGTATCTGGCTGGAAATGGAATTCGGCGATTGGCGCTACTGACTGCCAAAATGCCATAGCGGGTGAGACTCCTTTATAATCGCCTGATGAACCTGCGCGCGCTCCAGTATTTCGTCAAACTCGCCGACCTGCGTCATTTCAGCAAGGCCGCCGATGCCTGTTTCGTCAGCCAGCCGACGCTCAGCACCCAGATCAAGAAACTGGAAGAGGAACTGGGTGTACAACTGGTCGAACGTTCACCCAAGAACATCATGCTGACGCCCGTGGGCGAAGAAATCGCTGATCGCGCCCGCCTGGTGCTGAGCGATATCGACCAGATCCGGGCGGTGGCCCGGCGCAGCGGTAATCCGGCAGAAGGCGTGATCCGGCTGGGCCTGTTCCCAACCCTGGCGCCCTACTTCCTGCCACATGTGGTGCCCGGGATCCGGGAAAACTACCCCAGCCTGACCCTGCAACTGGCGGAGGAAAAAACCGAAACGATTCTCGCCATGTTGCGCCAGGGAGAACTCGACGCCGGCCTGCTGGCCCTGCCCATCAACGACGATGGGCTGGAAATGGAGGTCCTGTTCGACGAGCCTTTCGTCGTTGCGCTGCCTGATAACCACCCGCTGACCGACAAACAGAATATTGCACTGTCCGACCTGGAGGGCACCCAGTTACTGTTGCTGGAGGAAGGACACTGCCTGCGCGAACACGCGTTGGAAGTTTGCGCTCTGTCGGGCGCGCACGAACGCGTTGATTTCCACGCCACCAGCATGGAAACGCTGCGCCAGATGGTCGCGGCGGGCGTCGGGGTCACGCTGATGCCGCTTCTTGCCGTCAAACCGCCGATTGCGGAAACCGGAAATGTTTCGATCCGGCCCTTCGTGGAGCCGGTGCCAAGCCGCACCATCGCCCTGGTGTGGCGAGGCAGCTCGGCGCTCTCGGGTTTCCTGGCGCAACTGGCCGGGAACCTGAAAACGCTGCCCCCGGCCTTGTTGACGTATTAAACGCTCGGCGTCAGTACTCCAGCCCGTCCAGCAATTCCTGGTTTTCATCGGGCCCTTCCGGAATTTCGGCGAACAGCGGTGTTGAAAGATAGCGCTCGCCGGTGTCCGGCAGCATGGCCAGGATGACCGAACCTGCTGCCGCGGATTTCGCCACCTTCAGTGCTGCCGCAAAAGTGCCGCCCGAAGAAATACCGCAGAATATGCCCTCGTTCAGCGCCAGCGCGCGTGAAGTCTCGATGGCTTCGTCGTCGCTGACCGGGACATTCTCGTGGGCGACATCCCGGTCGAATGTTGCGGGAACGAAGTCCGGTGTCCAGCCCTGGATCTTATGCGGTTGCCACGGCTTACCCTCCATCAGGGCGGCTGCCTCCGGTTCGGTCGATACGATTTTCACATCCGGCCGCGCTGCGCGGATCATCTGGCCGACGCCAGAGATCGTCCCGCCCGTACCGTAACCGCTGACAACGTAGTCCAGCCGCCGGTCGGCGAAATCACTGAGGATTTCCGGGCCGGTTGTGTTCCGGTGAAAAGCGGGATTGGCTTCATTTTCGAACTGCTGGGTCATGAACCAGCCGTGCTTGGCGGCCAGTGCCTCGGTGGCGCGCACCATGCCGGATGCCCGCTCCGCCGCCGGTGTCAGCACGACCCTTGCACCGAGAAAACGCATCAGGCGTCTTCGTTCTACGGAGAACGATTCAGCCATAACGGAAACAAAAGGATAACCACGCACGGCACAGACCATGGCCAATGCGATACCGGTATTGCCCGATGTCGCCTCGATCACTGTCTGGCCGGGTTTGAGCAGGCCTTTCTTCTCCGCGTCGAGCACGATACCAAGGGCCAGGCGATCCTTGACCGAACCCATCGGGTTGAAGGCCTCGACCTTGACATACATTTCGATGCCTTCCGGCGCCAGGCGCTGAATGCGGACCACCGGCGAGTTGCCGATGGTGCCAAGAATGCTTTCGTAGATCACGCGTGAACTCTCCTTATTTCCCTACTGGACGAATGAGGTTACTCCGCCGCCACGTGATCTGTCCATTCGCTAGAGCTCGAGACTTACCTCCATCAGCTGGTAATCGTCCGCGCTGACCTCGGTGTGAAAACCCAGTGTCTGCACGAATTTCAGCATGCGCCGGTTCTCCGTCAGCACCGTGCCAAGCATGCGCGTATGCCGTCCATCCCTGGCCGCCTCGACCAGCGCAGACATCAGGCGCCGCGCTATGCCGCGTGCCTGCCAGTCGTCGGAAACGACGATGGCGAATTCACATTCCTTCGGGTTGGGCAAGGTGTAATAGCGAGCCACACCGACCAGTTTTTCCTTGCCTTTTTCACGCACCACGGCGATCAGCGCCATTTCGCGGTCGTAATCGATCTGGGTAAACCGTGACAGGGCTTCGGGCGTGATTTCGTTCAGCGAGTACATGAATCGCAGGTATTTGCTGCGCTCAGACAGGCTGTTGACGAACTCTCGCTCGATGATGGCGTCTTCTGGCCGGATCGGGCGGATGGTCACCTCGGTGCCGTCGCTGAGATCGCTGCGCTGCACCAGGTCCCGCGGGTAGGGATGGATGGCCATGTGGTCAAACGGCCTGGCCGCCTCGTTGTAGGGCGCTACCACGATGCGCGCATCCACCGCAACGCAGCCATCGGGGCTGGCGATGACCGGGTTCATGTCCATTTCGACAATGGCCGGGAGTTCGGTCGCCAGTTCGGAGACGCGCAGCAACATTTCCACCAGGGCCTCGCGATCCACGCCGGGAGCGCCGCGTGCCGGCTCGAGCAGCTTGGATGCCTTGGTGCGGCTGATCAGTCGCCTGGCCAGAAAATCATTCAGAGGCGGCAAGGCGATCTGGCGGTCACGGAATACTTCCACCAGCGTGCCGCCCAGGCCGAAACTCACGGCCGGCCCGAACACCTCGTCACGCACCACGCCGATCATTAATTCCCGGCCATGGCGTCCTTGCCACATCGGCTCGATCACGACCCCGTTGAGGCGGGCGTCAGGCATCAGTTTGCCGACCGATTTCATCATGTCCAGGTAGGTGTTGCGCACATGGCGCGCCGACGGCAGGCCGAGGCGCACGCCGCCGACATCCGTTTTATGGGTGATGTCGGGTGAATCGATCTTCATCGCCACCGGGTAGCCCAGTTCCTGCGCCACCAGGATCGCCTCCTGGGCCGAACGGGCCGGAATGCTCTTGATAATCGGGATGTGGAAAGCGGCCAGGATCGCCTTGGACTCGGCCTGGCTGAGAACACGCCTGCCTTCGTCCATGGCATTCTCGATGATAATCTGGGCGTTCTCCAGCTCGGGTTCAATACCTTGCACCTTGGGGCCCGGCACCTGCAGCAACTGTTGCTGGCTATCGTGGTAGGAGCTGAGGGCTGCAAAGGCCCTTACCGCCGCTTCAGGCGTACTGTAGGCCGGGATATTGCATTGTTTGAACATCTCCCGCGCCTCACCCACCGAGGCATCGCCCATCCAGCAGGCCAGAATCGGTTTTTTTGTTTTCTTGCGCAATTCGCACAGACGTTCCGCGACGTCCTTCGGCGCGGTCTGTGCCTGGGGTGTCAGGATCACCAGCACGGCGTCGACGTTTTTCGAAGACAGGCAGGCCTTGACGGCGTCTTCGTAGCGCTGGGGCCCGGCGTCACCGATGACGTCCACCGGGTTGTTGTGCGACCAGGTCTCCGGCAGCACGGAGTTCAGTTTCTCGATGGTTTTTGCACCGAGTTCCGCCAGTGTCAGGCCGACATCGGTGCAGTGGTCAGCCGCCATGACGCCAGGGCCGCCTGCATTGGTCACCACGGCCAGCCTGCTGCCCGAGGTTCGAACACCGGATGAAAGCGTGGCCGCGGTGGCGAAGAAATCGGTGAAGTCGTCTACCCGCAGGGCACCTGCACGCCGCAAGGCTGAATCGAACACGTCATCAGATCCAACCAGTGCCCCGGTATGCGAAACCGCTGCTTTCGATCCCTGCTCGTGGCGGCCGGATTTCATGATGACGACGGGCTTGGTGCGCGACGCCGCGCGCAACGCGCTCATGAAACGGCGCGCATCTTTCAGGCCCTCGATGTACAGCATGATGCTGTCCGTGGCGGGGTCCATCGCGACGAAATCGAGAATCTCGCCAAAGTCCACGTCGGCGCCAATGCCCGTGGAAATCAGGCTGGAGAACCCGACGTCGTTGTTTTCAGCCCAGTCGAGAATCGCCGTGCACAGGGCTCCGGACTGGGAAATGACCGCGATCCGTCCGGGCAGGGCATTGCCGGCGCTGAATGTCGCGTTCAGGCCGATATCGGAACGGATGACGCCCAGGCAATTGGGGCCGAGAATCCGCATGCCGTAGCGGCGGGCCCGGCGCAGCATTTCCGCTTCCAGCGATGCTCCTTTTGGCCCGGCCTCTGAAAAGCCCGCCGAGACCACGATGGCCGCACCCGCACCGCTCTCGCCACAATCGCTGATGATGTCCGGGACGACCCGGGCCGGTGCAACGATGACCGCGAGGTCGATTTCCCGCCCGCAGGCGGCCAGGCTGGGAAAGCAGGGTTCGCCATCGATCTCTTCGTACTTGGGATTGACCAGGATGATGTCGCCATGAAATCCAGCCGACTTCAGGTTCTTCAGAATCACGGTACCCAGCGCGCCTTCCACCGAGCTGGCGCCGAACAGCGCCACGGAATCGGGTTTGAATAATTGTCTCAGTCTGTCTTGTTGCATTGTCCTGTTCCTGACGATTTAATGTGCTCAGCAAAGTTTGATGACACACATCCTAAAAAATTATGACCACAGCTTTTATCTCTCACCCAGCCTGCCGGCGGCACGAAATGGGGCCTGCTCACCCGGAATGTCCGCAACGCCTGGACGTCATCACCGACATGCTGATGACCTTGCGCGTCCTGGAGATGCTTTCCCATTTCGAAGCACCCGCCGTGACCCGGAAACAGTTGCTTCGCGTGCACGAACCCGGGTACCTGGATTACCTGGATCGCATCTTGCCCGAAAACGATTACATTAACATTGATCTGGATACACGAATGAACCCAAAAACGTTGCGCGCGGCGCGTTACGCAGCGGGTTCGGCGATCATGGCTACCGATTTGGTCATGGCCGGGCAGGTAAAAAATGCATTTTGCAGCGTAAGGCCGCCGGGACATCACGCGACGTCTGATGCAGCGATGGGTTTCTGCTTTTACAACAATGTCGCCGTCGGTGCGGCGCACGCGATCGCAAAGCACGGCCTGGAGCGTATTGCCGTAATCGATTTCGACGTGCACCACGGCAACGGCACGGACGCCATTTTCACTGGAAATGACAAGGTGAGAGTGTATTCGCTCTATCAGGAGGGCCTGTTTCCCTTTACCGGCAAGGAAGGCGCGAACGGCGACGGGGTCTACATTCCCTTGCCGGGGGGCACTGGTGGCGCCGAGATGCGCGCAGCGGTGAAGCGCTCCTGGTTGCCGGATCTCAAAAAGTTCCGGCCGGAAATGATATTCGTCTCAGCCGGATTCGATGCGCATCTGCAGGACGAAATGAGTGACCTGTACTTTTCCGATGCAGACTACCAGTGGCTGACGAAGAAGTGTCTGGCCGCGGCCGCGGCCCATGCCGGGGGGCGACTGGTATCCGTGCTCGAGGGAGGCTACGACCTGGATTCCCTTGCCCGCTGCGCAGCGGCGCACATCAAGCAACTGGCGAACCTGTAAGAGCGACTTTAGTGGGAGCGGCTTTAACCGCTCCTACAAACCGGGATGAAGCAGCTTGGCCAGGGTTTCGCCCCTGGCGAGCGCTGGTGCATTGCTGTTGCGCCCGGTGGCGCGGCGAATAAACGCCTCGCGGGCGGTCCAGCTACGGGAAACCAGGCCCATGCCCAGCCGGCGCAGCGTACCCAGGCCGGGGGCTATGAACAGTCCGCGCAGGCCGTGAACGCCACGGCTCATTACTTCGGCCTCGGAGCGCCGCCAGCGGTCGTATTTCTGCAGTACCTTGCTGCCGCCAATATCCCGCTGGCCGCGACGGGCTTCGATCAGCACCTCCACCAGGGCGGCCGCGTCAAGCAAACCCATGTTGACACCCTGCCCCGCCAGCGGGTGCATCACGTGAGCCGCGTCGCCCAGCAGTACCGCGCGCCGCGCGCTGTAGCGTTCGCTCAGGCGCATGGTCAGGGGGAACGCCGCGCGTGGACCGATCGAGTCAATACGTCCGGGCCAGTGATCCGGGCTGCCCGCCGCGGCACTTTCCAGCTCTGCGATAAAGG
Organism: Lysobacterales bacterium; assembly: GCA_036351055.1. Taxonomy (GTDB): domain Bacteria; phylum Pseudomonadota; class Gammaproteobacteria; order Xanthomonadales; family SZUA-36; genus JABDPF01. The sequence goes on from JAZBOH010000012.1 coordinate 33,087, forward strand.
CCCCGTCGTCCAGTTCCAGCAGGCGCCTGGCGTCCTGTTCCGTGCACGACCAGACAATCGATGAGCAGCCGTCCGGCAAGGGCAGGAATGCCAGCGGACCGCCATCGAGGAACCGCTGCCAGGCAACACCACGATTCGGTTCCGACGTGCGCACCACGCCAACCACGCCTTTTTGCCCGTACTCCCAGTGGTCCTGCCGGACACCCAGCAAGTCCCGCACTTTCGAACCGGCACCGTCTGCCCCGACCAAAAGGCGCGCCGCAATCCGGCCACCGTGTTCCAGTTGCACAACCGGGCTGCCATCGACGTATTCCAGCCCGGACAGCTGGTCCGGGCACAGGACTTCGACACCGGCCATCACCGACAACGACTGCCACAAAGACCACTGCACCAGCCCGTTTTCGACGATCGTACCCAGCCGCTCGAGTCCAAACTCGGGCGCCTGGAATTCCACCGCGGCGCTTTCGTCGCGGTCTTCCACCACCATGTGCCGGTAATCGCAGTGCCGGCCGTTCTCGACCTGGCGCCAGGCGCCTGCTTCGGCCAGGACCGCGGCCGCCCCGGGCGAGAAGGCCGAGACGCGCAGACCAACCGGCCCGTTATTATCAAATGCTTCTGGCTCCCTGCCTTCGACCACGGCGACGGAAAACCCGGCGCGTGCCAGCAGGCACGCTACAGTAGCGCCCACCATACCGGCGCCGGCCACGATGATATCGAAGGTGCGGGGCGTGGCCGGGTTCACAGGGACTCTCCCCTTGCCAGCCGCGGTATCCTGCCCCTGAAACCCATGGCCTTGACGGCCATCTGCTTGCGTAATGCCGGCACAAAGGCGTGCGCCAGCAAGGCGGCGAGGCGGGCGACAGACACCACGGGCGCCGGGTTGGAATAGATGCGCGCCAGGCCATCGGAATAGGCGATGGTGCCTTCCTGGTCCGGCCGGCGCCACGCGCTGTAACGGCGCAACAATTCCATATCTCCCGGGTCGGCAGCAGGTTGTTTGCGCAGGGCGTCGGCAAGGACCTCCGCCAGCGTGGCGGCATCACGCAATCCCAGGTTGAAACCCTGGGCTCCCACCGGGTGTATCGCGTGCGCGGCATTGCCCAGGATCACCGCCCTTGGGCGAATGTCTTCTTTCGCACGGACCAGCTTCAGCGGGTAGGCACTGCGTTTTCCCATTTTCACAAAGCGCCCCAGGTGCCACCCAAAGCGGGCATTGGCCTGGCGCATGAATTCAGTTTCAGAGCGTTCCATCAACTGCCCGACTTCAGCGGTCGGAACGCACCAGATCAGCCCGCAACGCGCTTCGACATGCGGCATCACGGCCATCGGCCCGCTGGGCGTGAACAATTCAAAGGCGCGCCCGCTATGCGCTTGCTCGGGCGTGACGTTGCAGGTCACCGCGCTCTGGCCATAGTCATGCCGCTCTGACTCGATACCCAGGGACTCGCGTACGAAGGACTCGGCGCCATCGGCGCCCACCAGGAGTTTCGCCCGGATCGTTTCTGCACCAGCCTCGCCGCGGATCTCGAGCAGGCAATCGTCTTCGCCCTGTTCAATCGAGGTCAGGGAGACGGGGCACAGGAAATCGACGTTATCGAGCCGTGGCAGCGTTGCAGCCATCGCGGCGCCGAATACCCGGGCTTCGACCACGTGGCCGAAATGGTCCAGTCCGAGTTCGGACGGATCCATGATCACGCGGCCCGGACGATCCAGTTCACGGACCTGTATTTCGCGAATCGGTGTCGCGTTCTGTTCAAGTTTGGGCCAAAGCCCCAGGCCCTGCAGGATTTTGCACGAGCTTGAACTAAGCGCCAGCGTGCGGTCATCATAGCTGGGCTGGGCCGAGGCCCTGAAGGCCACGGCTTCGACCAGGGCCACTTTCAGACCGAGCGGAGCAAGTGCACAGGCGAGGCTGGCGCCGACCAGGCCGCCGCCGACAATGACCACGTCGTAACCGCGTTGCTGACGCACCTCGCCCACTTCAGGCCGCCATCAGTGCTTCTATGTCATCCGCCGTCTTGGCCAGGCCGTCGGTCAATACGCGGGGTTCATCCCGGGTGACCGCTACGTTGTCCTCGATACGGATGCCCATGCCGCGCCAGCAGGCATCGACGTCTTCCGTTTGCGGCGGGATGTAAATGCCCGGTTCGACCGTGAGAACCATGCCGGGCTCGAGTTCACGGGAATGGCCATCGATGGTGTATTCACCCACATCGTGCACATCGAGACCCAGCCAGTGACCGGTGTTGTGCACGTAAAAGCGCTTGAAGTCCTTGCTCTCGAGCAAGTCGTCAACCGGGCCTTTCAGTATGCCCAGGTCGACCATGCCCTCGGTCGCCACGCGCACGGCGGCGTCGTGCACGTCCTGCCATTGATTGCCCGCACGCACGGTATCGATGGCCTTCGACTGGGCTTCCAGCACGATGTCGTACAAGGCGCGCTGTCGCGACGAAAACTTGCCGTTGACCGGAAAGGTGCGCGTGATGTCCGAGGCATAGCCGTCCAGTTCAGCACCGGCATCGATCAGCAGCAGGTCGCCGTCTGCCAATTCCTCGTTGTTGCTGATGTAGTGCAGGACACAGGCATTGGCACCACCGGCCACGATCGGCAGGTAGGACGCCTCGCAGTGGCTACGCACGAAGGTATGCAACAGGCCGGCGTGGATATCGGCCTCGTTCATGCCGGGCATGCAGTTGCGCATCGCAATTTCATGGGCCTCGATCGCGACCTTGGCCGACCGGCGCATCACTGATAGCTCTTCACGGCTCTTGTAAACCCGCATATCGTGCAGCATGTCATGCAGGGCATGAATTTCCTCGGGTGCGTGGAAGGTTTTACGTGATACACCGCGGAATTCGTTCAGCCAGCCGATCAGGCGCTGGTCGAACATCGGGTCGCGCCCCAGATCGTGGAAGATACGCTCGCGATCCGGCAGCATGTCACACAAACGGGTCTCGGATTCCTTGATGTCCCAGGCTTCGTCCATTCCGTACTCATTCACGGCGGCCTCGAGTCCCACCATGCGCCCATCCCACATCTCGCGGGTTGGATCGCGCTCACGGCAGAACAGGTAGCACTTACCCCGGTCCTCGTCGGGTACCATGACCAGCAAAGCATCAGGTTCCCGGAAGCCGGTCAGGTAGAGGAAATCGCTGTCCTGGCGATAGGCGTAGTGGGCGTCGTTGTTGCGGATACGGGCTGGCGCGGCCTGCAGGATGATGATGGCGTCGTCTCCTGCCATTCGCATCAGTTGCCGCCTGCGGCGTGCATATTCTTTTTGTTTGATCAATGGGGTTCCCTTCGTTCTGTTCAGTGAATGGCGTCCGTGTGGCCCGGTCCCCGGAATTCCTCGTGCAGGGTCAGGGCGACGACACGCACGTATTCTACGATTTCGGTAAAGGCCACTTCGTCTTCTTCGCTCTCCGCCACCTGGCCGGCATCGGACGAGATTTCGGCGCGGGAAATTTCAATCAGGTCCTCGAGCGCCCCGCGGGCCTCCTCGGAAAGAGCCTCCAGTGTGCAACCGCTGCCCAGGCCGGCAAGAAAACCCGCGCTCCACTGGGCCAGAGACAGGGTGCGTTCTTCCAATGATTCGTCGTCATCTGGCAGCCAGATCTGGAAGCCGAGTTCCTCGTCGTTCATCTGGCGTACCGTATTTTCCCAGGCTTCGACCATCACCGCGTTCAGCGCCGCACCCGGGTTGGTCAGCAATTGCATCGCGGACAGGTGGCTGAGGAATTCATCCGCCGTGCAGTTGGGGTTGCAACACAGCAGGCCGCACAGCAGCCCATGGCATTCGGCCAACTCCGCTGCGTCCAGGTTGCCCTGGCTCAACTGCAGGGTATGTTCAAAATCGGGTAAAGAAGGTGACGACATGGTGCAATTTCCGAAAACTGGATGTTACCACTGTTGTGCTTATGTTTGACGGTTTTGACCGCTCAATCCATAATGTCCGCATGGACACACTGGAACAAGCCGCAAAAGACCTGGAACGCCTGGAACAGCAGCTTATTGCCTTGCTCGACCAGTGCAAGAAACTGCGCGAAGAAAACAGTTCCCTGCAAAACCGCCAGGAGTCTCTGGTTGCAGAGCGGGCCTCGCTGGTCGCCAAGAACGAGGAAGCGCGCAGCAAGGTCGAAGCGATGATCAACCGGCTCAAGGCCCTCGAACATTAAAGATTCCCGCACCACGGAAAAACCCCTATGAGCGATGCTGCCGAGCCTGTCTCCGTCATTATTCTGGACAAGAAATACCAGTTTGCCTGCAGCCCGGAAGAGCGCAACGACCTGGTCGAAGCTGCCCGTCAACTCGATGAGTCGATGACGGATATCAAGGACAGCGGCCGGCTGATGTCACTCGAACGAATCGCATTGCAGGCTGCCCTCAACTTCAGCGCCCAGATCCTGGCCCTGAAACGCAATGAAACCCGGCGGCAAGAAAAATTCGACAGCAAGATCCGCAGCCTCGCAGACCAGATCGACGACGCACTCAGTTCCTAGAAAATTTCTTACGCGACACGGGATTATTGTCCGGTTCGCCTATCCCATGGCTTCGCGCTATAATGATTTTGCCCTCTGTGGTGTTTGCCATCGGGACCGTTAAATGCCTTGTCCCTACTTTTTGACCTCGGGGTAGCTGAATTGAATGCTGGTGTGCATGTTCGCTTTTAGCGAAAAGCCTGATGCCTCATAAGCCACCCCACCTGAACCTTCGGTTCAAGGTCACCGGCCCGTAGCGGCACCACGGAGGGTTTTTCCTGCCTGCCAGTCGTTCCATATGAAGAAAGTACCCGACCACCACGACCTCAAGACAAGCCTCAGACAGAAACTCCGCATGCAGCGGGCCGGGATTGATGAAAACCGCCGGGCCGAACTCGACCATGCCATCAACAGCGCCTTGCTGGAACATGCCCGCACCGCGAGGCTGAGCGATATCGCGGCTTTCCTGGCCTTCGATGGCGAACCTGACCTGTCACCGGCTCTGCGGGAACTGGAACAGAGCGGTATAACCCTGGCTCTGCCGGTGGTCAACGAGATTGCCGGGCGTAGCCACATGACATTCCGGGAATGGACAGGCGACTGCAAGCTGGCGCCAAACCGTTACGGCATCCTCGAGCCACAGGGTACGGCCGAAATACCCCTGTTGCGTTTCGACCTCGTCCTGGTTCCATTGGTGGGCTGGGACCGCAGCGGTGGCCGCCTGGGCATGGGCGCCAGTTTTTACGACCGGGCCTTCCAGCCTTTTGCGCAAAACCCGCGCCCGGTGCGCATGGGGGTGGCCTATTCTGCCCAGGAAAGCCGCGAAATACCCATAGACCCCTGGGACATACCGCTGCATTGCGTGCTGACCGAGAAAGGGTGGTTTACCTGCGTCCGTTGATGCTGGAGAATGCAGGGTGAACCCCACCAACCGGTTGCAGCATGAATTTCTGGCTCATCAAAAGCGAACCCGATGCATTCAGTATCGACGACCTCGAAGCGGCTCCCAATGGGATCGAACATTGGGACGGCATCCGTAACTACCAGGCGCGCAACTTCATGCGCGACGGCATGGAAATCGGTGACCTGGTCTTTTTTTACCATTCAAACTGCAAGCCACCGGGTATTGTCGGCATCTGCGAAGTGGCTTCGGGCCCGTACCCTGACCACACGGCTTTCGATCCGGACGAAAAATATTTCGATGCAAAGAGTTCGCCCGATAAACCTCGATGGCTCATGGTTGACATGAAATTCGTGCGCAAAACGGCTCGCTTGATCAGCCTGGAGGAAATCAAGGAGCACGCGAATCAATTGGAGGGTTTCCCATTGATCCGGCGCGGCAACCGGCTTTCCATCATGCCGGTGACAAAAGAGCACTGGGACTTCATCCTCTCGCTGGAGTAATTCGCGATGACCATTGATAACAGGCAACAGGAACAGAAACGGCAGGTCGCGGCAGCGGCGCTCAAATGGGTGCGCGCAGACAGCGTGCTGGGGGTAGGCACCGGCAGCACGGTCAACTGCTTTATCGAAGCCCTGGCCGACAGCGGCATTCGGCTCGAGGCGGCGGTCTCTTCGTCCGACGCCACCACCGCACTTCTACAATCCATTGGGGTCGAGGTTCTCGAATTGAACCACAGCGGCACATTGGACCTGTACGTGGACGGAGCCGACGAGTTCGACCCCCACCGGCGCCTGATCAAGGGCGGTGGCGGCGCGCTGACCCGGGAGAAAATCGTCGCCGCGGCCAGCCGGAAATTTGTTTGTATCGTGGACGAAAGCAAAAAAGTCGGCGTATTGGGCAAATTCCCGCTTCCCGTCGAGGTCATCCCCATGGCGCGCAGTTTCGTGGCGCGCCAACTTGTTGCGATGGGCGGTCAGCCCGAATTGCGCGAAGGCTATATTACCGACAATGGCAACCTGATCCTCGATGTGCACAACATGGACCTGGTGGACCCGGTCGACATCGAAAAGCGCCTCAACAACCTGCCCGGTGTCGTGTCCAACGGCCTGTTCGCACTGAGGCCGGCCGACGTCGTTTTGATGGCGTCGGCCCAGGGCGTGCAGGAGTTTTGACGCCGCCACCGCTTACATTAACTAATCTTGATATGAATCAATTGATTCATTTCACCTGCCTGTACTATTAAGTTCGTTTTTGCGCATCAATTTACTTGATACGGCACCTGACCCAAAAAACCACCGGTGTAATAAAAAAATGAAACTGACCCGATTCACCGATTATTCGCTTCGCGTGCTGATCTACCTGGGCCTGAGAGACAATGGCAGGGTGACTATCCGTGAAATTTCGGAAGCTTATGGCATATCACGAAACCACTTGATGAAAGTCGTCAGCCTGTTGACCCGGATGGGTTACCTGGACGCCCGGCGGGGGCCCGGCGGGGGCATTGCACTGGCCAAGCCTGCAAATGAAATCATCGTGGCCAACGTGGTGCGCGACATGGAAGACGACCTCAACCTGGTCGAGTGTTTCTGCAAGGGGGGCAGCTGCATCATCAAGCCCGTGTGCGAACTGAGGTCCGTATTGACCATGGCCCTGGGTGCTTACCTGGAGACACTGGAAAAATACACCCTTTCCGACTTGCTAAAACCCGAGGCTGAACTCAGCCAGGTGCTTGGCCTGACCGCCTGAACCGTTTTCCGAAGCCCGAAAAAACAAAGAGCGCCGATTGGCGCTCTTTGTTCTTGACCCAGACTAACGGCGAATTCGCCGTCAGAAATGAGATCAGAGACGCATCCGCACGAAGCTGACAGCACCACCCAGCAGGAGGAGCAGTCCGCCCAACAGGGCAAATGCGGGAACTTGCGTAGCCGTGGTTGGCAGCATTTCCGGCTCCGGTTCCGGTTCCGGTGCTGGCGGCGGCGGAGGTGGCGGCGCAACCGCTACTTCGGGTTCAGCCGGAACGGCCCAAGTGTCGGCACCCATCGGCAGGTAAACGTTCACTTCCTGACGGTCAGCCAGATCAGCAATCCTGACTTCCTGGTCGCTGATTTCAGCAATGGCGCTCTTTCCCGGGTAACGACGCTGAGCCGCTGACCAGCTGCCATCGGGCAGTTGCCATTGTACGATCGTGGAGTTGACGCTCTGGCGAACGATGCGGGCGGTCATCTTGACAGCCATGGTGCCTCGCTTGTCGACCACACCCAGGCAGGCACCTGCGATGTTCGGGTTGTCAGCGAGAATTGCCGGGCTCCAGACCACGTCACTACAACCGACGTCCTGTGCGCTGGCAGTTGCCGTGAAGCCGAGGCCTCCGAGGGCAATCAGCGCGGAGATTAAAATAGTCTTCTTCATATATTCCCTCACTCTAGGTTTTTACCAAAAAATGTTCAGCCGTGGCCTTCACAATATAGCGCTTAGGCGCATGCCCAACATAATAAAAAGGATAGCAGGTTACCAGCGTTAGTGTCTTCTCCTGGGTGGGACGCAGGACGGAAACATCGTCCGGCGCCACAATTTCGATTGATGATACTTGATAGGTAACAGTCCCGCCAGCGGTCCTTAACTGCATACTGTCACCAATTTCGATATCTTTCAACGGCCTGAAAAATCCGTCCCGGTGTCCGGCAATACCCAGGTTGCCATCAGCATCGACCCTTGCTGTGCCAATTATCCGCCCCACACCCCGGTTCAGGTTGAAGTCATCGGTACCATTGTAAACAGGAACGTTGATATCCAGGTGCTCGATGGAAAGCACCGCCACGGGGGGGGCGCCTGCGATTTTGAGGCTCTCCTCGTATTCGTGGATTCGTTTCTCTGTCCACAATGCCTGGTTCGGCCGGCGGTCCCTGTCGGCCGGCAATACCGCCACACTCGCTTCCGCTTGCCCCGTGCTTGGCTGCTGGACCGGTCGCGCCGCATTCTCCTCGAAGGCTTGCAGGCCCTCCTGGCGCAGGCGCTCCGTGCCGGCCCGGACCTGCAGAAAGACCACGATCAGGACGATACCAGCAAGGTATAGCACCAGTTCCAGCCAGCCGAGTTTCTTTTTCAGACTACTGCTACGCGCCAATGAATTCATTTCCAAGTTTCCTGCAAGCGCCGAACTATAACGCGACATTTGAGCGCGATACAACGGAATTGAGACTGTTTCTTTACCGCAAGCACCATTAATTCAGGCCAGCTACTTAAAAACGGCCATCAGAATTGCTTATAATGGCGCGCTTCCTTGCCAGCGGACAGCGATACGCCCCGGCAGAAGATTAAAACCCGCATTACCAGGAGAGAGACAATGCAATCCCGTAACCACCGCTTTGCGGCTGTCGTACTGTTCCTTACGGCCGCCCTGATTTCTGCCCCCTTGCTGGCCGACCAGGTCATCATGAAAAACGGCGACATCATCACCGGCAACATCAGCAAGATCGAAGACGAAAAGGTCTTTATCGAGCCCAGCTACGCGGACGAATTCTCGGTCAAGCTCGCCGAGGTCGTTTCCATCGAAGCAGATGAAACGTTTGAGATCGAAATGGAAGATGGCAGCAATGTAGACGCCTCATTCGCGCATGGCGCAGACGGCATGCAGACCCTGATCATCGACGGCGAACCCAGGGACGTGCCGATGGAAGGCGTGCTCATGGCCACCGAGCCAGAGCCCTGGTATGACCGCACTTCGCATGTCGACGTGAACATGACCTGGAACGGCGGCAATACCGACAGCCGCAACAACCTGGTTTATGCCGACACGACCCTGAAACTGGGCGACCACCGCCATCAGGGCGACCTGACCATACGCCGTGACGAGACCGATGGCGAATATACCAAGAAGCAGGATCTGCTCAACTATTCCTATAACTGGTTTTTCTCCGACCCCTGGTACATGGGTGGCACCTTCTCGTACGAACGTGACCCGATCAGGGAACTGGATCACCGTTATACCGCCGGCCTGATCGTCGGCCGTGACATCTTCAACGAGGCCAGCCGCTTCCTGACGTTTAGCCTGGGTGCAGGCTGGTCGGAAGAAGAGTATGAGAGTACCGGCAAAGACAGCGGCGCGACCGGTTTGTGGTCCCTGAGGTATTCACAGGACTTCTTTGACGACCTGGCCTTTTTCCACGACCACAGCATCAACTACCAGTTCTTTGGCGAAAACAACCTGATCTTCAAGTCCAATACGGGTTTCCGTTTCGACATCATCGACGACGTCTATACCAACGTTTCATTGAGGTACGACTACGAAACCGAGCCCGCCGCGGGCGCACAGAACGACGACACGACCTTCGTTATCGGTGTGGGCGCGAAGTTCTGATTTCCTGTAGAGACGAGCCTTGCTCGCGACCAGTGCGTCGCAGCAAGGCTCGCTTTCTCACCGGAACCGAAGGCGATCCGCCAGCCCTGGCTGGGTAAATCGAGCGAAGCGAGACACCTTATATACCTAGTCATCCAGCTCGGCCCAGCGCAGGTAGGCTGCTTCGAGTTCTTCGATCAGCGAGGCCAGTTCGGCCAGGGTGTTTTTGACCGCTTCCTGCGGTTGCCGGTAGAAACCGGGATCCGCAACCTGGGATTCAAGGCGGGCCTTGTCTTCTTCGAGCGCCTCGATACGCCCTGGCAGGGCGTCCAGTTCACGCTGGTCCTTGTAGGACAGTTTTGTGGATTTTCCGGGTGGCGGCGCCGCGGCCGCTTTCGCCTTGGTGGCTTTGCCCCCGGAAGCCTGTTTTGACCCGGTTTCTTCCAGCGCTTCCAGCCGGCCTCCCTTTTCAACCCAGTTTCCGTAGCCCCCCACGTGCTCGCTGACCCGTCCGTCCCCTTCCAGCACCATGATGCTGGTGACCACGTTATCCATGAACGCCCGGTCGTGGCTGACCAGCAATACCGTGCCTTCGAAGTCCAGCAGGATTTCTTCCAGCAGTTCCAGGGTCTCGATATCCAGGTCGTTGGTCGGTTCATCCAATACCAGCAGGTTGGCAGGCTTGCTGAACAACTGGGCGAGGATCGCACGGTTTTGCTCACCGCCCGACAGGGCGCCGACCGGCATGCGGATGCGATCGGGTGAAAACAGGAAGGTGCCAAGGTAGGAAACCGCGTGGCGTCTGCGCCCGTCGATCTCGATAAAGTCACGGCCACCGCAAACATTGTCGACCAGGTCTTTTTCCGGGTCGAGCCCGGCGCGCAACTGGTCAAAATAGGCGATGTCGAGGTTGGTGCCCATTTTCACCGTGCCGGAATCCGGCTCCAGTTCTCCCAGCAACACGCGCAGCAGGGTCGACTTTCCGGCACCGTTGGCGCCGACGATGCCGATGCGGTCGCCGCGTTTGACCAGCGTGCTGAACCGATCCAGCACCACGTTCTCGCCGAAATGCTTGCTGACATGGTCCAGTTCAGCCACGCGTTTACCGGAGCGGTCCGCTGTTTCCAACGCAAAATCCGCCCGTCCGGATTGCTCGCGGCGCCGGCTTCGTTCCTCCCGCATGGATTTTAGTGCGCGCACCCTGCCCTCGTTACGCGTGCGCCGCGCCTTGATACCCTGGCGGATCCACTTCTCTTCCTCGGCCAGGCGTTTGTCGAACTGGGTGTTTTCCCTTTCTTCGGACTCGAGCTGGCGTTCGCGAAAGCCCAGGAATCCGGCGTAATCACCGTCCCAGCGTGATAGATGGCCGCGGTCCAGTTCAATGATGGTGTTGGCGACCTTTTGCAGGAAAGCACGGTCATGGGTGACAAACATCACCGTGCCGCGGTAGGTCTGCAACTGGCCTTCCAGCCACTCGATGGCGGGAATATCCAGGTGGTTGGTCGGCTCATCCAGCAACAGGATGTCCGGTTCACCGACCAGGGCCTGGCCCAGTGCGACGCGCCGGCGCCAGCCACCGGACAGGGTCGCCATGCGGGCGTCACCCGGTAACTGCAGTCGGCTGATGATTTTCTCCACACGCTGCTGCAGCAACCAACCGTCCCTGGACTCCAGCTCATGCTGGATGTGTTCCAAGGCCTTGATATCACCATCCAGCGCGGCGTGGTGATAACGGGCGAGCAGGTCTCCGACGCCGGTCAGACCGTGCGCGATCACGTCGTACACGTCCTGCTCGTCGGCATGGGGCAGGTCCTGGTCCAGGTAGGCGATTTTTATCCCCTGCCGCAGCCAACGCTCACCGCCATCCAATGCGATGGAACCGGCGATGATTTTCAGAAGTGTCGATTTACCGGCCCCGTTGCGTCCAAGCAGGCCGATGCGTTCCCCTTTGCGGATGGAAAAATCAACCTGGTCCAGCAATACCAGGGTTCCGTAATGCAATGATGCCTGGTCGAGTTTGAAGATGGGCATGATGAAATCGTGCGAGCAGGACCCGCGCTTACACCGGGGGTTCGAACCGGCTGCAGTGCTGCATCAGCCAGTCGCGGAAAATCGCTACCTTGGGCAGGTCGAAATAGTGTGGCGGCGCAACGAAGTAGTGCGACCACTCGGACCGGATCACCGTATCGACAGCCTGGACCAGGCGGCCTGCCCCGATATCCCTGGCCACCAGGGACCAGCGGCTCAGCGCAATGGCCTCACCCTGCTCCGCGGCCATCAGGATGCTGATTGAATCGTTGAGAATCGCGCGGCGGCTGTCACGGCTGGACTCGCCGAACTCGCGGAACCAGGGGTCCCAGACCGTGCTGGGCGTGAACAGCATGTCGTATTTCTGCAGGTCCCTGGGTGAACGGACCGGACCGATCTCCTGCAGCATGTTGCGGCTGCATACCGGCACGATCCAGTCGTCCATCAGTTTGACCGACTTGACACCAGGCCAGCGGCCGCGGCCGAAACGGACAGCGGCGTGCATGTCTGTCTGGTCGAAGTCGACCAGTTCGTTGTCGACGTTGATGCGCAGATCGATTTCCGGCTGCGAATTGTAGAAACCATGCAAGCGAGGCATCAGCCATTTTTGCAGCATCGACGGCATCATCGTGACGTTGAGCACCCCTTCCTGCCGGTCCTGGCTGACCAGCTGCACCGCCTGGTTAAGTTCCGACATTCCACGCTGGACGCCTGGCAACAATTTGCGGCCTGCCGGGGTGAGTTCGACCTGGCGCCCCCGGCGGCGAAACAAGGGTTGGTTAAGACGTTCTTCCAGGGCACGAATCTGCGAACTGACCGCGGCTGGCGTGACATTGAGCGCCTCCGCGCCCTTGGCGAAGCTCAGGCGGCTGGCGACGGCTTCGAAAGTACGCAATGCATTTAGTGGCAGATTTGGCATGATTAAGAAAAACTTAACTTGTAACCATTAAAAACCGTTGGTCATTATTCCGGCAAATCTCTAGTATTGCAATCGAAAGGTGCACTAGAGGAAAGACTTGGAGAGCATCTCTCAACAACACAACCGTAAATGGTTCCTGAATAAGACGATCGGAATCAAGTCGTCAAGGAGAAAAGAAATGTTAATCGAAAAAATGCGTGATGTATACCGGGAGTTTATCAATCCGGTCGTGACCGCAGAAGCGATTACGACGATCCCGGCTCACCGGCCTGCTGCCAATTCAAGCAGCTATGCATTCAACCAGATGCAGGCCCGCCGCCACCGCCGCCAGCGCAGGCTCGGACGCGCCGCGGGCAACACCATCCACGGCTGGGCCGTTCGTTCCTGGTAAGGAGACGACCCAAGCCAAACAAACACATTTTGACGTGTGCCCCTTGGGGGTCCGGACATTCCATGAAGCCCAGGAACCGGACCCCCTTCTTTTATCTGCCCCCTTACTTGATCCGCCCCTGCTTCGACTTGTTGTTCATGGCCGGCTTGCTGCTCTTTTGCGGCGCGGACCTGCCCGGTGCTGAATAGGCCTGCTTCGGCGCCGCCTGGTGACTGTACTGCGGTTTCGACTGCGGCCGGGCCGACGGCACCGAGTAAGGCTTTGCCTTGCTGTACGAAGTTGACGGTTTCACCGGCTTGGTCAGTTTCACGACCGGCGTTGATTTTGTCCCCTTATACGTGCGCGCTTTCACCGACGAGGAGGGCGCCGTCACCTTCACTGAGCGCTTCGCCAACGGTGCCGTTTTTGAACTGTTGTACAGCTTCGTCCTGGCCGATGATGCCGGCGCCTTCACCTTGGGCGAACTCTTCGCATAGGCGTTCTTGCTGACGGCCGGCTGCACCGCCTTGCCGCCCGGAGACTTGCTGTAGCCAGGCTTGATGCCGGAGGCCGAGATTACCTTCTTCTGGCTCGCCTTGTAGCCCTGCTCACTCAACCGGGCCTTGCTGGCCAGGTCATTCCTGGTGACCTTGCCTGCAACCGTTTTCGACGCCGTTCCATCGTAAACCTTGGCCGCATAGGCCTTGCTGTATGCCTTGCCGGCGCTTGGGTTAACCGCTTTTTTCTGGCTCGCCCTGAATCCGCTGTCCTGCTGTTTCGCCTTTACCGCGAGGTCATTGCGGCTGATCGGCCTCTGCATTGAATACCTGGCCTTGTCTTTCGGGACGGCTTTGCCATCGATCCCGCTCTTGGCATAAGCCTTGCTGGTGAAAGCGGCGCCGGCACGCGGTTTTCCGTAATTGCGCGGAGCCTTGTCACGGGAGTCGGCGACCACGGCCCTTTGACCCCCGTCGCGGTACAGGTTGTGATTCCGCTCGTAGGGGTGCGGCCGGTTGCCGTGGCCGGGCGGGCGGCCATGACCGGGCGGACGATGGTGCGGCGGACGGTGATGGTGATGCCGCGGCCGGTAACCGTGCGGGCCCCAGTAGCTGTAATGGCGGTGGTGCCAGTAGTGGTTGTGGTGCCAATAGCCACCGGGCCAGTAGCTGAAGCTGAAGGGACCCCAGGCCCAGCTCAGGCCGAAGTTCCAACCGTACCAGGGATCGTAATTGACGTGGAAACCCCAGGTCCTGTGGTAGGGGTAGTAATAGCGGGGCGACACCCAGGGCCGGTAGTAATACCCGGACCCGTAGAACACCGTGTTGCGGTAAACATAGCTGCCCGCGTAACCCGGCGTGTAGCCCATGTAGACCACCTGGGGCGTGTAGTCGTAAACGTAGACGTATTTCACGTTGTATACCGGCGACGAGGGCTGAATCACGCGCACCTGGTCCGGGCGCCTCACGGACACCTGCCAGGGGCCGTTGACCGAGGTGGACACGTACCAGACGCCGTCCTCGACCAGGTAATACAGGCCGTCGGCCAGGATCACGGTGGACCCCGTGTTGTTGGCGTAAACCATGTCGGTGCCATCGACCGGCTCAAAAGACGGCTCACCGTCATACTGGACGTCAACGTCGGCTTCGCCGCGTTTGATCGCGGCGGTCTGCGGCACCTGCGCATCCAGGACCGCTTCCTGCGCTTCCTCTGTGCCGGCCACGTACACCCGGGAATCGGCCTGTTCCGAGTCCTGCGGGATCTGGGCAAATGCCGCCGGCAGGCTGTCTGAATCCTGGTAGGCCCAGGGGCCGTTGAGCGACCTCGAGCGATACCAGCGACCCGCCAGCACGATGTAATAGTCCTGGGCGCTGAGGTGCATGAACACGTCGTCATCCGAATTGTTCAGCACCAGCAGGTCGTCCACCAGCGGAACAAAGGCCGCCGGCCCTTCCGTGACAAGCAGTTCAGCCGGCACGGTAGACACCACGATCTCCGGCGCATTCGACGCGGTGACTTTCTCTGCGGTAGCGAGTGTTGCTTGCGACTGGCTGTCACCCGACTGCTGTTCACTCTGCTTCACCAGCCCAGCAATCTCCGCGGGCGCCTGGTCAACATATCGGTAAGGCCCGGTCGCTTCACCCGCGCGGTACCAGACCCCTTCTGCCGCATTCAGGTAATAGTCCTGCCCGTCCCGGATCAGCGGGTAAGGCGTGTTGATGACGGCCTCGTAGCGGCTGTTCTCGATCTCCCTGAGTACGGGATCACCGTCAATGGTCACCAGCAGGGCCGGCTTGTCGCGGTAAATGATTTTGGGCGGGGCCGTGTTGAGTTTTTCTGCAGCCTCGGCCTCGGCCCGGGTGCTTGCCAGGGACGCTTCGAGTTCATCCAGGGAAAAAGTGAAATTGGCGGCAAAGGCAGGTTGCGCCATTGCCTTGGACAGGCTGCTCTGCACGTCGGCTTCCACCGGGAAGCGGGTCTGGCTGACCTTGAGTGCAAGCGGGTGAACCGTGCGGCTGAACCGGTCTACCTGTACATCGGATTCGAACCAGCCCGCGCCGAAAACCGGTTCGGCGCCGGGTTTTTCACGCCAGGCCAGCGCCGCGCGGAAACGAATCGACGTTTCGTCCATCTCGTCCACCTGGGGTTCGTAGATCGTTACCGTCCCCTCTTCCAGGGCTACCGTTCGCGGCCAGTCTTTCTCTTGCGCCATTGCAGGGGACAGGGCGAGCAGCACCAGTAACAGGCAAAACATGTTTCGCAGTGATCTGTTCATCGTCAATTCCTCTGTGCAGGTTCCTGAAAATCCTGTGCGGGGCAAGCCACGCACGGACCGCTACAGCATCACTATAGGTTTCGGGTACTGAACACAGCGTGAACGGCCGGGCCGGTTCGTCATAAACTGCCCGTGGGAGGAATAGGTCGAACAGTGAAACCACGGCACATAACGGCCTGCTGGTGGCGGGCCGTTTCAAGGGCGCCCTCCCGACCGTTCCGCCGGCGCTTGATCCGGCGGATAGCGAACGGAAGCTCCTCAGGCGTTCATTTCGTATTCGCCTTTCAGGGCATAGACCTGTTCCGTCCAGACCTTCTGATAGCGGACCTCGTCGATAACGGGTTTCCTGATCATCCGGCGGGCGTATCCCATCTGGGCCTCGGTGCTGGACGGCTTGTTGTGGAATTCCAGCGCGTAGCGGGAAAAGTCCCGGACCATGAAATCGAACACCTGGTCCAGCACGTCGACCGGGACATCGTAAATCCTGGCGTTCTCCAGGATCAACTGCCCGTATACCACCAGGGTGAAAAGCTCGCCTACCGTCAGCAGAAAATCAATGTCCTTGCCTTGCTCAGCCGTTGCCGGCGCCTTGACCAGGGCTTCCCTGAACAGGGCAATCTGTTCTTTGAAAACAGCCAGGTTCGGGAAGTCATAACTGTCATAGGCCGCCTTGTAATCATGGAAGTGGATCTTGCCCAGGCCCCGGGCCGGACCCTGGTTGAACAGGAAGGCATCGTCGGCCGCATCGAACCGCTGCGGAACCTCCGGGTACTCTTCAGGCCCGAAAAAGTAGTTCGCCATGAACTTGATCACCAGCGCCATGTTGACGTGAACCGTACCTTCCAGCTTGGGCAGCGCGCGGATATCGATGGCCATCATTTCGAAGCTGGTGTCTTTTTCGAATCCCTTGGCGGCAATCACGTCCCACAAGAGGTCGATGACTTCTTCACCCTGGGTGGTGACCTTCATCTTGACGATGGGGTTATACAACAGGTAGCGGCGGTCGTCCGCCGATGCGGAGCGGAAGTAGTCCGAAGCCCGCAGGGCAAACAGTTTCATCGCGATCAGCCTGGCCCAGGCCTCGGTGAACAGGCGTTTTACATGCGGGAAATCGGTTACGTACATGCTGTAGAGACGCCTTGCCGCCGCGTGATCGATGGCCTCGTAGAAGGCATGGGTGCACATCCCGATCGATGCCCAGCCGAGGTTGAACTTACCCACGTTCACCGTGTTCAGCGCAGCGTTCCAGGCGTCGTCGCCCCTGGCCAGTATCTGCTCATCGGTGATTTCATAGTCCTTCAACTCGAACTCGGCCACGTAGGACTGGCTGTTGACGACATTCTTGACCAGGTGATAGTTCTCCTGCTGCGAATCGGCCACGAAAAAAACGTACTCACCCGAGTCGGCCATCCTGCCGAAGGTGGAGACCATGCGCGCCTGGTTGGCGTTGCCGATGTAATACTTGCCACCGTTCGCGGTATACCGGCCTTCTTCTTGCGGCGTGATGACCATGTCAGAAGAGTAGATATCGGCGCCGTGCTCTTTTTCAGAGAGCCCGAAGGCGAATATCTCGCCCTCTTCCAGGTAGCGCGCCGCCAGGTTTTTCATGACCGGGTTGTGACTCATCCAGATCGGTCCGATACCCAGCACCGAGACCTGGTAGACGTACCAGTAACAAAGCCCGTAGAAACCCAGGATTTCGGCGAACTCGCATACCCGGGAAGTATCCCAACGGGCATCGCCGCCGCCGTTTTCCGCATTGGTCATCATGGTGGCCAGGATTTTTTCCTGCGCCATGAACTGGATGAAGTCGGCGTACCAGGTGCGCTCGTGAAAATCCTCTTTCAGTTTTGCCAACCCCCT
The DNA here is from genome assembly GCA_036351055.1 of Lysobacterales bacterium. Classification (GTDB taxonomy): domain Bacteria; phylum Pseudomonadota; class Gammaproteobacteria; order Xanthomonadales; family SZUA-36; genus JABDPF01. The sequence goes on from JAZBOH010000012.1 coordinate 50,758, forward strand.
GCCTTCGAAAAACGCAATGGTTTTTTGCATTACCTCGCGGGAGCGGTCATCTGAAACTTCGCGGGAATACTTCTTCGGGTTCAGGAGGATCATGGCAGGCTACCTTCTCGGATTTCATCTTCCATACTACAACGTATGGTAAGGAAATAGGCTTGTCAACCGGGACTTATTTTCTTGCGTTGATAAGGCAACAAATGCGGGGTCTGTGCTATAACTCTGTCACCATGCACAAGCCGGCGAGACGATAAACCCATGAGCACAAGCAAGCCCGCCTGCGAATACAGCAGCGCGGGAAATCCCGACGGCCCTACCCTGTTTTTTATCCACGGCTGGCCGGATAACGCCAGCCTGTGGCGCAAGCAGGTCGAGGCCCTGGGCGGAAAATTTCGCTGCGTACGGGTCACCCTACCCAATTTCGGCGAAACGTCCGTAAAAGCCGGCGGTTTTGATTTCCCTGAATTGGTGGAGCGGCTGGCCGCCACCATCCGGCAGGTCCAACCCGGTGGCAAGATCGGCCTGGTCACCCACGACTGGGGCGCCTACCTCGGTTATATGCTGGAAAAAGAACACCCTGGACTGGTCTCGAAGATGGCGGCGATGGATATCGGCGGCCACCTCAAACCGGAAAACATCAAGACATCCCTGATGATCATGGGCTACCAGTGGTCGCTGGTCGCCTGCTGGCTGGCGGGTGGCCTGGTCCCGCCGCTCGGCGCCTGGTTGAGCCGGGGCGTGGCCAGGGTGATCCGGGTGCCTGCACGGCAGCGCGCGCAAATCCACTCGCGGTTCAACTACCCCTATTTTTACCTGTGGCGCAACATGATGCTGCCGTGGAAGCGCGGCAAGCTGCTGGGCCGATACACCCCGGGCTGTCCCGTGTTATACCTGTTTGGCGAACGCAAACCGCTGATGTTTCACTCGGCGAAGTGGCTGGAGATCGTCGCGTCCAGCGGCGGACAGGCAGCAGGTATCGCCGGGGCAGGACACTGGCTGATGGAAACCCACGCCGGCACGATCAACGAGAAACTGTCCAACTGGTTCGAGGACTGATTTGGAGGGGAAAACCAGATGATGAATGAATTTACCGCCACCCAGGTCCGCGTACTGGGCTGCCTGATGGAAAAAAAAGAAACAACGCCGGACCAGTACCCCCTGTCGCTGAACGCACTGCGCAATGCCTGCAATCAGAAATCCTCGCGTTTTCCCGTCACGGCCTACACCGAGGGCGAGGTGGGGCACACCATCCGTGAACTGGAAGGCATGGGCCTGGCCAGCGAGGTCTGGGGCTCACGCGTGGCGCGTTACGAGCACAAGGTGCCGCAGGTCATGGGATTGCACAGCAAGGGCATCGCCCTGCTCTGCACCCTGATGCTGCGCGGACCGCAGACCCTGGGGGAACTGAAAAGCCACTGCCACCGGATGTACGAGTTCGACGACCTCGACGACGTGCAGTTTGCCTTGAAAAAGCTGATGGAAAACGACCCCGCACTGGCGACGGCCCTACCCCGCCAGGCCGGGCAAAAAGAAGGCCGCTATGCCCACCTGCTGTCGGGCGAACCGGATATTCCAGAACCGGCACCCGCCGCGGCCCGGTCCGCAAGGCATCCAGATGGCCTGGAACAGCGTGTCGCCAGCCTGGAATCGGAACTGGCCGATCTCAGGAAGCGCCTGGCGGCGCTGGAGGAAGAAAACGCGGGCGATTATTGAGACCGGGGGTTTACTGCTCCTGCCCGCTCCGGTCTTGTTCTGACTCGATTTCCTCCTCGTACACCTGGGAAGCGGTCAGGGCCGAAGCCAGTGAGTCGCTGAAATCCGTGTGCTCTTTCAAGGGGGTCTGTTCTTCCTTGCCCGCGCGCAACATGGCAAACAGGGCCAGCAAAAAGTGTGCAGAGGCTGCAAACAGGAAAAGGCTGCCACCGCCGAGCACCGTCATGACGGTCGAAGACAGGAACGGCCCGATGATCGCCCCTATCCCGTACATCAGCAGCAATCCGCTGGAAATCATCACGAAGGTCCCCGGGCGGGCCCGGTCGTTGGCCTGTGCCACGGAAATCGAATAGACCGGGAATGAGAGCATGCCCCAGGTAAAACCCAGCGCCACGACGCCCCAGTTTTCAAGCCGCGGCGCCAGCATCCACAGGGCCAGGCCGGAAACGGCGCCGAGCAGACAGGCAAACACCAGGACGTAACGCCGGTCAACCCGGTCGGACCACCAGCCCAGCGGCCACTGGCCGGTTGCGCCGCCCAAAACCACGGCCGTCATGAACCACGCCGCCATGGACACGTCCTGGGTCACCGCGGCGGCGTAAACCGGCGCCAGTGCCCAGAACGAGCCGTTGGTGAGACCCGATGTGAAACTGCCGAGCATTCCGGACGGCGAGTTCTGATACAGCAGGCGAAGTTTGAAATGACTGTGCTCCACCTCCTGGGGTTCGGCGCCGCGGGACATCAGCAATGGCACCGCCGCCAGCGAGACCAGCACCGACGCCGCAGCAAACAGGTCCAGGGTCTCCGGGTCGCCCAGCAACAGGATCTGTTGCCCGGCCGCGAGCATGGTCATGATGATGATGATGTACACCGAAAAAACCGTGCCGCGGTTCTCGTCGGTCGCCCGCTCGTTGAGCCAGCTTTCGATGACGACGTAGAGCACCGCGAAGCAATACCCGGTGGCGAAGCGCATCAGACCCCAGGTCCAGAGGTTTACCCACAGACCCTGCAACAGCGGAACCGCCGATGCGACCGCGGTCATGGCGGCAAAGACCCGCACGTGCCCGGCCCGCCGGATCATCTCGGAACCCTTCCAGCAACCGAATGTGAATCCCAGGAAATAAAACGCGCCAATAAAGCCCACGGCAAAAGTGGAAAATCCTTCCAACGTGGCGCGCACCGGCATCAATACACCCTGCAGGCCCTGGCCGGTGATCAGGATCGCGACACCGAGCAACAGCGTGGCGACGGGCGCCACGGCGCGCAGGAAGTGGTTATTGTGGACTCCGCTCAATGGAGGCTGTAACCCTCGGGCGCCAGGAACTCGTCCCTGCGCGCCAGCCAGTAGGCATGGGCCGCGCGGGCCGCCGCGGCGACCTGGTTCTGCAGGTACTCGACGTGACGGTCGGCCAACAGGTCCAGCAGTTCCCATCCCTCACTGGTGGTAAAAAGCGGGATCGGGGACAGGATTTCCACCATGTCGACGTCGTTGTTCCGCCACGGCTCGGGCCGCAGCATCACGCCCTTCATATAGCCGATGCACCAGTCGTCAACCACCAGGTAGGATTTACCCTCAACGAGGCTTTCCATGAAACACGGCTCGAAGGCCTGTGGCTCTTCCATCAGGGTGGCGGCCGTGGTGTTGAGGTGGCGCATCATCAGGCTGGACAGCCGGCTGAAATCTTCCGGATTTTCAATGGCCGGAACGCTGCCCTCTCCGCCCAGGACAACCGGCAGCCAGTCGGATGGAAGGATCAATTCCGGGCCGCTGACGATGGCGGTGATGAAGCCGTCCAACTCGGACATGTTCAGAACCGCCTCTTCGATTTCCAGGGAAAGCAGAAAAGACTCGAGTTCGTCGTATTCGTGATCCGAGAGCGGAACAGAGAGGTCGGCTTGTGTTTTCATGCGGACGGATCGAGGGCTTCAAAGAAGCGTATTGTAGCAGCCCATGCAGGGCGGCCTGCCCCTTTTTAGACTTCGATTTCACCCTTGAGGAACAGCACGGCGTGACCGGCAATCAATACGCGGTCTCCCTGCAAGGTGCACAGCAGGTCGCCCCCCCGGGCAGACACCTGGCGGGCGTGCAAGTGCTGCTTGCCCTGCCTGCCGGCCCAGTACGGCGCGAGCTTGGTGTGCGCCGAGCCGGTCACGGGGTCTTCGGGCACCCCAACAGACGGCGCGAAGAAGCGGGATATGAAGTCGTATTCACCGGAGGGCGCTGAAATGATGACGCCGCGGAAATCCAGGCGGGCCAGGACATCCATTTTCGGTTTTGCGTTCAGCACGATCTCGGGATCGTCAAAAATGACCAGCAGATCGACGTACTCCAGGCACTCGACGGGTTCCGCGCCGAGAGCCTCGATAATTCCGGGCGGTGTCGCGCAGTGCCTGGGCGGCTGGGCCGGGAAATCCAGCACCAGGCGGTCGCGGTCGCGGGAAACACGCAGGGGCCCGGAGTTCGAGGAGAAACAAACCTCCTCTGCCGCGAAACCCAGGCAGTTGAACAGCACCCAGGCCGAAGCCAGCGTGGCATGACCGCACAGGTCGACCTCGGCCGCCGGCGTGAACCAGCGGATCGCGTAGCCCAATCCCTTCGGCACGAAAAAAGCCGTCTCGGACAGGTTGTTCTCGGCCGCGATCGACTGCATCAGGTCGTCGGGCAGCCAGGCATCCAGCGGACAGACCGCGGCGGGGTTACCCTCGAAAGGCCGTTCTGCGAATGCGTCGACCTGGTAAATTTCAATGTTCATACCGATACTTCCCGTCGTATGCATCTTGATGAAAGCCCCAACGTCTCGTATCCGGAGGTGATCGCTCTTCCGGCATGGCTGCGCTGCCCTGTGTCCCCGCGCTTATTGCTTTCAACTGCTTGCGAATTGGCATTTTCCTGCCTTGCAGGTAGTCTTGCAATCAGCAATGGCCAGGTAGAAGCCCAATCGTGTCCCTTTTTGAAGAATTGAAACGCCGAAATGTCTTCCGTGTCGTGGCGGCTTACGTGGTGATGTCGTGGCTGCTGCTGCAGGTTGCAGACGTGGCGCTGGATGCTTTCGACGTACCCGACTGGACCTCGCGCTTCCTGATCCTCGCCCTGGCCATCGGGCTGGTACCGGTTGCCGTATTCGCCTGGATTTTCGAGATGACGCCCGAGGGTATCAAGAAGGAATCCGAGCTTGACCGCGATCATTCCGCCACCCACTCCACCGGGCGCAAGCTCAATTACCTGACCATCGCGATGGTCGTTTCGGGCGTGATTTTTGTCCTGTACCAGTCGCGGAATGAACCCGTCCCTGCCACGCCGGAACCGGCGGTTGCACAGGTAGTGAGTGCCGAAAAAACAGCCCCTGAAGCCGGCACCGAGGGTGCGGCCGTGGCCCGGTCCATCGCCGTGCTGCCGTTTGTAAACATGAGCGCGGACCCGGAAAACGAGTACTTCGCCGACGGTCTTTCCGAGGAACTGCTCAACCAGTTGGCGCAGTTGCCGGACCTGCAGGTGGCGGGACGAACTTCCTCTTTCAGTTTCAAAGGCAAAAACGAAGACCTGAGAAAAATCGGTGCAACGCTGGGCGTGGCCAACGTGCTCGAAGGCAGTGTCAGGCGGCAGGGTGAGCAGGTGCGGGTCACGGCCCAGTTGATCCGCGTCGAGGACGGCTTCCACCTGTGGTCGAATACCTACGACCGCAAGATGGACGACGTGTTCGCCATCCAGGACGACATCTCCAGCAACGTGGCCAATGCCCTGAAAATCGTGCTCGACGAGTCCGCCCGGCAGCGGATGCAGAATGCGGGGGTTCGAAACGTGGATGCCTTCGTTGAATACCAGAAAGGTGCAGAACTGTTCTCACACGCCCATGGAGGCGAGGACATGATGGCCCTCTTGCGCGAGGGCGTGGTGCATTTCGACCGGGCCATCGAACTGGTACCCGAATTCGGCGCAGCCTACTGGAGCAAGTCAGACTACTACGCCCACGTGATTCTTGACTCCGAAACTACCGCTGGGCCGAGGGCGGCCGCGCTGGCAGATTTGCAGTACGTGCTTGACCAGGCTTACCGGTTTTCCGCCGATTCACCCCGGCGCGCCTTTATTGACGTCGACCGTGTCCTGTTCTCGGATGACTGGACCCCTCTGCACGACCGGATCAGGAAGGCGCTGGCCACCGAGGGTTGCCCGACGCCGACCTGGATTGAACTCGCCACCGGAATCGGCTATGCCGAAGATTCCAAAAAGATGTGGGAGCGCCATCAACAGTGCGAACCCCTGGATCAAATCGGTACGCTCAAGGTCGCCCAGACTTACGCTATGCAGGGCGATTTCAAGACGGCCCTGGCGTTGTTGGACGAATCCGAAGTTCAGTTTGGATCAAGTGCCTGGACCGCGGCAAGCAAGCAGTGGTTCCTGATTGCAATGGGCCGCCCCGAAGAGGCGCTGGAGTTGGCGCCCCTGGCGGAAATAGACACCTCGTTTTTCGGCATGAGCGCCCGTACGCTGCCGCTGGCGGCCATGGGTGATGCCGAAGGCGCCATGGCCGCCCTGGCGAATTGGAAGGACCTTCACGGGCCTAACCTCAGGTCCGAGATCGAAATCCACGCGGCACTGGGCCAGCGGCAGCAAGCAAACCAACTGGCTGCGGAAATGGATGCACTGCCCGGAGGCTCCATGCAACTTCTGTTGACAACGATGTACTGCGGATGCGGCGCGCCGTTCGACCTGGAAGCCACGCCCAATTTCCGCGAGCGGATAAAGGAATCGGGCACGGAGTGGCCCCTGGAAACCATCATTCACTACCCGCTCAAGGACTGGTGAGCCAGCTATTCCAGGAACCTGTTTTGCGATCGTTCAGGCAAGTCCCAGGTCTCTCGCGATGGCGCCAAGGCGACGGTCCCGGGTCCATAGCCGGGCTCCAGGTGTAGATGTAGCGCTTTTCCCGAAAAGGTGTAGGAGAAATTAACCGTGCTCGCCGCTACTTCCCGACAAGGACATCCCTGATCGGCTCGATCGGCTTGCCATTGAGGCCCACGAAACCGAACTGGTCGCTCTTGTAGTTCCAGTTGGCGTGGCTGACACCATTCTCTTCGAAGATTTCCAGCACATCCCGGTACCAGCGCAACTCGTCTTCCAGGGGGGCGGCATTGAACACGCCGTACTCGCCGCAGTACAGCGGCAAACCCAGCTCTTTCGCCCGGCGCAGGGGTTTTTCCATCAGTTCAAGCAGCGCCTGCTTGTTGAAAGATTTACCTGCAAAGCGCTCAAGCTCCTGTTTCAAATTATCCGGCAGGGCCTGGAACTGTTCCTCGCTGAGGCTCATGCCCGGGTAGCGAACTTTGCCATCGTAGTCCTTCATGAAGTTCCAGCTGGTTTTGTAATGCGTAAATATGAACGGCTCGTAGAAGTGGTAGCTGAGGATGATGCGCCTGTCGTCGGGCACCACCAGTTCGTCAAACGTTTCCGCGCCCTGCCACCTGTTCGAACCGATCACCACGGTGCGCTCAGGTTCCAGTTCGCGGATGGCCGCGAACGCTTTCGCCACGAGCCTGTTCCAATCTTCCGGGTCATCGGCCACGGGCTCGTTCATCAGTTCGTACACCACCGTTGCGGTCGGGTAGCCGTTTAGCGCTTCCGACAGACTCCGCCACAGGTCAATGAACTGCTCCTGCTCGGCCGGGTCGGTCCACAGCGGCTTGTCCTCGGCGTTGAAGTGGTGCGAGCGCAGGATGTGCAGGTCCACTACGACCTTGAGATCGTTGGCCAGGCTCCAGCGGATGGCGTTGTGCAGGATCTCGAAGGCATCCTCGTCGCGCCTGCCCTGCTCGTCCCACATTTGCATCTCGTCGATGGGCATGCGCACATGCTCGAAACCCAGTTCAGCGATGTACGCGATGTCTTTTTCGGTGATGAAGTTACGGCGTTTCTCGCCGCTTAAACGGGTTTGGGAAAGCCAGTGGGCCAGGTTGGTGCCTTGGCCGAGTATGATCGGGTCCGGTGCTGCATCAGCGGCCAAAACCGGCGTGGACAGGCCCAGGAAAAACAGGATGACTGCGGAATAAAGCGTGAACGGTTTCATATTTTGCTGTGCCTCTGTAGCGACTGCCGTTTTCAGAAATGGAACCGCATATTCGCACAGAATCGGCCTGGTCTGTAGCCGGGAATAAGCTTCGCCTAGAACCTGAGGCGGAAGGCACGCCCGATTTTTTCCTGCACAACTTCCGGCACGCCTGCCCGGTCAGCGTAGGCAGACCACCGTGACACGCCCTCGATGACCTCGGCCAGGATTTTGGCCGCACGCCCGCGTTTCATCGAAGCCGTGCGCGCGCAGGCCTCCAGGTCATCCATCGTGAAGCCGTCACGCTTGCCGTTCACGGTCATCTGGTGGGTGGCGGTCCAGGCGCCACCGGGGTTGTAGCTGTAAACCACGTCGAAGGCCGGCGACAGCCTCCAGTTACCCGACCTGTCCATTAAAAAAGCGATGTTCTTGACGTGGTCGTCCTGGTTGCGCACGACCAGGTTGAACACCATGCGCCGGAACAGTTGTTCCACCGAGGACATCGGCAAACCCAGGCGGCGCACCACCTGCAGGGCCTGCTCGTAGCTGTAGCCCCCGGCCAGGTTGAAGTCGTAATGCGCCAGGGCGCACAGAGACTGCATGTGGATCTTCCCGCCTTTACCGTCGCGGTCGAAACGCCGGGTCATGAAATGCCGGCGCCCGTTTTCCTCGAGCAGGCGGCACGCGCTCATCTCGACGCCGCAATCCATCGCCATCAGGTAACAGGCGTATTCGATGGCGCCGTAACCCCTCGGGTCGTCCAGTTCCCTGTCGCGGTTGCCGCTGACACCGTCGAACTTCAGAATCCAATACTCGAAACCCTTGCCCGCCTTCACCTGACCGGAACGGACCTCGTTGGTGGACGGGTTCCAGGCGATCACCGCCTTGGCCCGGGCACCGCCGGCCGATGTACCCACGCGCAGGATCTCGGCCAGGGCGCTGGCGCTGCCTTCCGGAGCGAGCGAAACATGCAGGCCGTCGCGGCGGCTGAGAATGTCCGAAGCCAGTTCAACCAGGCGATCGACGTGCACCTTGCTGCTCAGGCGGGCCCGGGGCCCGATAACGGGTGCAAACTCCAACGCCCCCATACCACGCGTGCCGGTGTAACAAAGGCGCTCGAGCGCCGAAAAGGATCCGGGTGTACGCCCCTGGGTGGCCAGCCAGGCATCGACCAGGGCGTTGCCAAAGCGGTCCGGCAGGGAGTCGGCCAGCAGGCCCGGCAGGCCGTGAAAGGTTTTGCGTGGCAATTCAGGAAAGGAAAACACGCTGCCGGAAAGCGGCATCACCAGCGGTGATACCTCGATGCCGCTGTGCGCAAACGCCGGGTCGTACTCGAATGCGGCAACTTCGGCACCCTCGCCCAGGGAAACAGCCCCGATGGTTCGCCCCCACAAGCGGACTTCGGCAACGGACGTCACGGTTCGTCGTTCCAGGCCCACGGCTTGCCGGTTTCTGCCTGGCGGCCCCGGCTTGAAGCGCGCTGGCGCTGCTTGCCCTTGCGTCTGAGCAGGTCCATGGGCCGCGGCGGTTGTTCGGGAATGGCCTGGTCCAGCCTGGGCAACAGGTCTAGCACCCGCAACAGGCGAACCAGGGTCGAAAGCTGGGTGGATGCACCCGCCTCGATCCGCTCCACCGTGCGCTTGGCCACCCCGGCCTGCTCGGCCAGGTCCGCCTGCGTCAGTTGCAGGTCGAGCCTGCGCCGGGCCAGCCGGGCGCCGATCTCGGCCAGGACGGCGTCATCTGTCAGCAGTTCTGATAGGTTTATACTCGTCATATATGACGATATATAGGCTTATTATGATCTTATGTCAAGTCGTAAGTAATTACGATAAATAGGATATTGGGATATTATTTCGTCATTTGTTACGATTTAAAATGATATAAATAGGCTATTGTGGTGCCACCAGGGAGTCCGCAGGCAAGTGATCGATCAGCCGCTGGTAGATACGGTAGTTCTCGTCATCGAACACACAGAACACCACGCGTTCCGGCAGTTTGTGCCGGTCGAGGAAATCGCCGACGGCGCGAACGGCGATTTGCGCCGCTTCCACTTTGGGATACCCGTATACCCCGGTGCTGATATTGGGAAAGGCGATGCTCTTGACGCCGTTCTTCGCCGCCAATGCCAGGCTCTGGACATAGCAGGAGGCCAGGCGCTCCGCTTCGCCGCTGTGCCCGTCGCTGTAAACCGGGCCCACGGTGTGAATCACGAATTTCGCGGGCAACTCGTACCCGCCGCTAATCCTCGCCTGGCCGGTTTCGCAACCACCCAGCGCGGCGCACTCTTCCAGCAGGCCGGGACCGGCCGCGCGGTGGATGGCGCCGTCAACACCGCCGCCCCCGAGCAGGGAGTTGTTGGCCGCGTTGACGATGGCATCAATTTTCAGCTTTGTGATGTCGCCCGATAAGAGTTGTACCCGTTTCATCGATGCACCCGTGAGAGTGTTCAACCGTCATCATCACTGTATATCGACCAGCCTGCGCTGTACACATTCCCGGGACCGTCAATGGCGTTAAGAACTTCTTCTTTGCGGTTAAGCATGAGTACCCTCGCGTGGTTGGTGAGTTTCTTACAAACCTACGCGTACTCACCCGACATTATTTCAAATCGCAAAATGTTAAACCTGAACCAAACCCCTTAAAAATGGAAACATGCCTATTTAGGTAACACATATGTTACTATATGAAAGAAGTAAAGCTAGAAATTTGCAGGTCTAACAGTGGCCGGGAGCCTTTCACTAACTGGTTCAACAAGCTCGACCGAACCAGCCGATTCAGAATCTCAGCCGCTCTATTTCAATTGGAAGAAGGCAACTTTTCTGACTCGAAATTTGCGGGAAAAGGCATCTGGGAACGAAGAGTTCATTCCGGACCAGGGTTTCGAATATATTTTGCGAAACGTGGCAAAGGTGTCGTTGTTCTTCTCGGCGGAAGCACGAAAAGTAATCAGGCATTGCAAATTCAGCGTGCACAGTCTCTATGGGCAAAACGAAAATCGAATAAGGAACAGTGAATAAGATGGGGCTTACAACGGAATTCAAAGAAGTTTTCAAAGCCAATATCGATCGGGACCCGGAATTCGGACTCGAGGTGTTCCGTGGTGCCGTTCAGGCTTTACTCGACAACGATCTGGTAACCGGCCGAAGTGTTCTGCGTAATTATGTGAATGCAACAATTGGATTTGGAAAGCTCTCCGAAATTACCGGCTTGCAAGAAAAAAGCCTGATGCGGATGTTATCTGTAAAAGGGAACCCGGTAGCCTCAAATCTGTTGGCTGTTATTTGGGCTGTGCAGGAGTTTAATGGAGCTCGGCTGAAGGTGGACTTTGAAGGCACGCCAAATGACCTCGTTTCAGCGGCTTGACGAAGGAAAGCAGCACAAAAGAATTCCGGGCCAGAAAATTCTGGCAAATGTAGCTGGCCAATATTTATGAGCAGGCTGAATTAATTCAGATTCACTTCCTGCAACTCCAGGCCCAATGCCGCCGTGTAAGTAGCCACCACGTAATCCCCTACCTTGGCCTTCTTGAGGTTCTCCGGGTCACGGGCAATGTATTCCTTGATGCCATCTTCCCATTCCAGTTTGAAGGTGCCGTTTTCCAGGTCGATCTCGTTGACCGTGGCCATGGAAATGGAGGTTTCCGTGATCACACCGCCAGGTTGCTCGCTATCCGCCGCTCGCTTCATGGTGCTCATGGTGCCGTGGCCGGGTTTGGCGCCCGTTCCCGGGTACAGTTCCAGGGTCAGGTGCTGAACGTATTTGGCCAGCACGGTATCACCCACTTCCACTTCGTCCAGGCGCGTGGCTTCCGGCAGCTCGAGGGTGTGCAGGTCTCCCTCCGGGCCTTTCAGCGTCACTTCTTTACTCTGCAGGTCCACGGCCATTACCTGCGCGGTGAGTTTCATTTTCTGCGTGGTGGAGATGGACGGTATATCCCGGTCGTTCGGCCCGGCCTGCAATGAGGGGGCGGTAAGTAACAGGAACAGGGCGGCGATGATGATGCTGGTTTTCATTCTGAATCCTCGAACTACTATTATTGAATTGCCTGTGACTATTCCGTCATGGCGTAGCCGGTGAAAATACCGGACTCAGCCCAAGCCGTATGCCTTCTTCCCCCTCAGCCACCGCAGCAGCGGAAACCACCCTGCCAGCAAGGCAAATGCAAAGCCGGAAAACGGAACCCGGTCCACGGGCAGCGCCAGGGCGAGCACAACACACAG
>JAZBOH010000013.1:0-2491 GCA_036351055.1 Lysobacterales bacterium
CCTCGCGGCGTGCTTTCTCAGCTTCGACCCGAGCCAGTTCGGCTTCTTCGACCATGCGGCTGTATTCAATCTCCGTTGCGGAGTCAGCAGGCTGACCACCGGCCAGGGCCAGGGGTGCCGCCGCCAGCATAAAAACCGCCAGAAAGATCCATTTGTGTTTCATCTGCGTACTATCCTGTTTTTCATGTCTCTGACTACAGTGACGCCATTTGCTGGTAATCCCGTCGCAAACTGCTTTCATACAGCTGCGTGACATCCAGCAGCAGGTTGACCCGCTGCCCCCACAATTCCCGTGATCCCGGGTTCATGCTCAATTCTTCATCGACCTGGACAATCAGGTCCTGCAGTTCGACCTGGTAAACCAGTGCGTCGGAACTCAGGTCGCCCACCTGTTCGCGGTACAGGCGAACCCGTCCTTCCAGTTGCTGCGACATGGCGATCAGAGATTCCAGCGTCGGCGCCATCAGCGGCACGGATTCAGCTTCCTGCGCGACCGGTCCCCGGCTGATTTCAGGCGTGCCTGTTTGCGGGCCATCAAACGGCTGCCCTAGGAGCAGCGACAGGGCCATGACGGCGGTGGCTGCAACCGCCAGGGTGCCACCGGCCCATTTCCAGCGACGGCCACGCTGACTCTGCCGGCGCAGGGCCGATTCGATGACCGGCCAGCCGTCTTCATCGGGCATGACCAGGGGCAGGCTCCTGAGGTTCAGGGGGTCTTCCTGTTTGTGCCGGATTTCATGCATGTTCAGTACCTTCATGGTCTAAAACTCCCGGTAGCGCTCAACGGACCGCCGCCAGCGAGGATTTCTCCGGGTCCAGCAACTCCCTCAGCCGGGCCCGTGCCCGCGAAAGGCGGGTCTTTGAAAAACTTTCTGTCTTGCCAAAAAATGTCGCGATTTCCTTGTGGTTGTAACCCTCGACATCGTGCAGCCAGACCACCGCGCGGTCTTCGCTGCCCAGGGCGCCCAGGGCGCTGTCCAGGTCCATCGCCAGCCCCGTCTGTTCCTGCCCGCCGTCGGCGCGCCCATGGAATTCCTGGAACTCAACCGTGCTGGCTTTCGACTCCCGCCGGATGGTGCTGATCGCATGGTTGACCACGACGCGCCTCAGCCAACCCCAGAACGGTGCATCGCCACGATACTGCTTGATCTTGCCGAAGGCCGTGATGAATGCTTCCTGCGAAACCTCCTGGGCTGTTTCCCGGCAGTTACATATCCGAAAAGCGACGGAAAAGGCCGGTTGCTGAAACTTTCGGAACACGGTCTCGCAGGCCGGCAGACTCCCGCGGCGCACACGCGCGAGGGTCATCTCGTCCAACTCGATATCGAAAGGCGATCCGCTCATCACAGGTAGAGACGCAGTCAGCTTGCAAAGGGTCGCAAAAAAACGGCCACTTTCGTGACCGTTTTTTTCATTTACCAGATCTTGACCCGGTCTTCGGGCGGCAAGTACATGCCATCGCCTTCTTTCACGTCGAAAGCCGCGTAGAAAGGATCGATGTTGACCGCCGCACCGTTGGCCCGGAACTTGGCCGGAGAGTGCGGATCAACCGTCAGCAGCCGCTTGGCTTCCTCGTCGCGTGCCTTGGAGCGCCACACCTGGGCCCAGCCCAGGAAGAAGCGCTGGTCACCGGTAAAGCCGTCGATGACCGGGGCTTCCTGGTCGCCGAGCGACAGGTGGTAGGCCTTGTAGGCAATGCCGAGACCACCGAGGTCGCCGATGTTCTCACCCGAGGTGAACTGGCCATTGATGGTCAGGCCGTCGATCACCTCATAGCTGTCGTACTGGGCCGCCAGCTTGTTCTTGCGCTCGTCAAAGCGGACCGCGTCCTGCTCGGTCCACCAGTCACGCAGGTTGCCGTCACCGTCGAACTGGCGGCCCTGGTCGTCGAAACCATGACCGATCTCGTGTCCAATGACCGCGCCGATACCGCCGTAGTTTGCGGCGTCATCAGCTTCGACGTTAAAGAACGGGGGTTGCAGAATCGCTGCAGGGAACACGATCTCGTTCCAGACCGGGTTGTAATAGGCATTGACGGTCTGCGGGTTCATGAACCACTCGTTCTTGTCGACCGGCTTGTCCAGCTTGTTGATGTCGCGGTTATGCGCAAAGGTTGCCGCGTTCTTGACGTTGCCCACCAGGTCGCCGGCGACAATATCCATCGCGCTGTAGTCGCGCCATTCTTCCGGGTAGCCGACCTTGGGGTTGAACTTGGACAGCTTGACCAGCGCCTGCTGCTTCGTTTCCTCGCTCATCCAGTCCAGTTCGGTGATCGATTGCCGGTAGGCCTCGATCAGGTTGGCGATCATCACGTCCATGCGGGCCTTGGCCTCTTCCTGGTAATGCCGGTCGACATACAACTGACCCAGCAGTTCACCGAGGGTACCGTTGACCGCGTTGACGGCCCGTTTCCACTTTTCTTCCGGCTCGGCGATCCCGGACAGCCCGGCGTCATAAAAGTCAAAACGGGCCTGGAAGAAGTCGTCGCCCA